>JAFUNA010000023.1 GCA_017473165.1 Clostridia bacterium | reverse complement strand
TTATACCGTTGAAAATGATAGTATCATTCCTGGCGAAAGCCGAAATGTGAGCATCACAATCAAAAACACAAGTCCGTCAAAATCAGTAAGCAACATAAAGCTTTCACTTGCCGATGAAAGCGGTGAACTCAAAACGGATGGAATGGGCACCGCTTATGTCAAGAGCATTTCTGCAAACGGCACTTACGTATGGACTGTCGGATTAACTGCTGTTCACACAGCGAAAACAGGCGAACATCCTCTGACTCTTTCAATGGAATATGAGGACTCAAATCATTCGGGTTATTCCGCAAGCGATACAATCAGAGTCAACATCAAACAGAGCGTTATGCTGAAATACGATTCCGCAAGGCTTTCGTCAAAATCAATTCAAGGTGAAACCGTAACCGTTAGCATAAATCTTATGAACACAGGCAAAAGCACAATTCATAATGCAATGATTGATGTTGATGTCAAAGGACTTGACAGTGGCGGCACGGTGCTTGTCGGTGAAATTCTTCAGAGCGAAAGCAAAACCGGAAGTGTAAATCTTCGCGTCAGTAACGAAATTCTCGGCAAGGTCGAAGGTACAATCACAATAAGTTATGAAGATGATTTCGGTGAAACCTATACCGAAACAGTTGATGTAACAACAGTTATCGAAGAAAAAGTTGTCACGGCAGATATTGAAGAAGAGGAAGAAAAGAAAAATCCTCTTTGGTGGCTGTTTATGCTCATCGGTGCAATCATCGGTGGTGCTCTTGGCTTCGGAATACCATACGCAATCCGTTCAAACAAACAGCGCAAAGAAGATGAAAAAAGGCTGTGATGCTATCACATAAATAAATCAACTCACAAAATCTATGGAGCAACATATAAAAGTTGCTGCAAAATAATTAATCCGCAGTATAGAATCAGCAGATTCTCTACTGCGGTTTTTGTCGTTTTATGTCGTAATTCTGCACAATTAAGTTGGTTCTCATTTGTGGAAAACAGAGAAAGTCTGAAAAAACAAAAATTTTTCCGTAACATTTTGCATTTTTCGTCATTTATATATAGAAGTTCATTTCTGTATTATGAATGAGGAAGGTATTTTTATGGATTCGTTAGTATGCAATGTAACAGAAAAGGAAGCGACAAAAGCTAAACTGATTAAATTTATGGAGCAAAATGATATTGCATATAATTTGCTCGAGTGTTGCGGCTGTGACAGATTTTGCATTGATTTAGACAGTGAAGAAAATTCTTGTAAAAGGTATTGTTGTAATTCTGGAATTATTGTACAAACAAGCAATAAAGACGTTTGCAGGATTTATCCGCACGAGATTCTATACATAGCGATTGAGGATAGAAAATCAGTTCTGTATCTGACTGACAGAAAAATCGAAACAAACTACCGCCTTGAACATTGGAAAGGTATTCTTGACCTCAAGACTTTCGCCCAACCTCATCACAGTTTTATCGTTAATCTCAATTATGTCGATGAGGTTACAAAAGAGTGGGTGAAGGTAAAGTACAGAGGTGCAGAATACTCGGTTTACACATCTTCACGCAAAATCGGTGCGTTCAAAAAAGCTTTCTTAAAATTCGGAGAACGGTAATATAAGCAACAATCCGCACCATAGTGGTTAGCTATGATGCGGATTATCTCATTTTATTTCTTTACAACAGGAACCCATATTTCACTACAGTAATCGGGGTTGCTCATATTCCCTTCGGTATATGCTTCAATATCCATTTCATAAGTAGGTTCATAACCTGACGTCGGGAAGAATTCTGAAACAATTTTGTGCCACATATTTTGCATGGCATTCGGCATTGCACCTTTACACTCAAACACAGCCCACGTTCTTGCTGGAATAGTGTTTTTTCTGAAACCTTTGGGAATTGCCGTGTTGCTATCGCACTTCGCTGCAATTGAATAATCAAATGTCTTTGCATCTTTAGAAAGATTTCCGTAGCACACTCCAAAAATAAAAGTTCTGTCTGTTGTTAATTCTGTCAGCATTTTTACTGTTCCGTCTTTGTGTGAACGAGTCCAAAAATCAGGAATACTCTTGGCATTTTCTGAATTGTCAACAGTATGTGTTTCCACTTTTTCGATAATGTCAAAAGCCTCTTTTTCAATAATTTTGTAGTTCATTATATTGCCTCCGCTTAATGAAATTTTCACAGAAAGGCGAGAAAAAGATTTGAGTTTTGAACCATCCTTTTTAGCTTCAGACGGAGTTATACCGTGAAATTTTGTAAATGCTCTTGTAAAGCTTTCAGGACTTTCATAACCGTATTTCAAAGCAACATCAATTACTTTGGTATCAGCTCCACACAACTCATTGCCGGCAAGTGTAAGTCGTCTGCTTCTGATATAATCACCAAGAGTAATTCCGCATAGTATACTAAAAATCCTTTGGAAATAAAAGTTCGAACAAGCAGCTTCTTTTGAAACCAAATCAAAGTCGATCTCATCTGTAAGATGTTCTTCAACATAGTTTATTGCATTCTGTATACCTGTAACCCAATCCAAATCGCTCACCCCTTTGTGTGATTTCATTATAGCTCAAGGATTATATGATATCTTGATTTTTTATGCTCACTATTGTATGGGTGAATTTTATCACAAATAATTCTTTGTTTCAACAAATGTGATATAAAAAGAAAAATCCATACAAATTGATTTCATATAAGGTCAACTTGTATGGATTTTCTCAATTAATATAGTCTGTTTGATGTAATGATTTTGTTGTTAAGAACATTGATATATAACGTGATATTATTAATTTTTTGCACTATAAATGATATATCATTTACAACTCGAAAAACACCAGCAAAAGCATTACACAGTTTATTATCTCATATCTGATAGAGGAGTGTAGTCTGTGTTGTTTCGCAGATATTCTTCCATCTCACCGCTGAGTGGTAATCTGACATAGCTCATCGGTTCATTGTAGATAAGAAAGTCTAGTTCTGATGTTTCGTACATATTGTTTGCATATTCGTTTTCAACGGTGATGCAGTCGATTGACACCATTGAGCCGTCAGTGAGTTTAACTTCAACGCAGGCGGTATCGATATTAAATTCACAAGAAATAATGTTATTATTCATAAGTAAAAAACTCCTTTTAATAGTTTGAAAAACGTAGGAAAAGTAGAGCTTGAAACCGTTGATACATAAGGGATTGAAAGTGCGGTAATCGAGGGGTACGTATAGTTTGACCTGTTACCCCGATTTTGCGTTTACTTTTTCCACATAATTAATTTTAAATTGCAAAAATCAAGTAATTCAAAACATATTCGTTACAGTAAAAAATTAACCAAATAGAGCTTCCGAAACCGTTAATATACAACGGTTTCAGAGTGCGGTAATTGAGGGGTGCGTATAGTTTGACCTGTAACCCGGATTTTGCGGTTCTATTGTTCCAATGCCTATTTTTAAGTTGTAAGAATCGAGATAATTGCAAATTTACAAAAATTTGACAAGGTTTCGAAAATTGATTATAATATAATCAGATAAGAAATTATCTCAGCGAGAACAAAGACATTCTCTCGGTCGAATGGTCGAGGGGTTCAATACGGCGGGAAAGGAGATTTTAGCAACAGCCAACAAAGCTTCGCCGTTGAATTCCAAATGCAACGTCGAGCTGCCACAGTCGGTAATCGACTCATTCGCAAGGTTTCTTGTGCCGGAGATAAGAAAGTATTATGAATCCGAAGAAGGCAAAAAAGCGTTTGAAAAATGGCAGCAAGAAAATGGGTAAGACAGTAAGTCTATGGTGACATAGCAACACATAAAATAAAAGAGAGCCAAGGCTTTAAACCTTGACTCTCTTTTCTGTTTTGCATCAGATCGGAACCCTTACGGCGAAACCGCCTTTAAAAAAATAAGTGTTCATCCAATGCCCGTTTGGTGGACGTTAACGGACTTGAACCGCTGACCCTTCGCACGTCAAGCGAATGCTCTACCAGCTGAGCTAAACGTCCAAATCTGCGTTCTTCAAAACGCAGGTGTTATTATATACAGTTTGGTCCGTTTTGTCAAGCCCTTAAATTATTTATAGCTGAAAATTTCTCTTTTGCCTTCGCAAGGCTCATAATATGTTTTCAGATATTCCGCAATTTCCCTTGTTTCTCTGTACTCCGCATAAAGCTGCCGCAGCTCCCTTTTCAGCTCATATGCCTCATTGGAACAAATCATGTTGTCAAGCTTTTTAAGTTCAGCCCTTTTCCTTTCAATTCTCCCCTTAACAACTGCCGCAGATTTTTCATATTCCGTCCCAAGCTCAAATAACGTTCTGTTCATCACATTCTCCTTTCAAAATGTAATCGGTTGTCACACCAAAAAATTCGCTGATTGTCAGAAGCTCCGATAAATCAATTTTTTTGCCTTCTTCAAGATTTTTTATTCTTTCAACACTTATCCCCGTTGCTTTTTCAAGCCTTTCAACGGATAATCCCTGTGACATCCGCAGACTTTTTATTCTTTCGGGAACGCTTTCGCAAGCTCTGTTTCTCGATGCTGCAATCACTCTCGCCCTGCCCGAAACAGCCGATACAATATTTTCGGACATTATCTCCTGCTGATAAAAAACAACATATCTCAACGCACGCTCGATTTTCTTTTGAGCTCTTTCAAGAGTCCCCTTGACAGACGGAGGTCTTATATTTCTTTTTTCGGCTATGCGGGTCAGACTTTCGGAATTGAACCAGAAATCCGTTATTATTTCCTTTTCTGTTTGAGTCAGCTCATCTTCGATTGCCTTTTCAAGAAGAAGCGACATATCAACCTCTCTTTTTCGCCACGCATACTCCGCAGGAGTTTCACAGGCGTTGCAATGTCTGCCGCAGCAAGCCAACTGGGCGGCTCTCATTTCCTCCTCGTCCGGATAGCATTTCAGCTTTACAGCTGTTTCATTCTTATTCATTTGCACCTCCGATTAATAGTGTTGCTATTAATTATAGTGAACAAATGTTCTAAAGTCAATGAATAAATTGTAAATTATCTGTTACCTGTTGACATTTTTAATAGTATGGCTCATAATATTCTTACAGCAATAATTTAACGGGAGCATATTGTTTATGGATATAATCAAAGATATAAGAAAGCAAAAAGGGTTGTCGCAAAAAGCTCTTGCCGACCTTTGCGGAGTTCATCAGACCGCCGTCAGTCAATGGGAAAAGGGCAGAACAACACCCGACCTTGACAGTCTTAAAAAGCTTGCGGCTGCTCTTGGAGTTTCGGCTGAAGTCCTGCTCGGAGTTGAGGAACAGAAGGATGAAAATAAAATTCCCGGCTTTTCAAGAATCAGCGCAGAAGCCGTTTCCGAAAAGCTCGGGAAAAGTGAAATATTTGCTTTAACGATAAATGACAACGCCATGTCGCCGGCATTGATTCCGGGCGATACTGTTATTGTCAACCGCCTTGAAATGCCCGTCAGCGGAGAGCTTGCCGCAGTTACGGTTGCAAGCAGCGACGCATTTATTACAAGGATAATAAAAAAAGGCACAAGCGTTTTGCTTGTGCCGGAAAATTCATCATATGAACCGTTGGTTTATTCTGAAAGCGAGTTTGCTTCCCTGCCCGTTACCGTTCTGGGTAAGGTCACGGAGCTTCGCCGCAGATTTTAATAGCCTGCAAGCATATTGAGTGCCGCCGCAAGCTGCGCATCCTGTGCAGGAGTGAGTATTTCGAGGTTTGCCGTATCCTCAACCGAGAGGTCAACGGGTATTGTGGGCTTGAGCCCGATATCGTTGTAAATTGCAGCCTCGCCGCCGACTGGCTCAATGAGTGCAACAGTCAGCAAAACCGCTCCGCCGTCTTCAAGGGTAAAGAGCTCCTGCATCGTGCCGATTCCCGCAGTATCCGAGCCGACAAGCTGTGCACGGGCAACGTCACGCATTATGCAGGCAAAAAGTTCGGCAGGTCCTGCGGTTTTTTTGTTAATCAGAACCGCAAAATTAACTCCCGAAATGCTGCTGTTTTCCGAGGTGAATACAGCGTTGCCCTTATAGGTTGAGCCGTCCTTGCCCTTCGCCGTTGCAATCGTACCCGTGGGCACGATGACGTCAATTACCTGTGCGGCATATTTGATGCTGCCGTCATCGGTGTTTCTTACGTCAAACACAACAGCCGTTGCACCCTCGTCAATAAGCTTTTCGACCGCTTCCTTGAATTCGGAGGCGGTGTTTTTATAAAATCCGTTAATCTTTACATAGCCGACATTGCCTTCAAGGCGGGCGATAACTCCGGGGATTGAGAATCCGAGCATGGGCTCAACAACCTTGGTTTCTCCGTTCCTCTCATATTCAACCTGCACACTTGAAAGCATACTGCCGTAAAGCATCTGTTCAAGCACACTGTAGTTTGTTATGTGCACGGTTTCGTTGTTGATTGCGGTTATGATATCGTTTTTCTGAAGCCCCGCTTTTTCTGCAGGCGAATTTTCATAAACATGAGTTACTATCAGCTGATTTGTCTGTGCCTTAAAGAAGGTTTCAACGCCTATGCCCTTCACGCCGCCTTCAAGCTTTGCGTTATAGTCTGCATATTCCGCAGCGGTAAGATAGCGGTTGATGCCGACATCAAGTCCGTTGACATAACCCTCTGCAAGAGAAGCGTTCATATTTGCCGTGTCATCAACAGAGCCGAAATAATGGCTCGAAATAATTCTGCTGATTTCCTCAACCGCCTCATGGTTTTCGGAGCGTTGAGAAATGTTGCTGATGATGCTGCTGTATATCTGCTTTGAAACAACCATTGTTATCGCAAAGGTTGCGGTTATGGAAATGATTATGAGGGATATGCACATTCCCAGCGAGATTTTTTTGTTCATAACAGCCTTCCTTTCCGAAAAAAGGCGGCATACCGTGCGGTGCCGCCCTTTTGACTGTCAATTAAAATTACGGTTTTGAAACGTAGTTAAGGGGATTTACACGGCTGACGGAGCCGTCTGCCTTTTTAACTCTTACCTCAAAATGAAGGTGGGGTCCCGTTACGTTTCCGGTTGCACCGATTGCACCGAGCTTCTGACCCTTCTGAACAATCTGTCCTTCTTTTACAACAAGTCCGTCGGAATGGGCATAAAGCGTCTGTGTACCGTCGCCGTGGTCAACAACGCAATAGTTGCCGAAGCCCGAATTCCAGTTTCCGTCATTCTTTGCGATGATAACCTCACCGCCCTGTGCGGCACGGAAGGGCTGACCTCTTGTGTTGCCGTCAGACTTTACGATGTCAATGCCCCAGTGAGGCGAGCCGTCGGAATATGAGGGATAAGTTGCGGTAAGACGGGTTTCACCCGCAACGGGCCACAGCATATCGCCGTCGTTGTTATATTCCTCGTCGGGAGTATCGCCCTGGGTCGAGCCGTGCTGTCTGATGTATTCATCGATTTCAGCTTCAAGAGCTTCACGCTCCTTGCGCTGACGAGCGATTGTTTTCTTATAAGCTTCACTGTCCTTGTCAAGCTCGGTGAGAAGATATTTGACCTCATCCTGCTTTTTGGTAGCTTCGCTCTTTTTGCCCTGCTGGGTAGTTATGCTGCTCTCAAGGTCCGACTGACGGTCATTGAGAGTATCCATCTGTGAATCAAGCTGTGTCTTTTTTGTTTCGAGCTCGGTTTTCTGGGTTTCAAGCTGTGTCTGGAGCTCGTCGAGCTGTGCAACCTTTGCGGTAAGCTCCGCAATTAGAAGGCTGTCCTCTTCGGAAACTCGTGTCACAAGCTCTTTTCTTGCAAAGAACGATGAAATGTCACCGCTTGAGAAAAGAAGTTCAAGGGTTGACGCTTCGCCTGACATATAGCTTTCACGGATTCTTAAAAGAAGCATCTCACGGGTTTCGTCCATAAGAGCGTCGGTTTCCGCAATCTGTGCTTCGATTTCCGCAATCTGCGAGTTGATCACATTGATATCGCTTGTTGTCAAATCGATGCTTTCCTGAAGAGAGTCGATATCGCCGTTGAGAACATCCATTCTTTCGTCAAGCAAATCAATCTGGTCATTGATATCGCTTATCTGGCTTTCAAGGTCTTCAAGTTTATCTTCATTTGTTCTTATGTCTTTTTCAACATTTGCAAGCTCTTTTTCGTTCTTTTCGATTCGGTCCTCAATTTCTTTGTACTGATTTTCCAAATCTTCAAGAGTTTCATCTGCCGAGGCTATGGGAGAATAATAGGGCATGATGACTGAAAAAGCACAAACAAAAGCAAGAACAAAGCAAATCAGCTTTTTTCTGATGCTTGTTTTTTTAGTCTTCAAGCTCAACAAACTTCCTTTCCTTAAGATATTTTCTTATTGATGTTGCACTGCCGAATACGCCGGTGAAAATGCCGATACCTACAAAAGCCGCAACAAGATAAGGAGCATAATCAAGGAAATCAATCTGTATTTCTTTTCCGAAGCCCGAAAGCACGGAGGTAAATGAACCCAATGCAAACTCATAAATTCCCCATACCGCCGCCGTTGCAAGAAGACCTGCAATTATGCCGATGATAATACCCTCAACCATAAATGGCATACGGATAAAGGAATTTGTTGCGCCGACGCTCTTCATGATGCTGATTTCGAGTCGGCGGCTGAACATTGTTACCTTAATAGTATTTGAAATAATGAAAAGAGAAACAATAAATAAAAGTGCAATCATGCCGATGCTGATATACTGAACCGAGGTTCTGATGCCCTCAAGCTGTCTTGCAAGGGTGCTGTTTTCGTAAACACGCTGAATGTTGTCAAGCAGCTTGATTTCGGAAACAACCTCCTCAAAGCGTGACATATCCTTGACGGTTACTCTGTAGGCATCGGGCAGCGGATTTTCGTTAAGGCTGCCGAGATAATTTTTGAGCTGCTCATCCATTTCGGAAAGGATTTCCTGATAAGCAACATCCTTGTCAATGCTTTCAACGGAAGCGATTTTTTCGTTTCCGAGAGCACGCAAATCGTTTCCGAGCTTCACATAGTCATATTCGCCGGTGTCCATTTCGGCATAGACCATAATAACATTTTCGGATTCGATTCCCGAAATAAACGCCTCGATATTAACAAGAAGCATGAACGCAATGCCAATCAGCATAAGGCAGCTGAAAAGCACGGTTATTGAGGCAACCGTCATAAGCTTATTAACTCTTAAATTGCGGAAGCCTTCTTTGGTAAGATAGCCGATATTACCCATCAGTCCTCACCTCCCGGTACAATAAATTCCTCGCTTGTTTCAACAGGCTCGCTGTTTTCGGCTGTCTGCGAAGCCGCAGCATTCTGTGCGGCATACGCGGAGTAATCCTCCTCGGGAGGAACAACATATTCATTTGAAATTTCGCTGATGGGGTTGATGTGGGAGGTTGCAGCCTCACGGATAAGCGAGCCGCCGTCTGCAACAACGGTACCTTTATCAAGAATGATAACACGCTTGTCAAAGCAGCGTACGAGGCTATGCTCGTGAGTTACCATGATAACGGTTGTGCCCGCCTCGTTAAGACGCATAAGCAAATCAACGATTTCATAGCTCATCTGGGGGTCAACGTTGCCCGTGGGCTCGTCGGCAATAATAATTTCCGCATTGTTTGCAAGAGCACGTGCAAGAGCAACTCTCTGCTGCTCACCGCCCGAAAGCTCCTGGGGGTAGTTTCTTGCCTTTTCGTTAAGACCCATAAGGCTTAAAACATACGGCACTCTGCGGCGTATTTTCTTTTCTTTTGTTCCGATAACTCTCATTGCGAATGCAACATTATCGAAAACGGTCATGTTGGGAATAAGACGGAAATCCTGAAAAACGATGCCGAGCTTGCGGCGGAATTTGGGAATTTCCCTCTTTTTCATCTTGGTCAAGTCTTTGTCCTCAACGATGATTGAACCCGATGAAGGCACTTCCTCTCTCATCATGAGCTTGAGGAATGTACTTTTACCCGCACCCGATGAACCGACAACAAAGACGAACTCGCCCTTGTCGATTGTGAGATTAATATCTTTTAAAGCATGTGTGCCGTTATCATACTTCTTTGATACATTGCTAAATTGAATCACAGTATCATTTCCTTAAATTCGTTAATAGATTTTTAGATATCGAACGCACGACAGCTCAATGCAAACCCTGTCAATTAATACTTAACGGGCTTTGCATCAAGGTATTTCTTAACCATGAGAGCAACTTTGAATACGATTGCATCGTCAAATTCTCTCAAGTCAAGACCTGTAAGTTTTTTGATTTTTTCAAGTCTGTATACAAGAGTGTTTCTGTGAACGAAAAGCTTTCTTGAAGTTTCGGACACGTTGAGGTTGTTTTCGAAGAAACGCTGGATTGTGAAGAGCGTTTCGTGGTCAAGGCTTTCGATTGAGCCGCGCTTGAACACCTCGCGAAGGAACATATCGCAGAGGGTTGTGGGAAGCTGGTAGATGATTCTTGCAATACCGAGATTTTCGTAGCTTACGATTGTTTTTTCGGTATCGAAAACCTTGCCAACCTCGAGGGCAATCTGTGCCTCCTTGAAGGAGCGTGCAAGGTCCTTTATTCCCTCGATTGTTGTACCGATGCCGACAAGGACATGGGTATAAAGCTCGGTGCTTAACGAATCGGAGATTGAACGAGCAAGCTTTTCAAGGTCTTTTGTTTCGATGTTGCTGCGTACTTCCTTGACAATTGCGATATCGTGCTCGTTTATGTTAATAACGAAGTCCTTACTCTTGTCGGGGAAAAGATTCTGCACCGCATCAAATACGGAAGCGTCGTTATGGTCGGTGATTCTGATGAGGAGAACGACCCTTGTTGCCTCCGAATTAAAGCGAAGCTCTCTTGACTTGAGATGGATATCGCCGGGGAGAATATTGTCAAGAATTACGTTTTTGATAAAGTTGCCCCTGTCAAATTTTTCTTCATAATACTGTTTGAGGTTTTCGAGCGACACACAGCAAACAGCCGCAAATCTGCCTGCAAGCTCGTCCACACCCTCAACAAAAACGGCATATTCGGTCTGAATATGTGTGCCGAAATTGCAGAAAGTATGACCGTTGATGTAATGGAGCTCGTTGTCGGCAAAAACGTCATTTGCGTTTGAAATAACCTCGCCGATTTTGCTCAATTCGCTGCAAGCGATGATGGTTCCTGTTTCGTCAATTACACCCAGAGTTCTGCCAACCGCATCACGCATCTGATGAACGAGACCCTGGAATATTCTGTTAGACATAATCATTACCCCTCATTTGATTTGGATTTTATGATTTTATACAAAATGACCATTGGGACATATACATTTTACACAATAAAAGCGTTTTTTGCAATAGAAATATTCGGATTTTTTTAAGTTTTTTTTGAATTTATTGTGAATTTTCGCCGCTTTTTATTTAAAATTAACAAATTTTGCAAATTAATTTCCCGTCAACACAGATTTCATCTTTTTTCAAATACAGACGTTTTTCTGCAATATAGCACAAAAAGCACGGCTTCTTTTTGTCTATTTTCACTTCTTTTATTTTCCTTTATGTAATTTTGCAGACCCGCTTTCAGCAAAAAACACAAACCGTGTTTTGGGCAAAAATGCAATCGTTAAATTGTCCAAAAAGAGTTGTCGGTTTTTGGGCGTTTTGCCCTTTTTCTGTTTTATTTTTACTGCATATATGTATCCGCTTTTTTGACATACTAAATATGCTCACCGAATCGTTTTTATTCAAAATAACAAAAAAAGCTCAAAAAAAGTTGAAATTTCCCGCATATTTTTTTGATTTTGGTCTTTTCAAAATGTATTTTTAATGATATAATATTGCAGTCTTTGGAAATTTAACTGTTTTTGATATATAATTATGCAATGAAATGAGGGAAACCCTTGGAGAAATTCATAATCAACGGCGGCACTCCGCTCAAGGGCGAAGTTGAAATCAGCGGAGCAAAAAATGCCGCTCTTGCGATTATCCCCGCTGCGATTCTTTCGCAGGATGTGTGTGTCATCGAAAATCTCCCCTGCTCCATCAGCGACATCGGTTATATGATGAAAATTCTCAACCAGATCGGAGCTCAAATCAAGGTAATCAACAAGCACACAATCGAAATAGATTCACGCCGTGTCAATTCATACGTTATTTCCCACGACATGACAAAGCATCTGCGTGCATCCTACTATTTCATCGGTGCTCTTCTCGGCAGATTCTCAAGAGCAAAGGTTGCAATGCCCGGCGGCTGCTACCTCGGTGCAAGACCCATTGACCAGCACATCAAAGGCTTTGAACTTCTCGGTGCAGACGTTTCGGTTGAGGATAACGCAACCGTTGACGCAAAAGCCGACAAGCTTATCGGAAGCCCGATTTATCTTGACGTTGTTTCCGTTGGTGCGACGGTCAATATTCTTCTTGCCGCTGTAAAGGCAGAAGGCTTGACAATTATCGAAAACGCAGCAAAAGAGCCCCATATTGTTGACCTTGCAAACTTCCTTAACTCAATGGGTGCAGACGTAAGAGGTGCAGGCACCGACGTTATCAAAATCAGAGGTGTTGAACAGCTTCACGGCTGCACATATTCAATAATTCCCGACCAGATTGAAGCCGGCACATACATGGTTGCCGCTGCCGCAACCCGAGGCGATGTTCTTATCAAAAACGTTATTCCCAAGCATCTTGAATCAATCTCAACAAAGCTTATCGAATGCGGATGTGTTGTTGAAGAATTTGACGATGCGGTGAGAGTTTCGCTTGATAAACGTCCCGGAAAGTGCAACATCAAAACCATGCCCCACCCCGGCTTCCCCACAGATATGCAGTCGCAGATGGCGGTGCTTCTCGCTCTCGCAGACGGCACAAGCATAATCTCCGAAAGCATCTGGTCAAACCGTTTCCGCTATACGGAGCAGCTTAACCGAATGGGTGCCAACATCAAGGCTGACGGTCAGCTTGCCGTTGTTCAGGGCGTTGAGCAGCTCAAGGGTGCTCCCGTTAAGGCAGACGACCTTCGTGCAGGTGCGGCAATGATTATTGCGGGTCTTGCAGCAAGCGGTACAACCGAAATCGAGGACATTCTTCATATCGACAGAGGTTATGAGGACGTTGTTGCAAAATTCAAGGGTCTCGGTGCCGATATCAAACGCACATATTTCCCCGAACCCGATGCACTCACCACAGCAGGCTGATTTAAGAATATAATGTATATAATAAAAGCGGACTGTTCCAAACCGAGCAGCCCGCTTTAAATTAGGGTATAAGATATGGCTAAATTTTGTTCTCTTTATTCGTCAAGCAGCGGAAACTGCACATACATTGGCGGCTCACAGGGCGGAATTCTCGTTGATGTCGGAGTCAGTGCAAAACGAGCCGAAACCGCATTGCTCAACATCGGCATTGACCCTTCATCAATAGAAGCGATTTTCGTTACCCATGAGCATTCCGACCACATCAACGGAATCCGTGTTTTTGCACACAGATACGGCATAAAGGTCTATGCCTCGGAGGGCACTCTTGCAGGCATGGAGGAGCAGGGCGTTTTCACTTCAAAAATCGATGCGGAAATCATGCCCGAAAGCGGAATCGAAGCGGGCGGAATGTTCATCCGCTCATTCAGAACTCCCCACGACAGCCGTGAAAGCACGGGCTACTCAATCGTTACCGCCGACAGCAAACGCATTGCCGTTGCAACGGATATCGGCTGCATGACGGACACGGTTATGAACGCAATCTACGGCAGCGACCTTGTTCTGCTTGAATCCAACCACGATGTGGGAATGCTGCAAAACGGTCCGTATCCCTATTTTCTCAAGCAGAGAATTCTCTCCAATCACGGACATCTCTCCAACGAAAACTGTGCAAAAACCGCAGTTAAGCTCATGGAATCGGGCACAACACGCTTTGTTCTCGGTCACTTAAGCAAAGAGAACAACATCCCATCCCTTGCTTTTGAAACTACCCATGCCGCAATGACAATGGCGGGTGCAAAAGAAAACATAGACTATCTTCTCACCGTTGCGGGTAACCTCAACCCCGTTATTGCTCTGTAGAATCCGTTGAAGCGAGCGTTGTGATATGACGCATATCCTCGGGATACGATTCGTCAAAAACATCGTAAACCCGTTTGTATTCTCCGCTTTCCGTGTCCTTCACAACCGTTGCTTTATTCTTATTCAGCAATTCCACAAGGGCGTACATATCAAGCCAAATCTGATTTGTGCCCTCCTTCTGAACCTCATTGAAAACAAGCTGCATTCCGAGGTGAAGGTGAGGCACGGTCATTCCGTTAACGTTTTCCTCGGCGGAGTATCCCGTCATTCCGAGATAGCCGATAACGTCACCGGCTTTTACTTTTGAACCGATTTCCAGACCCTCTGCGTAGGGTCTGTTTCGTCTTAAATGGGCGTAATAATAGGAGCGTTTTCCGTCAAAGCTGCGTACGGCAATCCGCCAGCCGCCGTACCTGTTCCAGCCAAGTGCTTCAACGGTTCCGCCCTCAATCGCAACTATCGGAGTGCCGATTGAGCCCATCAGATCGTTGCCCAGATGACGGCGTTTATAGCCGTAGGAGCGCGACACTCCGAAATCGTCATAATGGGTAAAACCAAAGCCCTCCGCAATGGGCGAATAAGCCTTCAGACCGTAGCCCTCAATCACTTTTATTCCGCCGTTTCCGTCGGGTGCAGCCTTTGTGAATTCTCCCAGAAACCCCGAAAGAACGGCACCGAATGCCTCTTTATAAAATGCATAATATTCATTGCCGCTCATAAGTTCATCGGGCGTCATTTCATCGCCCAACGCCTCAACAAGCTTATCAAGCTGTGACGATTTATAGTTTTCCCAATGCCCCGCATTTTTGCAGGCAAGAAAAGAAAGGGTTTCAATCCACGGGAGATGCCGTGTCGTGCCGTAGGTTGAAATATCAAGCTCCATCGTATCACGCAGGGCGGTGTATGTTACCGAAAAATCAACCCATTTTATATATTTTTCGGTTGTCTGTGCTTCGCTCACCTCTGCGGCGGCAGTTTCCGCCCTTTCCGCAAGACGGACACCGCTTACGCAGCAAATCAGCGTAAACATACAGAAAGCCAGAATCAGAAGTCTGTTTTTAAGCATCTTCAACCCCATCACCCCACAATAATCTATGAATAAAAACCTTTTTTAATGACGGAGGTTAACATGATAAACATAAACATAATCTGCGTAGGAAAGCTGAAGGAAGATTATCTCCGCATGGCATGTGCCGAATACGAAAAAAGACTCGGTGCATTCTGCCGCCTTAAGATAACGGAGCTCACTCCCGCAAGGCTGCCCGAAAATCCCAATCAGTCCCAGATTGATGCCGCCCTGAACGATGAAAGCGAAAGAATTCTTGCCAAAATTTCCGCAAACGAGGCGGTTTTTGCCCTCTGCATTGAGGGAAAAGAGCTTTCCTCCGAGGGACTTTCAAAAGAGATTGAAAAATGTGCGGTTTCGGGCTTCGGAACGCTGACTTTCATCATCGGCGGCTCTCACGGACTTTCTCCCGCCGTCAAAAGCAGGGCAAAATTCCGCCTTTCCATGAGCCCCATGACCTTCCCCCATCAGCTGGCAAGGGTTATGCTGCTGGAGCAGATTTACCGCTCATTCATGATTTCAAGCGGCGGAAAATATCACAAATAATCCGTTTATATCGATAAAATGCTCCCGATTGACAAAATTTTTTCGGCATTTTGCACCCTTTTTTTCACAGATTTCAATAATTTTGGGCAAGTTACCAAAACTTGAAAAAAATCGAAAAAATCATAAAAAAACTGTTGCATATTTACTCAAAAATGTATAAAATAAATACGGTCAAAAAAGAAATTATTTTTTTGGAGGTAATTTACCATGGCAGTTAAAGTTGCAATTAACGGTTTCGGTCGTATCGGCCGTCTTGCTTTCCGTCAGATGTTCGGCGCAGAAGGCTACGAAATCGTTGCTATCAATGACCTTACAAACCCCGCAATGCTCGCTCACCTTCTCAAG
The DNA here is from genome assembly GCA_017473165.1 of Clostridia bacterium. GTDB lineage: Bacteria > Bacillota > Clostridia > Oscillospirales > Acutalibacteraceae > CAG-177. The sequence goes on along the minus strand of JAFUNA010000023.1, from coordinate 163,716 downwards.
TACGACACAGCTCAGGGCAGATACGCCCTTGCTGACACAGTAGTTGCAGGCGAAGACAGCATCACAGTTGACGGTAAGGAAATCAAAATCTATGCTAAAGCTAACGCTGCTGAACTCCCCTGGGGCGAAATCGGCGTTGACGTAGTTCTTGAATGCACAGGCTTCTACACCTCAAAGGCAAAGAGCCAGGCTCACATCGATGCAGGTGCAAAGAAGGTTGTTATTTCCGCTCCCGCAGGCAATGACCTTCCCACAATCGTTTACAGCGTAAACGAAGGCACTCTCACAGCTGATGACACAATCATCTCCGCTGCTTCCTGCACAACAAACTGCCTTGCTCCCATGGCAAAGGCTCTCAATGATTATGCTCCCATCCAGAGCGGTATCATGACAACTGTTCACGCTTACACAGGCGACCAGATGGTTCTTGACGGTCCTCACAGAAAGGGCGACTTCAGAAGAGCAAGAGCTGCTGCTGCAAACATCGTTCCCAACTCAACAGGTGCTGCAAAGGCTATCGGTCTTGTTATCCCCGAGCTCAACGGCAAGCTTATCGGCTCCGCACAGAGAGTTCCCGTTCCCACAGGCTCAACAACAATCCTTGTTGCAGTTGTTAAGGGCAACGACATCACAAAGGAAGGCATCAACGCTGCTATGAAGGCTGCTTCATCAGCTTCATTCGGCTACACAGAAGAAGAACTCGTTTCAAGCGATATCATCGGTATCACATACGGTTCACTCTTCGATGCTACTCAGACAATGGTTACAAAGCTTGCTGACGACCTCTATCAGGTACAGGTTGTTTCATGGTATGACAATGAAAACAGCTACACAAGCCAGATGGTTAGAACTATCAAGTACTTTGCTGAACTTGCATAATTTAACTTAAATTCAATCAAGGACCGGTTGATTCAGCCGGTCCTTTTTCCTTAAAAATGCGGCGGGAGCAATTCCCCGCCCTGCAAGAATGGAGAGTTTGCCATGGGTCTCAAACGTCTTGACAAATTAATAGCGGTTAACTGCAATGTGTCCAGAAAGGACGCCAGAAAGCTCATAAAAGATGCCGCCGTATCGGTCAACGGCAGGGTCGTTCTGCGTGCGGAGGAGCTGATTGACGTTGAGGTTGACGATGTTGCTGTAAAGGGGTATAACTTTACAATCAAAGGCCATGTTTACATCATGCTCAACAAGCCGCAGGGCGTTGTAAGTGCCACCCGTGACCCTGCAAAAAAGACGGTTGTTGACATCATTCCCGACGAGCTGCGCAGAAAGAGCATTTTTCCTGCAGGCAGACTCGACAGAGATACCACAGGTCTTTTAATTATAACGGATGACGGTGCTTTTGCCCATCGGATTATGAGCCCCGCACACCACGTTTACAAGACCTATGAGGCGGTTTTATCCTTCCCGATTGACGAAAATGACATAAAGAAATTAGAGGCGGGAATAACCCTCGGTGACGGCACGGAATGTCTGCCTGCAAAGGTGAAAGCCTTTACAAAAGACAGACTCCCCGCAGCCGAAATCAAGATAAGAGAGGGCAAATATCATCAGGTAAAAAGAATGTTTCACGCCCTCGGAAACAATGTTGAACAGCTCCGCAGAGTTCAAATCGGCTCGTTGAAGCTTGACACCTCTCTCGCAGAGGGTGAATGCAGAGAATTAACCGACGAAGAGCTTGAGCTGGTCTTTATAGATGAGTAAAAAATAACACATTATTGTATCCTCGTTTGCATAGTTATTTAAACAGACTATGCCGAAAGGTGCGATAATGTGTTTGTTGTTTTTAATATGATTCAGCCCGAGAAAGGGCTTCTGAAACGCCGCAGACAGAAAAAAGAAATTTCACGTAACGGAATTCACACAATCCGCAGCGATAAATGTCTGCCTTTTTTTATTCTTGATGTTCTTGACGGCAAAAAAGGAGTTGACTGGAAAACCGTTGCCGCCGAATGCGGAAGATATGCCACAAGGGTGATTGCTCCGAAAAATCTTATTCTGCCCGACGAAAGCGGTCTGAAAAGATTCGCTCCCGCATCAATGAATTCCCTTCTGATTTTCAACACCGCCAAGGAAACAATCAAAAAAGCCGCAATCCCGCCCGACAAGTTTTCAATCACCCTTACAGACCGCAGCGCCGCTTTCACCTCACGGATTTCCGAGCTTCTGCCGCTGTCGTCACAAATAAGGGTTGTCACCGCTTATCCTCAACGCTATGCCGCTGTCTGTGCCGAGGCATTCAACGAATTCGGTGCTTCCGTTATGATTCGCTCCGCCTACGAAGAAACTTCTCTGCCCGATGCGGTTATCTGCACCGACGGCAACGTTACCGCCGCAATGAAAAATGCCGCAGTATTTACCTTCAAGGGTAAAACGGGCGGAAAGCTTGTTTTTTGGGGCAACGGCACGGAGCTTTTGCCCGTTCATTCCGAAATTCTGCCCGATATAATCAATCCCGTTGATTTTGCGGGTGCTCTGACCGAGCTTTGCGGCTGCGGGGATTACAAAAATGCCGTTTTCAGCGAAACCGACTCAAGCTGCAAAAGCTGCGACTGCTCTCCTGCCGAAAAGTGCTTTGAATGTTTTGTTAAATCAAGAAATGCTTGACATATTAATATATATTATATATAATAATACAGATACTGGATTCGTATATTATCAAGTCAAAGGAGATATATCAAAATGGAAAAAAAGACAGTCTTTACCCGTGAGGATTATAACAAGCTGAGCGAAGAGCTCAACAGACTTAAAACCGAAGGCAGAGATGACATAGCCGAAAAGATTAAAGAAGCCCGCTCCCACGGTGACCTTTCCGAAAACGCCGAATATGATGAGGCGATGAACGAACAGGCTAAAATGGAAGCCGAAATCGCAAAGCTTGAAGCTGACCTTCGCAACGCAACAATCCTTGACGAAGAAGAGCTCACAAACGAATTTGTACGCATCGGCTCAAAGGTAAAGCTTTACGACATGGATTTTGAAGAAGAAGTTGAATACAAAATTCTCGGCAAGAGCGACCTCGATAACGGAATCATCTCCGACCTTTCACCCGTAGGCTCCGCCATCATGGGCAAAAAGGTTGGCGACATCGCAGAGGTTCATGCTCCCAACGGCAAGGTTTTCAAGATGGAAATTCTTGCAATCTCCAAATAATTTTTTGATTTTAAATATGCAGCGATAGGATTTCGGGAGCCGCAGAGGCTCCGCCTGTCGCTTTTGACATTTTAGTAAGAGAAAGGAAAAATATAAAATGGCTGAAGAAAAGATTGTAAATGCCGCTCCCGAAGAGGAGCAGGTTCAGGACGTTAACGAGCTTCGTCAGATTCGTGTTGAAAAGCTCGAAGGTCTTCAGGCTGCAGGCAACGACCCCTTCCGGATTACTCTTGCCGAGCAGACAATTCACAATGCAGAAATCGTTGAGCGTTTCGAAGAACTCGAAAACACCGACGTTTCAATCTGCGGCAGAATGATGAGCCGCAGAGATATGGGTAAGGCAAACTTCATCGACGTAAGAGATTTAAGCGGCAGAATGCAGGTTTACGTTAAGATTGACGAAATCGGCGAAGAAAATTTTGCGGCATTCAAAAAATGGGATATCGGCGACATTGTTGAAGTTAAGGGCTTTGTTTTCAGAACAAGAAGAGGCGAGGTTTCCGTTCACGCAAAAGAGCTCCGTCTTCTCTCAAAGTCACTTCTCCCCCTGCCCGAAAAGTTCCACGGCTTAACCAACACAGACACACGCTACCGCAGACGTTATCTTGACCTTATCATGAACCCCGAGGTTAAGGATACCTTCGTAAAGCGTTCACTTATCATCAGAGAGGTAAGAAACTACCTTGATTCACAGGGCTTCCTTGAGGTTGAAACTCCCATGCTTGTTTCAAACGCAGGCGGTGCAGCCGCAAGACCCTTTGTTACACACCATAACGCCCTCAACGAGGATTTCAAACTCCGCATTTCACTTGAGCTTTACCTCAAAAGACTTATCGTCGGCGGCATGGAAAAGGTTTACGAAATCGGCAGAGTTTTCAGAAACGAAGGCTGTGACACCCGCCACAATCCCGAATTCACTCTCATGGAGCTCTATCAGGCATACACCGACTACAACGGCATGATGGACCTCACCGAAAACCTCTACCGCCACGTTGCACAGGCTGTTCTCGGCACAACCAAGATTTCCTACAACGGCGTTGAAATGGATCTCGGCAAGCCCTTTGAAAGAATTTCAATGGTTGATGCAGTTAAGAAGTACGCAGGCGTTGACTGGAACGAAATCAAAACTCTTGAGGATGCAAGAGCTGTTGCCGATAAGCACCACGTTGAATATGAAGCAAGACACGGTAAGGGTGATATCCTTGCTCTGTTCTTTGAAGAATTTGCGGAGGAGCATCTCATTCAGCCCACCTTCGTTATCGACCATCCCACCGAGATTTCTCCCCTCACAAAGAAAAAGCCCGAAGACCCCGAATATGTTGAGCGTTTTGAGTTCTTCATGAACGGCTGGGAAATGGCTAACGCTTATTCAGAGCTCAATGACCCCATTGACCAGAGAGAACGCTTCAAGGCTCAGGAAGCACTTCTTGCACAGGGCGACGAGGAAGCAAACACAACAGACGAGGATTTCCTCATGGCTCTTGAATACGGTATGCCCCCCACAGGCGGCATCGGCTTCGGCATTGACAGAATGTGCATGCTTCTCACCGATTCACAGGCTATCAGAGATGTTCTTCTGTTCCCCACAATGAAATCTCTCGGCGGCTCCGAATCAAATAAGACTGCCGAAAAAGCAGAGAAAAAGGCTGAAGAAATCGCAGAAGAACCCGTAAAGGAAGTTATCGACTTCTCAAAGGTTAAAATAGAGCCTCTTTTTGAGGAAAGCGTTGATTTCGAAACCTTCAGCAAATCCGATTTCAGAGCCGTGAAGGTTAAGGAATGCGTCGCTGTTCCCAAGAGCAAGAAGCTTTTGCAGTTCACTCTTGACGACGGAACAGAAACAGAACGCACCATCTTAAGCGGTATTCACGCCTTCTATGAGCCCGAAGAGCTCATAGGCAAAACACTTATCGCAATCACAAACCTTCCTCCCAGAGCAATGATGGGAATTGAATCCTGCGGAATGCTTTTGAGTGCAGTTCACGAAGAAGAGGGCGAAGAAAAGCTTCATCTTCTCATGGTTGATGACCACATTCCCGCAGGCGCAAAGCTTTATTAATCAACATGAAAATTTCGGTTGCACTTGCCGCCTACAAAGGCGAGCGGTATATTGCCGAGCAGCTGAATTCAATTCTTTGTCAGCTCGGCGAGAATGACGAAATAATCGTTTCGGATGACTTCCCCGCGGGCAAAACCCGTGAGGCAGTTGCCGAAATCCATGATAAAAGAATCAGATATATTGAGGGGCAGGGCAAGGGCGTTGTCAGAAATTTTGAGAATGCCCTCAACGCCTGCACGGGCGACGTGATTTTTTTGAGCGACCAGGACGATGTCTGGATGCCCGACAAGGTTCAAAAGGTTCTTGCCGAAATCCGAAACGGTGCGGACCTTGTGCTCCACGATGCCGCCGTAACCGACGGCAGCCTCAATATAACAGACCCCTCGTTTTTTGCCGTTCACGGCTCAAACGCCTCGTTTACAAAAAACCTCATAAGGAATTCCTTTGTGGGCTGCTGCATGGCGTTTACCCGAAAGGTCATGGCGGATTCGCTCCCCTTCCCCAACGAGCTTCCGATGCATGACTGGTGGATTGCTCTTGCCGCCATGAAAAAAGGTTATAAAACCGTGCTTCTTCCCGAAAGTCTTATTAAATGGCGAAGGCACGGCGAAAACGTAACCGGCGGCAAAACAAGCACGGTGCAAAAAATCAAGTGGCGGCTGAAGATGCTTTTATCTGTGGCAAGGATAAAATAATTTTTTCCAATATGTGCCTTGGAAAGGAATATATAAATGAATAAAACCGTAACCGGCTGCATAGTGACCTACAATAACATTGCAACCATTGACAATGCTCTGGGTTCACTCTTAAAATGCACCGAGGCTCCGTTCAGAATGTTCGTTGTCGACAACGGCTCAACAGACGGAACGATTGAGCATATAGAGAAGCACTATCCCGAGGTTACACTCATCCGAAGCACCGGAAACATCGGCTTCGGTGCGGGACACAATCTCATAATGGATATGCTTGACTCCGATTACCACGCAATCATCAATCCCGACATCATTGTCAGAGATGACGTTATCTCAAAGCTTGCGGCTTTTCTTGACTCAAACGGCGATGTGGGAATGGTTTCACCCGAAATCAGATTTCCCGACGGCAGACTCCAGATTCTCGGCAAACGCCGCCCCACTCCCCTCTATCTCGCAGCCAGCCGAATGAGAGGTAACGGCGAGCCAAGCAAGCTGCTCAAGGAATACGCAATGATGGATTGCGACCTTTCAAAGCCCGTTGATATTCAGAACGCCACAGGCTGCTTCATGTTCATCAGAACAAAGCTCTTCAAGGAAATCGGCGGCTTTGACAAAAAGTATTTCATGTATTTTGAGGACAGCGACCTCACTCTTGAGGTTAATTCGAGATACAGAACCGTTTATTATCCCCGTGCAACGGTCTATCATGAATGGGGCCGTGAATCCAAAAAGAATTTCAAACTCAAACTTATTCAGATTCAGTCCATGCTGCATTATTTTGCAAAATGGGGTCTGAAATAACAAGGGAAACGGAAAATAATATGAAGTATCTAAAAAATTTCTATAAATACAGATACCTTCTGTATGAAATCGTCCGAAAGAACATCAAGCTGCAATACAGAAACTCCGTTCTCGGTATTTTCTGGACATTCCTGCAGCCCCTGCTCACAACGATTGTTCTTGTGCTTGTTTTCGGCGGAGTTTTCGGCAGCAAGAGGGCAGATATGGTAAATTTCCCGATTTATCTTCTCTGCGGACGTCTTATCTATGAATTCTTCACCCAGTCAACAAAAAGAGCAATGCGTTCAATAAGACTCAGCGCATCGGTCATCAAAAAGGTGTATGTTCCCAAATACATATACCCCCTCTCAAACGTTATCGCAAACTTCGTAACGTTTCTGATTTCGCTGACGGTGCTTGCCTGTTTCATAATCTATTTCTATTTCTTCTCGGACAAGCCTCCGATTATCAACGGCTACATTTTCCTTTCACCCGTTCCCATTCTCATCCTGCTTATCTTAAGCGTTGGTGTCGGTCTGATTTTAAGCACACTTGAGGTTTTCTTCAAGGACGTTGAATATCTCTATGAGGTGTTCTGTATGCTTCTTTTCTATCTGACCCCCATTTTCTATCACGTTGACCAGCTTGGCATCACAAACAGATTTGTTAAAATGGCTCTCATGGCAAATCCGCTCTATGCAATAACAAATATGTTCAGAAGCTGCGTGCTCTACGGCGAAATGTTCAACATGAACCATTTCTGGTATGCTCTGGGCTTCAGCCTGCTGACGGTTATAATAGGTCTGTGGGCATTCTATAAGAAACAGGATAAATTCATTCTTCACATCTGATGAAAGGATAACCTTATGAGTAAACCTGCAATTGTTGTTGACCATATGAGCATGATGTTCAATCTCAACAAAGAGAAGGTTGACAATTTAAAAGAATACTTTATAAAGCTTTTGACAAGAAGGCTTCATTTCACGGAATTCTGGGCACTTAACGACATAACCTTCACCGTTGAAAAGGGTGAAAGAGTTGGCGTTCTCGGCTTCAACGGTGCGGGAAAATCAACCCTGCTCAAGGTTATCGCAGGTGTTCTCAAGCCCACAAAAGGCAGCGTTAAGGTCAACGGAGTAATCGCACCCATGCTTGAGCTCGGTGCGGGCTTCGACATGAACTATTCGGGTAAGGAAAACATTTTCCTCTACGGCGCAACCATGGGCTATTCCAGAAAGTTCATCGAGGAAAAATATAACGAAATCGTCGAATTTTCGGAGCTTAAGGATTTTATTGACGTTCCCGTCAAAAACTATTCCTCGGGAATGAGAGCAAGGTTGGGCTTTGCAATTGCAACGGCGGTTGAACCCGAGATCCTCATTCTTGACGAGGTTCTCTCCGTAGGCGACGCAAAATTCAGAAAAAAGAGCGAAGAAAAAGTTCGCTCAATGTTCGACAAGGGAACAACGGTTTTGTTTGTTTCCCACAGCACACAGCAGGTGCTCAACATCTGCAACAAGGCAATTATTCTTGACCACGGCAAGCTCATTGCACAGGGCGATGCAAAGGAAATCTGCAAGCTCTATGACGATATGGTCAAGGGAGTAAAATAAAGCGAAAGGACTGATTTTTAATGGTTTTCGCAGCAGTTTTTGCGGGCGGTATTGGCAGCCGAATGGGCAATTCAGACACACCCAAGCAGTATCTTGAGCTCGGCACAAAGCCCGTTATCATTCACACAATTGAAAAGTTCTTTATAAACGAAAAAATTGACGAAATTCTTGTTCTCTGCCCCAAGGCATGGGTTGCTCACACACAGGCTCTTGTTGAAAAGCATCTTCCCGAGGGCAAGAAAATAACCGTTATTTCCGGCGGTGCAACAAGAAACGGCACTCTCGAAAAAGCAATTGAATACATCGAAAACAATTGCGAAGTAACAGAGGACACTGTTATTGTCACCCACGACGCCGTTAGACCCTTCCTCACCCACAGAATAATCGATGAAAACGTTGAGGCTGCCGTTAAATACGGTGCCTGCGACACGGTTATTCCCGCAACGGATACAATCGTTGAAAGCGGTGACGGAAAAATTATTTCCTCAATCCCCGACAGAAGCATGATGTATCAGGGTCAGACTCCCCAGTCCTTCCGTCTTAAGGAGCTTGAAAGAGTTCTTGCAAGCCTTACCGAGGACGAAAAAGCAATCCTCACCGATGCCTGCAAAATCTTTTCAATCAAAAACAAAGACGTTTACATGGTTGAGGGCGAGGTTTTCAACATCAAAATCACCTATCCCTATGACTTGAAGGTTGCCCACACATTACTGAAAGGCAAGGATTGCGATGATTAATGCAGTTTACAGGCTCATTTCACCCGGCATGATTGACATTGCCTGCACAGAGCCGGATATCAAAAACAGCGTTATTATGCGCCCCGTCTATCTTTCAATCTGCAAGGCGGACCAGCGCTATTATCTCGGCAACAGAAGCCGTGAGGCTTTAAAGGCAAAGCTGCCCATGGCACTCATCCACGAATGCGTTGCAAGGGTTGTTTTTGACCCCACGGGCAACTATAAGCCCGGCGAGCTCGTTGTTCCCGTTCCCAATATGCCGACGGAAAAAGACGAGGTTATTGCCGAAAACTATCTCCCCTCCAGCCACTTCTGCTCCAGCGGATATGACGGCTTTTTGAGGGATTATATTGATATGCCGCCCGACAGACTTGTCAGAGTACCCGAGGGCGTTGACCCCAGAATCGCATCCTTCGCAGAGCTTATCAGCGTTGGCGTTCATGCGGTTTCACGCTTTGAGAAATTCTCTCACACAAGAAAGGATTCCATCGGAATCTGGGGTGACGGCAACGTCGGCTTCATAACCGCCCTTGTTCTCAAGGCGGTTTATCCCGATGCAAAGCTCTATATTTTCGGAACGGTTTACGAAAAGCTCTCTTACTTCGCTTTTGCAGACGGCGTTTATCATGTTGACCATGTGCCCGACGGTCTTAAAATCGACCACGCTTTTGAATGCGTAGGCGGCGAAGGTTCACGATTTGCGGTTAACCAGATTATCGATTTGATTAACCCCGAGGGCTCAATCGGACTTATGGGCGTCAGCGAAAGATTTGTTGACATCAACACAAGAATGGTGCTTGAAAAAGGTCTTAACCTTTTCGGCTCAAGCCGCAGCGGTGTTGACGATTTTCAGCGTACAATGGATATGCTTGCCGAAAATCCGAAAATCCCCGCATATCTTGAAAACATCATAGGTGACGTTGTTGAGGTCAAAACAATTTCCGATATCCACAAGGCATTTGCCCTTGACATCAGCCGTCACTTCGGCAAAACCGTTCTCAAGTGGGAAAAATAATATTAATGATTATAATATAAGGGTGTTTCAGATGAAAATATCCGTTATTATCCCCTGCTACAACTGCGAAAAATTCATTGCCGAAACCCTTGACTGCCTGCTCGGACAGACTCTGAAGGACATTCAGATTATCGTTGTCAACGACGGCTCAAAGGATAATTCCGGCAAAATCATAGATGAATATGCAAAGAAAAACCCCAACATTTTACCTGTTCATCAGGAAAATGCGGGGGTTTCCGCTGCCCGCAACAACGGTTTCACCCACGCAGCAGGCAAATACACGATTTTTCTTGACGGCGATGACCTTATAGGCGGCGAGGATGCTCTTGAAAACATTTATAATGCTCTTGAAGAAACAAATTCCGACCTTGCGATTTTCAGAGTCATGCGTTTCGGCTACGGCGGCGAGGAATACACCGCAATTGTTGATAAAATCGCAGCCGACCGTGAAATTGATTGGCTCGACAAACGTCTTTTATGGAATTTCCTTGTTTCAAATAAATGCTACCGCACGGAGCTTCTGCGAGAAAGCGGCGTAAAATTCCCGCCCATGCGTTACAGCGAGGACGGAGCATTTTTCATGGAATTTATCCACACCGCAAAGCCGAAAATTACGGGCGTTTTCGGTGCAACAATGAAATACCGCCGCAGAGCACCCGAAGATGGTCAATCCGTAACACAATGCGTCAGCGTTGAGCTGCTTCGTGATTTCAGCAAATCCTATGACTCGGCATATAACTCCGCAAAGGGTGCTCCCGAGGATTATAAGCAGGAGCTTTTATACAAAAACTATTTTTCGCTCATCAACGAATTCTACCGCCTGCTCTGGAGCGGCGATAACGAGGCTCTTGCATTCATGGATGAAAGAAGCCGTTTTCTTCTCTCGAAAATGGATGAAGAATCCTTGCGAAAATGCAGATTTACGGTCAAGGACATGGGTGAGCCTGTTTTTGACAAAGCTGAAATAGCCGAAAAGCCGTTTGTCAGCGTTGTTGCAAAGGACTGTGCACCCGAATTTATAAGCAGCCTTTATGCCCAGTCCATGCCCCTTTTTGAGCTGATTGCACCCGAAAAATCCGATGTGCCCGACCGTGAAAACATCAGATTTTCACCCGCAAAGCCAAAGGGCAAAATAACGGTTAAGGTCAGCGGTAAAAAGGCTCTTGATTCAAGGCTTTTAAAGGTTGTTTCCATTTTGAAAAAGTCACGCAAGTTCGGATTTTTGCCCGATTTTGTCATAGTTTTCGGAGCAAGAATTTTGTTAAAGCTGCGGTGAATAATATGGAACTTCCAAAAAGAAAACAAATAAGATTAAAAGATTATGATTACACGCAAAACAATGCTTATTTCATAACCGTTTGTACCCATAAAAAAGCCCGATTGTTTGGCGATATCGTAGGGGCGACCCTGTGTGGTCGCCCGAACAATCCCGATAAAATGATTGAAAAGTGGATACTTGAAATGGAAAATAAATATCCGGGACTGAAAATTGACAAATATGTCATAATGCCCGACCACGTTCATTTTATTCTTTTTAATCATGGTATTACAAACGAAAAAACGGGCGACCACACAGGGTCGCCCTTACCTCAAATTATGGGTTGGTTCAAAACAATGACAACCAATGAATATATCAGAGGTGTGAAAAACGGATTATATCAGCCATTTGACAAACATCTTTGGCACAGGTCATATTATGACCACGCCATTCGATGTGACAGAGATTATGAGGAAATCTGGCAATATATCGATGAAAACCCGTTGAGGTGGTTTGAAAAGCATAAAAAATAGCCTTCGAGGTGAAAGTTTTGAAAAAACTTTTTTATTCTCTCTATGCCCTGTTTTTTAATTTGTCACGCATTCTTCCCGTCAAGAAAAACCGAATTGCATTTGTTGCTCCCCATAACGGAGGCGATTACGATTCGCTCGGGCTTGTGCGTGCATATGCCGAAAGCAAGGGCGTTTATGACATCGTTACAATTTCCACAAGGGATTTAAAGCTCGACTTTTCGGGGCTTAAACCCCTTGTTTCATCCTGTCTTAAAGCGGCGGGATTTTTCACCGTGAAGGCAAAGGCTCTTGCAACCTCAAAATACGTTTTTCTCAACGATAATTTCATGCCCATGGCTTCGCTGAAATTCAGCCCCGATGCCGTTATCACCCAACTTTGGCACGCAGAGGGTGCTTTCAAAAAATTCGGACTTTCCGCACCTCTCACCGATGACGTAAGTGAGCGTGAAAAAAAATGCTCCGAAAGGCTGAATTATGTTGTCTGCTCGTCAAAAAACGTTGCGCCGATTTATGCCGAAGCCTTCGGAGTTAACGAGAGCAAAATCCTGCCGCTCGGTGCACCGAGAATAGATTCTCTTTTAAAAGAAAGAAATATTTCCGAAATCCGTGAGAAATTCGATAAAAAACATCCCGAATGCAAAGGCAAAAAGCTGATTTTATATGCGCCCACCTTCCGTGACGACCCCGAAACAGACCGCAAAATCCTTGATAACATTGATATTTCAGCCTTCCGCCGTGAGCTCGGCGACGATTACCGTCTGCTGATAAAGCTCCACCCTCAAATCAATTCGGGTGCAAAAATCAGCGGCACGGTTGACGTAACAAACGGTCATGACATAAACGATTTGACGCTCATCAGCGACTTACTTATAACCGACTATTCCTCGGTCTGCATGGATTTTGCCCTGCTTTCAAAGCCCTGCATCTTCTTTGCGTTTGACCTTGAGGAATACGAAAAAGAACGCTCGTTTTATTTTGACTATGAAAAATATGTGCCAGGCACGGTTGCAAAGGATTTTTCCGCCGTGCTTGAGGCAATAAAAAATCCCCGAAACGATGAAGAAAAGCTTCACCGCTTCAGAGATTTCAATTTTGATTATATCGACTGCAACAACACGGAAAGAATATTCAACACGGTTATTTCAGCCAACTCTCAATGAGCTCAACCGCTCTTTCCGTTGCGTGACCGTCACAGGCTTCAATCTGCCCGCTTCTGAATTTTTCAATTCGGTCAACGGGCGGATTTTCTTTTGCATTTCTGATTGCCGAAAGCAGCTTTTCGCTCTCCGAAACCATTTCACCCGGCAGTTCGTCGGGGAATTTAAGATAAAATCCTCTTTCGTACTCCCTGTAATCGGGGCAGTAGAAAACCGTTGGCACATCAAGCAGGCAGGCATCATAAATAACCGATGAATAGTCGGTTATGAGCACATCGCAGGCGGCGGTCAAATCAAGAGTTGACTCGTCGGAAAGGTCGATTATATTGGGATAATCCTCGCAAAATCTGTATTTCATAATCGGATGTCTGCGGATAATCAGAATTTCGTCAGAACAAAGTTCTCCGCTCAATTTTGACCAGTCAATCCGGGGGTTATATTCCTTTTGTGTGCCGTTTTCTTCACGGAATGTGGGTGCATAGAGATAAAGCCTTTTATTTCTGAATTCGGGATGCTTTTCAAAAACTCTTGTACGCATTTCATTTTTTTCGGTAAAAAGCCTGTCCGTTCTCGGCAGACCGATGGGCAGACAAACTGCCTCGTCAATTCCGAACGCACCTGCGTAATGCTTGCGGCATTCCTCCGAGGTCACCGCAACGGCAGAATACTGCGAATGTGTTCTTTTTTCTTCGTCGGCAGTACGCTTTGACTGTGCATCAAGCCCGAATTTCTTGAATGCACCGCAGGCGTGCCAAATCTGAAACAGCTTCTGACCCTTGCGAAGCTTTGTGTATCTGATGTAACGCACATAATCGTCAGTCACAATAACCCTGCTTGTCAGCAAATAATAATAGGCAAGGGGTTTAATTTTGTTTGAGTGGGGCAACATATGAGCAAAGACAACTTTTTTTGCATCAAGTGCATCATAAACAGCCTTTGCGTTGTCAAGCAGCCTGCCGTTTGCCCTGATTGTGAAAAACAAAACCCTGTTCCTTACAGGCAGACACCTGCAGAACGCACACCAGATTTTATTCAGAAGTTCAAGAATTCTGCGTCTGTTTTTAGCATTGAGAAGCTTTTTGATTAAAGTTTTCATAACTTCCTCCGCATGATAATCTTTATATATTGTAATATAAAAAATCCGATTTTACAACAGTAAAAAAAATTGAAAAAATTCTCAAAAAAGTGTTGACTTTTCCGAACAGTTGTGTATAATATATATCCGTAGCCCAGATGCGAGTTACATTGGGGAATAGTGTAACGGTAGCACGACAGACTCTGACTCTGTTTGTTGGGGTTCGAATCCCTATTCCCCAGCCAAAAATCGACGAATTTCGACAAGAAGTTCGTCGATTTTACTTTTTACTTCTTCACTATTCACTCTTCACTAACTCTTCAAGTTGATTTTTGGAAAATAAGAAGTAATAGGGAATAGTGAATAAGTGATGGGCGGGACACCCGCAGCCTAATGAAAAAGAAATATCTTAAACCTATTAAATTTAAACAAATACGCCTGTTTGTGCTCTTGTTCTTTTACGGAAAATATTATATAATTTTTTCCATCAAATGAACGGAGAAAATAAAAATGGCAAAAATTGTTTGAATACCCCTCGCAATAATTATGAGCATTATCTCGCTGCTGTTCCCCTGTCAAAACGGAGAATATGAAAAAGAACAATGGAACACCAACTATTCCTATGTCTTTGTTCACGGTCTTATGGGCTGGGGTGAATATGACCCCCAATACAAAATGATGCCCTACTGGGGAATGATGGGCGGCGAGCTTCTCGGAAAGCTCAACAAAAAAGGCTATGACTGCTACGCAGCTTCCGTTGCACCCGGCAGCAGCGCATGGGACAGAGCCTACGAGCTCTATGCACAGCTGACAGGCACGGTTGTTGACTACGGCAAAGCTCACAGCGAATACTGCGGTCACGACAGATACGGCGAGGATTATACGGGCAAGGCTCTGATTGAAAAATAGGATTCCGAAAACAAAATCAACCTTCTCGGTCATTCCTTCGGCGGTGCAACAATCCGTGTTTTCGCAACTCTTATGGCAAAGGGCAGCGAAGCGGAAATAGCAGCAACAAACGCCGATGACATTTCACCCTTCTTCACGGGCGGAAAATCAGACTGGATTTATTCTCTCACAACTCTTGCCGCTCCCAGCAACGGCACAACCGCTTACGGACTTGAAAATTCAATGCCAGACAACGCCGACACCGCAGCTTACGATATGTTCATCGACCATGCCCTTGAACTCAACAAAACAATGGTCACCGATAAAAACACCTATTATTTTGCAATCCCCTGCACCGCAACAACCAAAAACAGCGACGGCACATACAGTGCTGACAGAAGCAGAATGGAAATTCTTTTCCAGAGCAGCTCCGACGAAATGGGCAAACTCACAGGCACAACCGCAGGCGGATATGTTGTTGACGAAAGCTGGCTTGAAAACGACGGACTTGTAAACACCGTTTCCTCAAAAGCACCCTCAAGTGCACCCTCAAAGGCTTTTGATAAGAGTAACATTCCCGCAGGCACGTGGAACGTTATGCCCGTTTATCAGGGCGACCATATGTCGCTGCAGGGCGGTCTTTTAAAGGTCAACACAGACGTTGAAAGGCTCTACACCGAGCATCTTGACATGATTAACAGGCTTAAATAAAAATTTTAACGCTTCGCTTTAGGCGGGTGCTTGTAAAACAGTATTGATACCTGAAAACGAGAAATCCGTTATTCATGCGAAAGATATTGCGTTCGCCCCGGTCAGCAGTTTACCGTAACGAGAGCCGATGAAAGCCGTTATCTGAATATGGAGAGGAACGCCCGAAAGATTTTCAAAATTATTCGGGCGTTCTTGTGCAAATGGTGGAAAGATTCACATTTTTGTGCTATACTATATCTGCTAAAGTCGCCAAATAATTTCACTACAAATAGGGGGTATTTACTTGAAAAAGATATGGTTTATAACTGTTGCCATTATTGTGATGGTGTCATTATTATCAGGTTGTAGTTCAACGGTTTCAGATTCCATTACGGATCCTGTTTCGGAAACAAACGGACAATCAGAATCATATTTACAAGAGACAAATGACCCTGATGTAGGCAAAACCGATACCATTATCCAGCCAGAAGAAACTGAAGTTGTTTCAACTGATATTCCGCCGGTGGAAGATGGGATTGAAGCAATTTTACAACAAATGACAATCAGAGAAAAAATCGGTCAGTTGTTCATTATCCGAGCAGACTCGATGGATATATCGCAAACATCAGAGCAGGTCAACGATTCATCCGAAGCCGGGGTAATTGCTTTGTCCGAAGTAATGGCAGATATGATTAGAGAATATCCGGTAGGCGGCATTGTTATGTTCGGTAAAAATATTGTCGATTCAGAACAACTCACAAGCTTTGTTGAATCTCTGCAAAGCACAAGTAACATTCCTTTATTCATGGCGATTGATGAAGAAGGAGGTCTCGTTGCTCGTCTTGCCAACCACTCTGCTTTTGACTTGCCAAAATATGCAAGTGCGGCGGCAGTCGGTGCAAGTGAAGATTCGTCAGATGCCTTAGCTATGGGAACTGCCATCGGAGCATATTTAGATGAATATGGATTCAACATGGATTTTGCACCTGTTGCAGATGTAAATACAAATCCAACCAATCCTGTAATCGGAAGCCGCGCTTTTTCCTCTAACGCTGTTGTAGCGGCAGAAATGGCAAGGGCTATGGCAGAAGGACTGAAACAGCAAAATATTATTCCGGTGTTCAAGCACTTCCCGGGACATGGAGACACCGCGGAAGACAGCCACAGCGGAATTGCAATAAGTTATAAAACCAAAGATGAAATGGCGAGTTGTGAATGGATTCCCTATGAATCCTTAACCGACGGTGATTGTGTTATGATTGGGCATATTGCCACACCGAATATAACGGGAGACCTTACACCAGCTACCATGTCGGATGAAATAATAAATGATATATTGCGACAGCAGTTAGGGTTTGACGGAGTTGTGATTACCGATTCTTTGGCAATGGGTGCAATCACGAACGAATATAATTCAGGACAAGCGGCAATAGAGGTTATCAAAGCCGGTTGTGATATTCTGCTTGGACCGGAAGATTTTAGGGAAGCATTTGAGGCGGTTTTAGATGCTGTTGAAAATGGTGTAATCAGCGAGGAGCGTATTAACGAAAGCGTTTATCGCATCTTGCTTCTTAAGGAAAAATACGGTTTATTGAACTAAAAATCCCTTTAGGAACTAAAGGGCGCACTTCTATACTCTCCTGTCGGGAGTATCGTGCGTCCTGCGGAGCTTCCTTCTCTGTGAGCAGAAGAAAACTGCTTGACTGAAAATGTTGCGTCACTTCGTTCCGTCAAGGTGGCTACACCTCCTTGCGCCGCTAAAGCGGCTATCCCCTGTGGACTTGCCGTCCACAAACGGTTTTGACAAACCGTTCGCCGCCAGCAAGTTTGAAAAATAGGCACAAAATAATCCTCTGTATGATCTCAACCATACGGAGGATTAACTGTTTTATAGACACTGCCCATTTTGCGGAGCGTTATTTTTATGGACAATGCCGTTATATTGTGATATTATTTTACTGAAAACAGATTTGCTTTGAGGTGAATTATGAGTAATTATATTTGGACAGGCAGCTGGATTGGCTGCGAAATGACCGTTGAGGACAGATTTGCACCGCTGTTTAAAAAACAGTTTTCCGTTTCCGACAAAATCAAATCCGCAAAGGCATATATCTGCGGTCTGGGTCTTTTTGAGCTGAAAATCAACGGCTATCTTCCCGACGACACCGTGCTCAATCCCGCCCACAGCCAGTACAGCAAAACCGTGCTTTACCGTGTGTTTGACGTCACGGAGCTTCTCGCTTCGGGCGAAAATACGGTTACGGTTGAGGTCGGTCACAGCTTTCTTAACGAAACGACCGATGTCTGGGATTGGCATAAAGCATCGTGGCGAAGTGCACCCAAGCTCATAATGAACCTCGTTATCGAATATGAAAGCGGCAAGACCGAAACAATTGCCACCGATGAATCGTGGCTTGTTACCGCTGACGGTCCGACCGTTGCAAACAGCATTTATCTTGGCGAAACCTATGACGCAAGACGCACCGCCTGTTCATGGAAAAACGCCGTCTGCGTTGAGCCGCCCAAGGGTAAGCTCAAGGAGCAGTATATGCCTCCCATTCGCAGAATTTCCGAATTCAGACCCGAAAAAATCGAGCGTCTGTCCGACGGCAGCATAATCGTTACCGCTCCCGAAATGGTTACGGGCTGGGCAAAAATAAAAATTGACGCTCCTGAAGGCACGGAAATTTTCGTTACATACGGCGAAAAGCTCACAAGTGACGGCCACGTTCAGAAAATCGGAAAAACCGAAGGTCACGGCTGCGAATGGTGGCCCGATGCGTATATTCAGCATGACTGCTTTATCAGCGGCGGCGAGCCGTTTGAATTTGAGCCCAAATTCAGCTATAAGGGCTTCAGATATTTCCAGATTGACAACCACGAAAAAGATATATCCGCACACGATATTTCAATTTACAGAACCGCAAACGATGTTGAAACAATCTCCGATTTCACCTGCTCAAACGAGCTTATCAACAAGCTCCATGTCCTCATGCACCGCACATTGCTGAACAATTTCCAGGGTAAACCCACCGACACTCCCGTCTGGGAAAAGAACGGCTGGCTGGGTGACGCAAACTGTGCTCTGCCGATTATGATGTATAACTTCGATATGAGCGACTACATGGCAAGCTTTGTTGATATCATGGACGATTGCTGGCAGGAATACGGCAGCGTTCCCGTTATTGTGCCCTCTGCAGATTGGAGCACGGAAAATTCACCCGTCTGGAACACGATTTTTGTTTTTGCGGCAGAGGCTCTGATTAACTTCTGCAACAAGACTGACTATGCTGAAAAGCTCTATCCCGATTTAAAGGCATTTGCCGAAAAGGACATTGACGAGCTTTGCGGCAAGGGCTGGATTTGGGATAAAAGAGGGCTTGCCGACTGGGTTTCGCCCATGGGTGAAGAAAATATGGAAATTGACCCAGGCTCCTCCGAGGGCTGCGAAATCTGCGGCACGGCATTCATCTACGGTATGCTCAAATCCATGGTGAACATTGCAAAAGAGCTTGGCAAAAATGAAGATATCGCCGTTTATGAATCGGCAATGGCTGAAATTTACAAAGCATTCAACCAAAACTTCTACAGACCCGATGCGGGAATCTACGAAACAAACGATTGGCATCAAAAGGGCAAAAGAACAAAATACCGCCAGACCTCAAACCTTCTTCCCCTTTATTTCGGACTTGTTCCCGAAGAATACAAAGAAAAGGTTGCGGAAAATCTGATAAACGATTTTGTATGCCGTGACTTCCATTTTGACACGGGCTGCACGGGCACAAGATTTGTCCTTCCCGTTCTTTTCGAGCTTGGCAGAAGCGACATTGCCTATAAAATTCTCACGCAGACAACCTATCCGAGCTGGGGCTTCTGGGTTGAAAACGGAGCAAATTCCGCATGGGAAAGCTGGGAAAGAACAACCCGCTCACAAAACCACTATTTCCTTGCAACATATGACGAAGCTCTTTATTCTTACATTGCGGGCATAAAAAATATCCGCAGAGGCTACGAAAACTTCACCGTTGCTCCCGTGCTTGACTGCGGACTTGAATTTGCAAATGTTAAAATTAATTCCCCGAAGGGCACAATAAGATGCGAATGGCACAAAACCGAAAACGGATTTGAGGTTGAAATCGAAATTCCCGAAGGCTCTGATGCAGACATCATTCTCAAATGCGGCAAAAATGAAATCCGCACCGTGCAATCGGGCAAAACCGAAAAATATATTTTATGTACCGAATAAAAAATTGAGAAAAAGTGCACCTATAACGCCCGGCAAGCCGAGAATGACCGTTGAACAAAGCGTATACCAATTGACCGCAACGGTAACGCCCGTTACCATTCCCGCAAGGTTTACGGCAAATAGGGCGGCAATCCCCTGCAGAGCGGATAAAACAAGGCTCGTTGCTCCCTTTTCGCTTTTTATCATCCACCACAGCACACAGACTGTGCAGACCGCTGCGGCTGCAATGAAAAACCAATTCATCAGCCTACCTCCCGCCCGAAAACCGAAATTTCAGCGCATTCAAGCCCGTTTTCCTTTGCTTTCTTTATGAGATAACGGTAAAGGGCTTTGAGCGACTGAATTTCATAGATTACCGAATCAAGCAAATCCTCGTTGCACTCATTTTCAAAACGGCTGTACGCACTTTCAAGGCGTGTTGAGGTTTCCCGAAGCTGCGTCAAAATGATATCACGGTCAGGTTTAACAGGCTTTCTTATCTTTTCATAATAAAAAATCTTTGCAGACTTAAAATATTTTTCCATATTTCTTGCCCTCCCATAAATATTCTATAGAAATTGTTGGACAAATATGATAGAATAATACGGATATGAAGTAAAAATTTTCCGGAGGTTATCTTTATGAAACTGTATCCCATAAAACTGCTCCCCTATGTTTCCGAAACAATCTGGGGCGGCAGAAAGCTTATCGAAAACTACAACGTTAAAACCGAAAAGAATAACGCCGCCGAGGGCTGGATGCTCTCCTGCCACGAGGCAGGCTCAAGCTCCGTTGAAAACGGCGAATTTGCAGGCAAATCCTTTGCGGATGTTGTCAAGGAAAACCCCGCTCTCTGCGGCAAAAATGCAGAAAGATTTGACGATTTTCCCATTCTCATAAAATTCATCGATGCTATGGACAATCTCTCCGTGCAGGTGCATCCCACAAAGGAATACTGCGAAAAAACAGGCAAGGGTCAGAGCAAAACGGAGTGCTGGTATATCATCGACTGCGAGGAGGATGCTCACCTTATTCTCGGCTTCGAGGACAAAATCACTCCCGAGGAATTTAAGGCTGCAATCGAAAACAACACTTTGACCGATTATGTGAGCAAAGTGCCCGTTAAGAAAGGCGATTTCTTCTTTATTGAATCAGGAACTCTCCACGCTATCTGTAAAGGCATTTTACTTGCGGAGGTACAGGAAAGCTCCAACACAACCTACCGTATCTATGACTATAACAGGGTCGGAAACGACGGAAAACCAAGGGAACTCCATGTTGAGGACGGTGCAGCGGTTACAAAGCTCGAAAAATACTCGCAGCCCGACTTTTGTAAAGGCAAAGAGCTTGACACGGATGAACGCAGGCTGCTTGCCGACTGTCCCCTTTTCAAGGTCTGGAAGCTTGACACAAAGGGCGATTTCTGCGGAAATGCAGACGAAAACTCTTTCGTTTCCCTGCTGATTATGGCAGGTGAAGGCACTCTTGAATGCTGCGGAGAAACTCTTTCTCTCAAAAAAGGCGACAGCATTTTCATTCCTGCAAACGCAGGCGAATACAAGCTCGGCGGTGAGCTTGAAATAATCGAAACAAGGATTTAAAATGGCTATTGTAAGTATACAAAACTTAAAAGTTGAGTTTGGCGGCAAGGTGCTTTTTGAGGATGTCAGTTTTGACGTCAACGCAGGCGATTTCGTTGGGCTCATCGGTGCAAACGGAACGGGCAAAACAACTCTTTTTAAGGTCATCACAGGTGAAGTTGAGCCCTCCGAGGGCGGTGCGTTCGTTTCAAAAACAACCAAAATAGGTTATCTTGAACAGCACGCCTGCCACGGCTCGGTGAGAACGGTTTATGACGAGGCGTTGAGCGTTTTTGAGCCGCTGATGAAAATTGAATCGCAGCTTGAATACATTGCCGCCGCTATCGACAAAAACGAAAATAACCGTGACGCACTCATCGAGGAGCAGCTCCGTCTTAACGAGCTTTTTCAGGAGCAGGAGGGGCTGACTTACCGAAGCCGCACCCGCTCCGCACTCATCGGCCTCGGCTTTTCAGAAAATGATTTCACTCTGACGTGCGACAAATTAAGCGGCGGTCAGCGTTCAAAATTAAGTATGTGCAAGCTGCTTTTGAGCGGCTCGGATGTGCTTCTTCTTGACGAGCCGACAAACCATCTTGACATTGCGGGCACGGAATGGCTTGAAAACTATCTTTCAACCTTTAAGGGCACGGTTATCGTTATCTCCCACGACCGATATTTTCTTGACCGTGTCACAAACAAAACCGTTGAACTTTCCCACGGCAGATGCCACAGCTCAAAGGGCAATTATTCGGCTTATCTCAAGCTCAAGGAGGAGCGTCTTGAAACCGAAAGACGCCATTACGAAAACCTCTGCGAGGAAATCAAACGCATTGAAGGAATCATTGAGCAGCAGCGTTCATTTGCAAGAGAACGCAACTTCATAACCGCCGAAAGCAAGCGTAAAATGCTTGAAAGAAAAAAGGCGGAGCTTGTTGTGCCCGACCCGCCTCTTTCGCAGATGCGTATGAAATTCATTCCCGTGAGCGAAACGGGCAATGACGTTCTGCGTGTTACGGGTCTTACAAAGGCATTCGGCTCAAAAAAGCTTTTTTCAAATGCCGATATGCAGGTTTTTAAGAACGAACGTGTTTTTGTTCTTGGCACAAACGGCTGCGGAAAAACCACCCTTCTGCGTATTCTCACCCGTCAGCAATCGGCGGATGACGGCAGCTTTTTATTCGGTGCAAACGTAAAAATCGGCTATTTCGACCAGAGCCTTGAAGGTTTAAGAGGCGGCAAAACCGTTATCGATGAAATCTGGGACGAGCACCGCACCTTTACCGAAACAACGGTGCGAAAATATCTTGCCCTGTTTCTTTTCAGAGGTGACGACGTTTTCAAGAGCGTTGACACCTTGAGCGGCGGCGAAAAAGCAAAGCTCTGCCTTTTGAAGCTCATGCTTTCGGGAGCAAACGTTTTGCTTCTCGACGAGCCGACAAACCATCTTGACATCCCGTCAAGAGAAGTTCTCGAGGCAGCACTTGACGACTTTGACGGCACAATCATTGCCGTTTCTCATGACCGATATTTCATTAACAAGCTGTCAACAAAGATTTACAGAATGAGCCCCGACGGCTTCACGAAATTTGACGGCGACTATAACGACTATGCACAGTTTGCTCTTGCACAGGCAAAAGAAAAGCCGCAGAAAACCGAGGTAAAGGTTAATTCCTACAAGCTTCGCAAGGAGCGCGAAAGCGAAATTAACCGCCTTAAAGGCAAAATCAAACGCACCGAGGCGGAAATTGACCGTCTTGACGGCGAAATTTCCGAGCTCAACGGTCAGCTTTCAACGCCCGAGGTTTCTGCAGACTACGAGAAAGTTCTTCAACTGACAAAAGAAATTGATGAGCTGACGGAAAATCAGCTTATTCTTATGGATGAATGGGAAACCATGAATTCACGTCTTAACGAATTGACCGAGGAGGTTTAATCATGACAAGCGAACAGATTTTTAAAAACGCAAAATGGATTGAATGCACAGGCAGCGACGCACCACTTTTCAGAAAAAACTTTAACGCCGTCAAGGGCGAAAAGGCTGAAATAATCATCTGCGGTCTGGGCTTCTTTAAGCTCTTTATAAACGGCAGAAAGGTCAGCGACGATTTGCTTGTGCCCAACGCAACCTGCTACAGCGAGCGTGATTTGAGCAAGCTTACCTTTCCTCTCAACGATAAAATGTCATTCAGAATCTACTGCATGAAATATGATGTTACCGATTATCTCTGCGACGGCGAAAACACCCTTGCGGTCATGCTGGGCAACGGCTACTATAATCAGGTCAGCCGTCACGCAGAGGGTTCCGTAACCTTCGGCACGCCCAAGCTCTGCTTTATTCTTGAAAAAGAAAGCGGCAACGTTATCAGCGACGAATCAACCCTTTCGCACAAGGGCTTTGTTACATACAACAACCTTTATAACGGCGAAAAGCACGATTACACTCTCTATCCGCAGGGCTTCAAGCTTAACGGCTACAGCGGTGAAGGCTTTGGCGAAAGCACGGTTATTCCCGCCCCCGAAAGCGAATATTTAATTCAGTTTTCACCCGCCGACAAGGTTATCAGAACGGTAAAACCCGTGCTTCTTAAGGAAGAAGACGGCAAAAAGCTCTATGATATCGGCGAAAACACCGCAGGCTATGCCGTTTTCAAGTGCAAGGAAAAAGGCAAATTAATCAAGGTTAACTACGCCGAAGAAATCTATGAAACAAGACCCTATTACGGCATTCAGCTTGAGGAGGGCTATCAGGAGGAGCAGTTCATAACCGATGGCACGGACCGTGAATATATTCCCCATTTCACATGGCACGGCTTCCGTTATTTCACGGTCAATGCAGACGTTGAGCCTTTGAGAGTTGACGTTGTTCATACCGACTGCCCCGTTACTTCTTCGTTCGAATGCGACAACAAGGTACTTAACTGGCTTTACGATGCCTACATCAGAACGCAGCTCGCAAACATTCATTGCTGCATTCCCTCCGACTGCCCCCACCGTGAACGCCTCGGCTACACGGGCGACGGTCAGCTTTGCGGCGAAACGGTAATGATGCTTTTCGACTGCAAGGAAATCTATCGCAAGTGGCTCTATGACGTTGCCGACTGCCAGTGCAAGGTTTCGGGTCATATTCAGCACACCGCTCCCCTTATGGGTGGCGGCGGCGGACCCTCCGGCTGGGGCGGTGCAATCGTCGAAGTGCCCATGAAATTCTACAAAACCTACGGCGACAAGGATTTGCTTGACGAGTTCTTCCCCAAGATGCTTCATTTCCTCGACTATCTTGAAAGCCGCAGCGATAACGGACTTGTCTGGCGTGAGGAAAATGACGGCTGGTGTCTCGGCGACTGGTGTCCTCCCCCCGACAACAGCATAATTATTCCCGAGTCCTATGTTAACACCTGCCTTTATGTTACATTTATGTATCAGACTCTCGAAGCTGCTGAAATTCTCGGCAGACAGAGCGAGGCTGCTCATCTTTCAGAACGCATTGAAAGAGTCAAAAAAGCAATCAACGTTGCATATTTCAGCTCCGGAAATCACAATTTTATCGGCGATGCTCAAGGCGCAAACAGCCTTGCATTAAGAATCGGACTCGGCGACGAGCGTACTGTTCAGAATACCGTCAACAAATATAATGACCTCGGAATGTTCGATACGGGCATAATCGCAACCGAAGCTCTTATCGGCTATCTTTTCGAAATCGGCGAGAGTCAGCTTGCATTTGACCTTCTCTCAAACGAAAAAGAAATTTCATTTGATTATATGGCACGCAACGGTGCAACAACAATCTGGGAAAACTGGCTCGGACGTGACTCCAGAAACCATCCGATGTTCGGTGCAGTTACCAAATATCTTTTCATGTACCTTCTCGGAATCCGTCAGCCCAATGGAAGTGCAGGCTATGAAAAGGTAATTGTTTCGCCCTGCCTTGTTAACGGAATGGACCGTGCAAAGGGTCATATCACAACCGAAAAAGGCGTTGTTTCCGTTGAGTACGAAAAGAAGGGCAGACTTGCCGAAATCAAGGTTTTCGCTGACCCGAAAATTGAAGCCGTATTTGAATTCGGCGGCAAGGAAATCCCCTTCAGCGGCGAAAACACCTTCACTGTTGAGTTAGGAGAATAAAAATGGTTACCGTAAAGAAATATGAGCCGAAGTATTTTGAGGATGTTCGTCAGGTGTGCATCAACACGGCTCCTCCCGAAGCAAAAACCGACCCCCAAATGCATGATTTCATTCTCTTCACCTTCTGCGATTACTACTGTGAGCAGGAGCCCGAAAACGTTTTTGTTCTTGTTGACGATAACGACAGAGCACAGGGCTATGTTTTCGGTGCAAGGGATTTCAGAACCTATTTAAAAAATATCAGACCTTACCTCAAAAAGGTGAAAAATACAGGCAAAGAATTCTACCGTGAT
The DNA here is from genome assembly GCA_017473165.1 of Clostridia bacterium. Taxonomy (GTDB): domain Bacteria; phylum Bacillota; class Clostridia; order Oscillospirales; family Acutalibacteraceae; genus CAG-177. Next base: position 137,843 of record JAFUNA010000023.1, on the reverse strand, counting down.
GCAATCGGCGAAATCCTCGGTCACGGAATCTATTCGCTGAAATATCCCGCTCATCTTCACATTGACATCAACGAGCCCTTCAGAGGAAACGGCAACGGCTCACGCATGATTTCAGCCCTTACCGAGCATATGAAAAACACCCACGGCGTTAAATCGATTATGCTCATCGTCGGCACAAGCAACACAAGGGGCAGAAACTTCTATAAAAAGAACGGCTTCAAAGAAATCCGCACTCTCAAGGGCGGCACGGTTATGGGCAAGGAGCTTTGATATGAAATACGGCGTTATCGGTACAGGCTGGATTGCAAAATCCTTTATCGACGGTGCAAGGATGCTGACACAGGCAGACTTTACGGCGGTTTATTCAAGAACGGAAGAAAGCGGCGGCAGATTTGCAGCTGAAAACGAAATCCCCAAGGTCTATACAAGCCTTGAGGAATTTGCAAAGGGCGATTTTGATGCGGTTTATATCGCAAGCCCCAACCGTCTGCACTATGAGCAGTCAAAGCTCATGCTCCAAAGCGGAAAACACGTTATCTGCGAAAAGCCGATAACGGTTGAGCCCGAGGAGCTTGAGGAATTGCAGACCCTTGCGAAGAAAAACGGACTTATCTACATTGAAGCAATAATGTATATGTTCAATCCCGCAAGAGAATTGCTCAAAGATGCAATCTCAAAAATCGGCAAAATTACAAGCGTTCACTTCGATTTCTCGCAGCTCTCGTCAAAATATCCCGCATATGTCAGAGGCGAGCTTCCCAACATTTTTAATCCCGCTCTTGCGACGGGCTGCCTTATGGATTTGGGCATTTACTGCGTCTATCCCGCCCTTGATTTGTTCGGAATTCCGCAAAAAACAACCGCCTGTGCCCACTTTATGGAAAGCGGTGCAGACGGCAGCGGGAATGCAGCTTTGCTCTACTCTGACAAGCTTGTTAACTTTACATATTCCAAGCTCGGACAGGACAGACTTGGCTCACAGATTTTCGGCGACGAGGGAACAATAACAATCGAATCAATCTCAAAGCTTACCAACATGAAGCTGATAGCCAAAAACGGTGATACGCAAGAGATTATCGGCGATGTTGCCAAAGAAAAACTCATGGGTTACGAAGCGGTCGGATTTGAGAAATTCATTGCAAATCCCGATGACCCATACTATACCGTGACAAGCGAAAGAGCTTTACAGGCCAGCAGGCTCATGAAAGAAATCCGAGCCCTTTCGGGAATTAAATTTTCATAAAAAAACAAACCGTACATTCCGCCTTTCGGTGAGATGTACGGTTATTTTTATACATTAGCCGTTTCTTTTTCTTCTTCCGTCTTTTCTTCCGTTTCTTCGGGAGGAATGTTGACGGGCTGAAGCGAAACGATAAGGTTTGTTATTGACGAAGCAAGGAAAAGTGCTCCGCTCACAAATACACCCCATGAAGGTCCGCAGCTGATTGCATCGGCAAGGGTGCTTGCTTCCATCATCGACGAGAAATTGTTAAAGCAGAATGCACTTGCAAACATCATTATGCTTGCAATAAGATTTGTCATAAACAGTCCCTTGCTGTTGAACTTTTTGAAGTTGAGTAGCAGGAAAACAAGGCTGACAAGCAGCGAAAGTGCACTCAAAACAACCAGCAGAAGCGACAGCATAAACATCAGAGCCGCATCGCCGATTATTTCCGAAGACGGTGCTTTGAAGATACCCATTATGTCAAAGTTGAGTATGTTCATTACAATTGCGATTGCGTTGAGGGTGAATTTTTCCTCAACAAAAGGAAGCGAAACGGCAAGCGTGCCGAGAGGAAGAAGAAACGAGAAAAGCGGCAGCACGCTGATTGGAATTCTTGCAATTCGCAGCTTTGTTCCGACAAACGAAAACTTGAATTTTCTCATTGTTTCGTGAAGCTTTGCAAAAGCCGCCTCAGCGGCAATTGAATCCTGCTCAAGTCTGTTTTCCCAGTCATAGTTTGCGATGTTGACGCCGCACTTCGGGCATTCCGCTTTTACATTCCATATATGGAGCTTCACTCCGCACTTGGGACACTTTGCCATAACATCTCACCTTTTTTCTTTAATCGTTTTTATTTTATACTTATATCGGATTTGTGTCAAGCAATTATTTCTGACCGTAGTATGCACCTGCACCGTGCTTTCTGAAATAATGCTTCTTTTTTATGTCTTCGCTTGCGGGCTTTGCGTTGAGAGTTGTGCTCAGGTATGCCATTTTTGCAACCTCTTCAAGCACCGCCGAATTCTTTGCGGCATCAAGTCCGTTTTTGCCCCATGTGAAGGGACCGTGAGAATGAACAAGCACCGCCGGCACGGCATTATAATCGATTGCATTTGCTTCAAAGCATTCAGCAATAACCTTACCCGTGTTGAGCTCATATTCACCCTCAATTTCCTCTTTGGTCAAATCCCTTGTGCAGGGCACCGCACCGAAAGCAAAGTCGGCATGGGTTGTGCCGTAGCAGGGAATTTCTCTTGCAGCCTGTGCATATGAAACGGCAAAGGTTGAATGGGTGTGTGCAACGCCGCCGATTTCTGGAAATCTTCTGTAAAGCTCAAGGTGAGTGGGTGTATCCGACGAAGGGTTGAGATTGCCCTCAACCTTTTCTCCGTTGAGATTCATAACAACCATATCCTCGGGCTTCATTTTGTCATAGTCAACGCCCGACGGCTTGATTACAACAAGACCCGTTTCCCTGTCAATTTCGGAAACGTTTCCCCATGTGAAAAGCACAAGCTTATATTCAACAAGCTTAAGGTTTGCCTCATAAACCTTCTGTTTGAGATTTTCGAGCATACAGGTTACTCCTTAAATAAAAAGTGATGCGACAACGGTTGAATAAACGTGTGTCGGGTCTTTGAGAAAATTATGCTTGAGCTGCTCCGCCTGCTCGGAATCCGCAGCATAAACGGTAAGCTCCATCATCGGCTCATCCTTGTGGATAACCCTGACCGTCACAAGATAGCCCGTTTCGGTTTTCTTTATTTCAACGGTGTTTTCATTCTCCCTCTTTTCAATAAGCTGAATTTTGAGAGCATCGGCAAGAGCCGTTTCCTTAACCGATTTCGGAAGCTCCTTTGCAAGCTCCTCAACCGAGAGTGCACCTTTGGGAGTGATATAAACAAATCCGTCGGCGGAAACAAGATTTCCGCTGTCCATAAGCTCGTCAAGAGCCTGTGTTGTTTCAAAATAATTTGCAAGTCCGTGAGTCTGGAGTGCATCAATAAGCATAGTATCTCTCAACGGCTCGCTGATGCGGCTCACAATAAATGTTATCAAAACCTTAATCTGCGTTCTGTTGCGGAGTCCGCCGGGCTCAACGCCCTCCGAAAACGCATCAAACTCATTTTCAAAAAGCTCGTTATCAATTGACATTTGCATTCTCCCTGCGCTCTGAAAGAGCCTTCTGAATTTCTTCCTTCTTCTTGCCGCTGTAATCGTTGAAAATCATGGGAATTGCTGCAAGAGCAAGGCTTATCATCGGAATAACCGAAACCATGATGAACATTCCGTCAAAAACGGATTCGGGCTGATTGAGCACGGGAACATCGTTAACGGGCTGCATAAAGCCGACCTTTTCGAGCACAAGGCTTGTGATGAAGGTTGAGATACCTGCAGTCAGCTTGCTGATGAATGTCTGCGATGCAAAGCAAACACCCTCGGAGCGTCTGCCTGTTTTGTATTCAAGATAGTCAACGCTGTCGGCAACCATTGCATAGGTGATAACGTTGAAAATACCGAGGGGCAGACCCGCAACCGCAAGAACGGCAAGGAAAAGATAGAAGTTTGAGTAGCCCACAAGATACATGATTCCGTGAACAACCGCACCGAAAACGGCTGCGGAAATATAGATAGCCTTAAGCGACATTTTTTTGCGGAGAACGGGCATGAGCACCATTGCAATCATCATGCCTGCACCGATTGCAACAGTCATAACGGTCTGAACCGTTCCCTTGGGAACTATTCCCGAATCTTTGATAAGATAAGTTGCGATATATGCACCCGAGGTCTGTGCCATAAGCATTGCAGAGCCGAGAATGCTTGCTGCAATGAGAAGAAGAAGGGGCTTGTTCCTGACATAAGCGGAAACAATTTCGCTAACGGTAACCTTTTCTTTTGCGGGCTGCTCAACTCTTTCCTTTGTGCCGAAGAAAGCAAGAAGCGAAATCATTGAACCGAAAACGGCAAAAATAAGACCGCTTACAAAATAGCCCTTTGTGTTGCCGAGGCTGTTTTTGAGAACGGGCACAAGAAGCGTGGGAACAATTCCGCCGATTGTGCTGAAAATTCTTGCGGTTGAGAGCATTTTGTTTCTTTCGTTTTCAAGGGGAGAAACAACCGCACTCATTCCCCAGAAGGGAACATCCTGAATTGTGAAGCAAATGCCCCAAAGAATATATGTAACTGCCGCATATGCAAGACGTCCGTTATAATCGAAGTTCGGAACATAGAAAAGTGCGGCGGTTGAAATCATGATAAGGAAGGGGGAAAAGAGAAGATAGGGACGGAGCTTGCCGAATTTTGTGTTGGTTTTGTCGGCAATAATGCCCATAACAGGGTCGTTTGCAGCGTCGAAAATTCTTGCCGCAAGGATTATAAGTCCTGCATGAGAGGGGGTGAGCTGCATCGCATCGGTATAGAAAATCAGCAGGAAGGTTGACATGAGGGTATAAATCATGCTTCTGCCGAATGCCGACGATGAAAAAGAGAGAATTTCTCCCGTTTTAAGATATTTCTTTTCCATTATTTGTTTCTCCTTCTGCCTTTGATGTCTTTACGCTTGTTGCGGTTGGGGTTAATGGGTCTGCCGTAGCGGCCTCTTTCAAGAAGCTCTTTTGTGAGAAAACGTTCCTTTGTTGCAAAAAGTCCGCATTCGTTTGCCCAGCCCTCGCAATAAGCACGGTAATAAGAAACATCCTTGAACTTTCTCATTTTTACAAAATAGGGCAGATTGCACCAGACAACCGACGGTATTCCGATAACAAGCAAATAGAGCGGTCCGAGAACAAGCGACTGAACGGTGTGACCGTATTCGTGAATTCTCGTGTCATGCAGACGGTCACCCTCACGGCTTTTATTTATAAAAATGAACATACCCAGCGAAACGCCGCCGAAATTCTTTTTGTCGATATATGTTATCAGTGCGTTATGATACCATTCGCTTTCCGCACCCTTTGACTTATAAACGGCAAGCGTGATAAGTCCGACCAGATTCTGGAGCAGACCGTATGTAAACTGCCATATATAAAATAAAACCGACCTCAAAATTTTCACATAATCACCCACTATAATCTATTCTGTTATATAGTAACATATAATAAAGCAAATTGCAAGTGAAAAAGGGAGAGCCGCAACAGGCAGGCTCTCACGGAACAAAAGCCGTAATTATCCTATAAAAATCATTCCTGCTGCGGGGACTTCTATTTCTTCAATCGCTGCGGTGATTGTTCCGCCTGCGATTTCTTCGCCCATGCAGTTGACGGTTCTGTAGGCTTTGCCTTTTCCGCCCTTGATTATGAGTGACTTGCAGCCCGACGCATTGACGGCAACGGTTTCAGCCGTTTCAATTTCAATAACGGGGTTGGTGTAGGAGGTTACCACCGCCTTATCGCCAAGCTGCGAACGGACAATGCTGTAGTTCGATTCGGGATTTTGAGCGGTCAGCTTGCCGTCAAGCAACACATTTTTCCACTCTTTCCAGAACGAAACATAATATTTCAGCATTTTGTAATGCTCCTCGGGCAGCTTATCAACACGCACCGAAATCTGCGGCACTCCGTAGAGAATGCTTGCAAACTGCATTGCGGCATTCTCGGCGGTATCCTCATAATTCCACATAAGCATATCCGAATGAACGGCGGTTTTGCCCGATGTCAATCGGAGATTAACAATTCCGATGCGGTTTTTGAGCATATCGCAGGCACAGTCACCCACACGGAGCATATTTCCGTATTTGCGGATTGACGGACCGACATATGACTGACGGAATTCAATCAAAATATCGGGATTGATTGCGGTCAGCACGGCTTTGATTTCAGACATGAGGGCGTGAATTGCATCCTCAAGCGACTGAAAATCACGCTTTTCGTCATATTCAAGCGACTTTCCTTTAAGTATGAATGAGTCAATAAAATCAAGCTTAAGACCGTCAAGCTTCCAATCTCTGACAGCGTTTTCATAGATGCTAACAAGGTATTCACGCACTTTTTTATATCTCGGGTCAAGTCCGAAAAACGTTGTGTCGTTTCCCGACCCTTCAAGGAACATTCCCTCAAATTCCTTGTATTTTTCCGTGTAGATACCCATAAACGGCACGGAATACCAGAGCATAACCTTCATTCCGACAGCGTGGATTTCCTCAACAAGCGTTGCCATGTTGCCCATCTTTTTGGGTGCAACCTGCCAGTCGCCGCAATAGGCATAGCCACGGGCGATGTTATCGGTCTGCCAGCCGTCATCGATAATCACGGTTTCAAGACCAAGCTCCTTTGAAGCCCTGCATTCCTTAAGAATTTCCTCCCTGTCAAGCCACTGATGGAAGCTGTACCAGAGCGAATCCATGGGCATTTTCGCCGCTTCGGGAACATATGCGGGCTTATAACCGCACTCATTTTCCCACCATGCGGCAGTTTCATAAACGCTGTCATAATAGGGGATATCACGCAAATCCAATCGGATTACGGCATGGTAGCTGTCCGTTGAAGATGTGGGCTTTGTAAAAAACTCAATTTCGCAGTCAATTGCGGCTTTTTCCTCGCAGACACCCGTTTTTATGCTGATTGGCGTATCAACATCGGAAACAGCAATGCAAAGTCTGTTTGTTCCGTTCTTTGAAATAAGCTCCTGCACGGGCATATTCGAGGCAAGGCGGGATTTGATTTCAATCTGTCCCCAGTCAAACCCAAGTCCGTGAATATCAAGCAAAGTGGGATTCCAGGTTGAATAGCAGTCCTTTACTCCGAAAAACCACTTGACGGTAAACGGCTCGGGAACTTCGGGGGTTGGCATTGTCATATCAACATCAACAAAAATCACGTTGTCTTTTTCGGTTTGGTTAAGCTTTATTACGGCGTTTTTATTTCCGCCCGAAACGGTAAAATTCATTGTCAGCATCCTTTCGGTTTAATATAAATAAGGCAATTTGCCTTCCCCTTGAGGGGAAGGTGTGACGGAGTGACGGATGAGGTGACACACGGTATTTTTATATCCGATTTACACCTCATCACCGTCTATGACGGAGCTTCTCCTCAAGGAGAAGCCTCAACATAAGGTTTCCGTTTATCATTATGTCCCATTTAACATTCAAAGGGGTAACAGACCCTTTCTTTTTTATTAGTTGATGATTAAAAATCACATGCTAATTATAATATTTTCAAGTTATAAAATCAATAGTATAAGCAAAAACGCTGCATCGGTTTTCCGACACAGCGTTGATTTTATTTTGTGAAATAAAGACCGTATTTCTTTCTGATTTTCGGGTGAAAAAATATTCCGAGTGCATCAACAAAGTTTATAAAGCTGTATACTCCACCTTTGATAAAATGCTTCAGTCCTCTGCCGGACATGGATTTGAATATACTTTTAATCAGATTAAAAATATGCTCATTTGAAGAATTGCTGCTTTTGTATTTCAACGATCTCAAACGGAAATATTTTCTTATTGCTGAAAGCTCAACAGACGGTACACCCGAAACATTGACCGAAATCTGTTCAGCAAAATTTACATTGGCGTGATCCTTAAGAGTTTTGAGCGGAGAAATTTTTCCGCTGTTTACAAGCTCCTCATACATTTTTGAGCCCGGGACAGGAGTATAAAATCCAAAAAACACCATTCCGCCTTTGAGCTCCTTTGCAAGGGAGATTGTAGCAATAAGATCCTCCTCGGTTTCATCGGGAAATCCGAGCATAAGGGAGGTAACCGGAACTATCCCCGATTTTGCACAAAGCTCAATATTACTCTTGATTTTGTCAAGCTTCATATTTTTGCCGACAGTTTTGAGAATTCTCGGCGAACCCGACTCAATCCCGTAAGTCAAAGAGCGACACCCTGATTTATACAGCAGCTCATACCCTTGTGCGTCATTAACAAGATTAATACTGATAAAACCGTACCACTTTATATTCAGTCCGCTGTCAATTATTGCTTTGCAGAAATCCTCAACCTGCTCTCTGTTTGCAAACATCAGGTCATCGGTAAAATCAAAGCCTCTTGCACCGTGCATATCCTTGAGATAACGCATTTCCTCAATTACATATTCAAGCGGTCTCTGGCGGCGCTTTGAACAATGAAATTTATGGTTGTAGCAGAAGGTACATCTTCCTGTACATCCCTTCGAGAAATATGTTGTAATGACTTTTTCGCAGTCATACTCTGAACGAAAATACTGTTTCGGGTCAACAAGTGTCCAGTCAAGCTTCGGCAAAACAGACAAATCAATAAACTCTCTGTCCTCGGTGCGAATATATTCGCCGTTTCGGAGATATGCAAGTCCCTTTATTCCGTCAAAGACTCTGCCCTCATCAAAGGCTTCCGCCATTTCAAGCCATATGAATTCGCCCTCATTGATGCTGACGTAATCGCCCAGACCGCTTTCAAGAATCTCCTTTGAAATAACCGACGAAAGTGAACCGCCCCATACAACGGGTATTCCCATATCTTTTGCCGCTTTGGCAATTTTCATGGCATCCTTTATGAATAAATTTGATATAACCGAAATTCCGATTATGTCGGGGCTATATTTTTGCAGCGTTGTTTCCGCCTTTTCGGATGTGAAAAACCTGTCACAGATAATTGCATCATGTCCTTTTGATTTCAAAAATGATGCAATCGACAAAATTCCCAAGGGCACCGACGATGCCCTGAAGGATTTTTCAATCTGCGGATAAAAAAATACCGCTCTCATATTTTATTTTCCTCTCCCCTGTTACATTTCTGTGCAAAATGTAATCCTTACATAAAATATACCTAAAGAAATATGCCATGTCAATATTCTGAATAAACATTATACAAATCGTAGATTAATAATGCAATTTTAGCTTTATATTTTTGTTTTGTAATATTTTATACAAAATACAGCAATATTTGTTTACTTATGGTATAAAAATCAATGAAACACAGTTTGATCAGGGAGAAAAAATACCGCCCGCAGTTTTTCTGCAGGCGGTGAAAATATTAATTTTGATTAAAGCTTTGAAAATCCGTGGCTGTTGATGAGAGCATCCAGCTTTTTGCCCTCTTTGCAGAGCGGACATTCATGGGACTGGGTTGCAAAATAGCCGGGAAGGTCGTTCGGATTGAAAACAGAGTTAACGGTATAGCCGTCAATTTCCTCCGCAGTTGCGAAAATGGATGCAACACCCACAACCTCGCCGCCGTAATATTTAACGGCTTCCATTGCGGCTCTGACAGTTCCGCCCGTGGCAACCGAAACTGCCAGCACAAGAACGTGCTTTCCCTGAATCATGGGAACAATATTATCTCTGAACATAAGCTGCGAGCTGCTTGTCATTTCCGGAGTTACAACATAAATCGTCTGGTGAGCGTTTATGTTCATCCAATTGTTTTTGCTGAGCTCATCGGCAAGGCACGCACCGATAACCTCTGTGCCGTCAAGGCAGAGAATGCTGTCAACGATTTTAACCTTATAGTGGCTGTTGCTGCAAAGCTCCTGTGCAACGGCTTTTGATTCCGAAAGACGGGATTTCTGTGCTGCAACATCAATATAATAGTTGCTGTGGGAATGGTTTGTTGCAAAATGACCCTTGGCAACACGAAGATAAAGGTTGCTTCTCTTTGTTTTGATTTTTGTGATACTTGTTGTTGGCATAGAAAATCCTCCTTGAGTTCTATAGAATACATTTTATAACATATATATCAAAAATGCAAGAAAAATATTATATTCACCGAAAGTTTTTATGCAGAATAACTATACACGTCGCAAAATCCCCGCTTTGCAACAAGAATTATTTTTGGTTTTTCCGTAAAATATTTGGATTACATTATTTTTTCAATTGCTATTGCAGGAAAACCGTGATATACTTAAAATGAAATAAAACGGTGACAAATTACCGTAAGATATCATTTATACGCAGGAGGTTGTTTTCAATGAAAATGTCATTCCGCTGGTACGGAGAATCCGACCCCGTTTCACTCCGGTATATCCGCCAGATTCCCAATATGCACAGCATCGTAAGTGCGGTTTACGACGTTAAGCCCGGTGAAGTATGGCCCGAAGAAAGCATTGCAAAAATGAAAGAGCAGTGCGACAGTAACGGTCTTGTTTTCGATGTTGTTGAGTCAATTCCCGTTCACGAGGATATCAAGCTCGGCAGAGGCGATGTTGACAAGCTTATCGATGTTTACTGTGAAAATATCCGCCGCTGTGCAAAATACGGCGTTAAGTGCGTAACATATAATTTCATGCCCGTTTTCGACTGGACACGCACCCAGCTCGACAAGGCTGCTCCCGACGGCTCAACAAGCCTTGTTATGTATTGGGAGCAGATGAAGGGTCTTGACCCCCTCAAGGATGACATTCATCTGCCCGGCTGGGATTCAAGCTACACACAGGACGAAGTCCGTGAGCTCATCACCGCCTACGGCGAAATCGGTGCAGAGGGACTTTGGGCAAACCTTGAACGTTTCCTCAAAAAGGTTATTCCCGTTTGCGAGGAATGCGGCGTAAGAATGGCAATTCATCCCGACGATCCCCCCTATCCCATTTTCGGACTTCCCAGAATCATCACCGACGAAGCAGCTCTTGACAGAATGCTCGCTATCGTTGACAGTCCCGCAAACAGCCTTTGCCTCTGCACGGGCTCGCTGGGCTGCGCCGCAACTAACGACGTTGTTGCAATGGTACGCAAATACAGTGCGATGGACAGAATCGCATTCATGCACATGAGAAACATTCTTATCATGCCCGACGGAAGCTTTGAGGAAAGCGGACATCTTTCAAGCTGCGGAAGCCTTGATATGTACGAAATAACAAAGGCTCTTGTTGAAACGGGCTTTGACGGATATGTCAGACCCGACCACGGCAGAATGATCTGGGGCGAAACAGGCAAGCCCGGCTACGGACTCTATGACCGTGCACTCGGTGCAGCTTATATAAACGGACTTTTCGAAGCCTGCGAAAAATCCAATTCGTAATTCGGAATGCGTAATGCGGAATTAAAGTTTTATTTCAAGCAATTGTAGGGGACGGCGTCCTTGACGTCCCGCAAATTACCGTTGAATTTTCACGGCGGGAGCAAGCCCCCGCCCTACAGAAATATATAAAAACAGGAGAATATCTATGAACCAGATATCAGAAAAAATAATGTCAATCGGCGTTGTGCCGGTCATCAAATTAAACAATCCCGAAAGAGATTCCGTTGCGCTTGCAAAGGCTCTTGTTGAGGGCGGCGTGCCCGTTGCGGAGGTTACCTTCCGTGCGGCAGGTGCGGCAACGGCAATCAAGCTCATGAGCGAAAACGTTCCCGAAATGCTCGTCGGTGCGGGCACCGTGCTTTCAACCTCGCAGGTTGACGAAGCAATTGAAGCAGGTGCAAAATTCATCGTAACTCCCGGTCTTGACGAAGAAATCGTTAAATATTGCCAGAGCAAGAATATCCCCATCTATGCGGGCTGCACAACTCCCACAGACTATCACACCGCATACAGACTCGGTCTTGACGTGCTCAAATTCTTCCCCGCAGAGCAGAGCGGCGGTCTTGCAAAAATCAAGGCTATGAGTGCTCCCTTCCCCATGTTCAAGGTTATGCCCACAGGCGGCATCTCTCTCAAAAACCTCGGTGAATATCTTTCATGCCCCGTTATCGCAGCCTGCGGCGGCTCGTATATGGTTACCGCAGACCTCATCGACAATCAGAAGTGGGATGAAATCATCGACCTTTGCAAAAAATCAGTTGAAATTGTTAAGGAGGCAAGAGGATAATGGCAAAAGTTGTTACCTTCGGCGAAATCATGCTTCGCCTTGCACCCAACGGTTATTACCGTTTCTTCCAGGATGACCAGCTTCAGGCTACCTTCGGCGGCGGTGAAGCCAATGTTTCCGTTTCACTTGCAAACTACGGCATGGAATCCGTTTATGTTACAAAGCTTCCCGCACACGCAATCGGACAGGCTGCGGTTAACTCGCTTCGTTATTTCGGAGTTGACACAAGCAAAATCGTTCGCGGCGGCGACAGAGTGGGCATCTATTTCCTCGAAAAGGGTGCATCCCAGAGAGGAAGCGTCTGCATCTATGACAGAGCACATTCCGCAATCCAGGAGGCACAGCCCTCCGATTTCGACTGGGATTCAATCTTTGAGGGTGCTGACTGGTTCCACTTCACGGGCATCACTCCCGCACTCGGAGCAAATCTTGTTGAAATCTGCAAGCAGGCCTGCGTTGCTGCGAAGGCAAAGGGCGTCAAGATTTCCTGCGACCTCAACTACAGAGGCAAGCTCTGGACAAGAGCAGAGGCAAGAGAAGCCATGACCGAGCTTTGCAAATATGTTGACGTCTGCATTTCAAACGAAGAGGATGCAAAGGACGTTTTCGGAATTGAAGCTGAAAACACCGATATCTACGGCGGCAAGCTCAACAAAGACGGCTACAAATCCGTTGCAAAGCAGCTTGCGGACAAATTCGGCTTTGAGAAGGTTGCAATCACACTCCGCTCTTCTATTTCCGCAAGCGACAATGACTGGGCGGCAATGCTCTATGACGGCGAAAACTACTGCTTCTCAAAGGAATATCACCTCCACATCGTTGACCGTGTAGGCGGCGGCGACAGCTTCGGCGGCGGTCTTATCTACGCACTCCTCAGCGGCAAGGATTCACAGGCTGCAATTGAATTTGCGGTTGCGGCATCGGCACTCAAGCACTCAATCGAAGGCGACTTCAACAGAGTCAGCGTTTCAGAGGTCGAAAAGCTTGCAGGCGGCGACGGCTCGGGCAGAGTTCAGAGATAACAATTATTCAAAAAGGCTGTTGTTCAAGGTAAAAACCTTGGCAACAGCCTTTATTTTTTTAAGAAAACTTCTTATGTGTCATACACATAAAAGCATTCTTTTTTTCATTTATTAAAACCTTTTGCTTTTTCGACTACTTCGCTTCTTGTCATATCAAGAAGCTCTTCAAGTTCTTCTCGCTCCATCCAGTTCGCCGAAAAAGTCGGTCCCGATACACTTTCTGAATAAGTATCGCTGATTCTGGCACCAAAACTATTAGTTGCAGAATAATAAATTTTTATATCGTAGTCAAAATCAACTTCAAGACCGGAGTAATCAAAGATTCTCATATCTATGTCATATGTTGACGATGATTCTATATAAGAATATGGATTCTTTAACCTATATTTAAGTACTTTCCTTACATTTTCGACGGCTTTTCTGGCACTCTCATAATCGTATTTGCTTTCTTTTACTTTTGCCCACAAACAAAGCTCTTTACTATATTTGTAATCTCCAAGTTCTTCCAGTAATTCATATGCCTTTACATCATTATCATTTTCAACATAGGTTATTGAGATATTATATTTTATATCCTTAAGCACATCAGCAAATTCTTTATTTCCTGTATAAATACCAAACCATGCATATGCATCTTTGTACTCCTTGGCATTATACTCCTTCATTGCAGCATTATAAATCTTTTCGTTTAATTCTTCTTCATTTAACTTAACGCCAAGTTCCTCGCATAATTTTATATTAGCACTATATTTTCCAAAAGAACCATTATCGATTAATTCATAAAGATAAAGACTGATTTTTTCTTTAGTTGTTTCGTCAAGGGTTTTTCCCAACGAGACGTAATACTCTGCATATGTCAAAACTTCTTCATTTTTTTCTGCCGAGGACATGGCATTATAAACATATTCCTGAACCTTTTCTTTGTAGGATTCATTCTTTTCGATACATCTGTTAAACAAATCCTCAGAATAAAATGACTTCTTAAGTTCATCAGCCTTTTTTCCAAGAATAAAAAATTCTTTTGCCTTCTTCTTATCGGAAATGTTCTGATCTTTATCCATAGCATCAACCGCTTTTTTGTATGTTTTGGTATATCCATGTCCCGTTGACTCAATTTCTGCAGATACTGTATCAACCTGCTTATTAAATGCTATCTGTTCTGAAATCAAAGATATTACAAATCCCGAAACAATTATTATCGCAATTGCTAAAAGTACGCTAATAAATATTTTTTTCTTCTTGTCTTTTTTCTCTGCTTCAAGTTTTTTTACAGCTTCAAAATATGCTTCGCTTTGGGTGTCAATATTGTTGACATCTGCAACAGGTATATTCTCGTGAATTTCAGCATTTTTTTCTCCCAAATTTTGCTCGGGCAAAGTTTCTTCCAACTGAACAGCCTCGTTTTGAACATTGTTTTCTTTCACAATCATGACCCCTTTCAATTTTTAATATGTTTTATAACATATTTTATGTTATTTATCATAACATACTGTTATTAAAAAAGTCAAGTTATAATAATAGAGAGGTGATTCGCCATGAAAGAAAAGCTTATAATCAGTAAAAAATCGCTCAAAGGAGAAGACGGGTATAAAACATTTTCAATCCGCATCAAAGACGATACAGTAAATAAGCTTGATACGCTTTCAAAAGAATCCAACCGTTCACGGAACGAATTAATCAACATTCTGCTTGACTACGCAATTGAAAACTGTGAGATAAAATAAGGGACTGATTTTTCGTCAGTCCCTGCTTTGTTATTTATTGAGTTTTTTCTTCATATTTTCCAACACCGAATACGGAATTTTCATGTTTCCCAGCCCCGTACCGATTGAGATATGGGGTTTCATTTTTGCGTGGAAATCCGTACCTCCCGAAATCATCAGACCCATTTCCTTCGCTAAATTCTGATATTTTTCCTGCATTTCGGGTGTATAATCGGTATAGTAGCCTTCAAGTCCGCTCAAGCCGTAGCCCTTAAGCTCCGTCAGAAATTCCTTGAGCCTTTCATCGGAAAGCTTTGTTAAATGCGGGTGTGCAAGGAATGAAATTCCGCCGCATTTTGAGATAAGCTCAACGGCTTCTTTGGCGGAAAGACGCTGCTTTTCGCAGTAGGCATACTTTCCGACCGACATATACTTGTCAAAGCCCTCTTTAACGCTTTGGGTGTAGCCCTTATCCATGAGCACCCTCGCAAAATGAGCTCTGCCCACAAAATTATTCGGTGCAAGGGCACGCACTTCTTCAAGAGTTATGTCAAATCCAAGCTCATTGAGCCTTTGGGTTGTAACGTGATTCCGCTCAATACGCAGGTCAACAACCTCTTTGAGCACCTGCAGCAAATCGGGGTTTTCAATGTCGATAAAATAGCCCAAAATGTGGGTTTCCGTTTCGGAAAGCACCGAAAATTCGATGGCGGGAATAACCTCAACTCCGATTTTTTCGCCCTCTGCCATTGCCTCACGGATTCCGTCAATCGTATCGTGGTCGGAGAGTGCAATTGCCGCAAGCCCCGCACGCTTCGCTTCACGCACAACCTCGGCGGGAGTCATTGAGCCGTCGGATTTGAGAGAATGGGTGTGTAAATCAATATATTTTTCCATAATTATCACCGCTATTATTCTATCACTACGTTATTCCAAATGCAAGTTGAAAAATGCGGATATATATGGTATAATTCATTTATTATATATTTGAGGTTTTGAAATGAAACGAAAATTTTCTCACACACGGCTCATCGCCATGGGTTATATTTCAATCATAATCATCGGCACAATTCTGCTCATGCTTCCGATTGCATCAAAAAGCGGTGAAAGTGCAGACTTTGTTACGGCTCTTTTCACGGCGGTTTCAACCTCCTGCGTTACGGGTCTTGTCGTTGTTGACACAGCAACAAACTGGACTCTTTTCGGGCAGATTGTAATAATCACGCTCATTCAGATTGGCGGTCTGGGCTTCATGACCATTGCAACCACCTTTTCCATGCTCCTCAAAAGAAAAATGGGGCTTCGTGCAAGAGAGGTTATGGTTGAGAGCATCAACACCGAGCACATCGGCTCAATTATGAACCTGACGAAAAAAATCGTTGCAGGCACGGCGATTTTCGAGGGCATTGGTGCAGTTTTGCTTGCAACTCGCTTTATCCCCGAATTCGGCTGGGCAAAGGGAATTTGGTATTCCGTTTTTCATTCGGTTTCGGCATTCTGTAACGCAGGCTTTGACCTTATGGGCATAAAAGAAAAATATACTTCTCTTGTTCCGTTTGCTGACGATGCGGTTGTTATTATAACAATATCTTTTCTTGTTATAATCGGCGGTATAGGCTTCCTTGTCTGGGACGATGTCAGCAAGAAAAAGCTTAAGTTCAAATACTATCAGCTCCACACAAAAATCGTTCTCACGGTTACGGCAATACTTCTTGCTGTTCCCACGGTTCTGTTTCTGATTTTTGAGCGTGACTTCACCAATGAAGGGCTCGGAATCGGTCAGAGCATTCTCAATTCAATTTTCGACTCCGTTACCGCAAGAACTGCGGGCTTCAACTCAACCGATACCGCCGCACTTGCACCCGCAAGCAAGATTCTGACCGTATTTCTCATGTTTATCGGCGGCTCGCCCGGCTCAACGGCAGGCGGCATCAAAACAACAACCCTTGCGGTTATCGCAATGTCAACCTTCAACGGCATAACTCACCGCCAGTCGCAGGGCATCTTCGGCAGAAGGCTCGAAAAGGATGCAATTCACAAGGCAAGCTCGGTTGTTTTCACAAACATGAGCCTTGCAATTATCGGAATTATCGCAATCCTCGCAATTCAGCCAAGCCTTGACATCGGCGACATCATTTTTGAATGCGTTTCGGCAATAGGCACGGTCGGCATGACAACAGGCATAACCCGTGACCTTGCAACGGCATCAAGACTTATTATTGCATTTCTTATGTTCTGCGGCAGGGTCGGCAGCGTTTCGTTTGCCCTTGCACTAATGGAGAAAAAAGCCGCACCGCCCGTTAAAAATCCCAGAGAAAAAATAACTATAGGATAAGGTGAAAATATGAAATCATTTTTAATAATCGGCATGGGTCTTTTCGGACATCATCTTTGTCGGAGTCTTGAAAAAATGGACTGCGAAATCATGATTGTTGACGAAAAAGAAGAGGCAATTGAAGATATGCTTCCCTATGTTGTCAGCGCAAAAATCGGCGACTGCACCAACATCGAGGTGCTCAAAACCTTTGACATTCCCTCGTTTGACTCCTGCTTTGTCTGCATAGGCGAAAACTTCCAGAACAGCCTTGAAATCACAAGCCTGCTCAAGGAATGCGGTGCAAAGAGGGTTATCAGCAAGGCTGACAGGGATATCCAGGAAAAATTCCTGCTTCGAAACGGTGCGGATGCTGTTATCTATCCCGAAAAGAACATGGCGGAGCGTTACGCAATCAGAGAAAGCAGCGAGCATATTTTTGACTATATCAACCTCGGCAGCGATTATTCGATTTTTGAAATCGATGTTCTTGACCGCTGGGCAGGCAAAACAGTTAAGGAACTGAATTTCAGAGTCAAATATAATCTTGCTGTGCTTGCAACAAAGAAAAACGGCGTTGTCACTCCCGTTATCTCGGGTGAAAGCCGCTTTGAAAAAGACGAACATCTCCTCGTTCTCGGCAAAGAGGAAGATGTCCGCAAGGTTACAAAATAAAGCATAAGAGGGTCGGTTTTCACCGACCCTCATTTTTTATCGCTCTTTCTTCTTTTTGTTGATTAAAGTAATCGTTACCGCCGCCGTAACCGCAATAACCGCCGCTCCCGCAACGCAGGCAATCACAATCGTTTTCGGCGATGCGGGTGCCGTTGCGGGCTCTGTTACCGCATCGGTTGTTGTTTCGGGTGCGGTTGTAAGCTCTGCGGGTGCGGGAAGGGTTGTTTCGGGAGCAGCTGCCGTTGTTGAAGCCGTTGTTTCGGTTTCATTCTTTACAGTTGTTTTCTCCGTTGCGTTTACGGGCTTTGCCGAAACAAATTCAGCCTTTGATTCCGAAAGAGGCACTGCCGAATACTTTTCTGTATCTCTGATATATTCAAGACCGCCCGCTTGTTCGATTACCCAGCCGCCGATGCCCTTATATTCAACAAATCTCCAGTCCTTTTCGTCATATTCCCAATACGAGCCGTTGACTTTTGTACCATTCGGGATAACGTTCAGCTTCTTTGAGTTTTCGGAAGGCTCGGCATACATCTGAAGTCCGTTCGCTGCCGTAACTTTATATTCCGAAATACCTTCGGCATAGGTCAGTTCATCGTTTTTGCCGCTTATCCAATAATTCTTTCCGTCAATGCTGATGCGGCAGAATTCATAAGATGTATATTCCTTTGCCGTATAATCCTCTTCGATATAACGGTAGTCAGCCGCTATGCTGACATTGCCCTTGATTTCTCCGACCTTTTCGGCGTTTTTATCGGAAGGGATTTTATCATATACGGACAGCTTGTCGGCAAGTATATATGCTCCGCCCTTTGTGCCCGCAAGCACGCCGTTATCAGTAAATCTGTCCGATGTAACAAGCCAGCCCTTCTGACCTTTATACTCAACAAAAACTTTGACTGTTCTGCCGAAGCCGTGATAATATTTGAAGGTAAATTCTGTTCCTGCGGGAATATCCTTCACAAGCGTTTTGGAGTCAAAATCAAGGCTTTCTTTAAGCTCCGTACCCTTGGCAATAACAAGAGCCTTGCCCGTCAGATTGGTGTTTTCGCCTATAACCTTGGCAACATCATTATTTTCTCCGAAATCGTAGCCGCTGACATAAATCCAGCCGCTGATGCCGTTAACGCTGACATACGCCCACATTGTATCATATTCGTAATCAACATATTCGCATTCAAATTCTGTGCCGTAAGGGATTTTTTCGGAAAGCATTTCATATAAAAATCCCGGGCCGTTGTATACCGCCGCGCCGTTTTTGTCGATTACGGCATATCTCTGACTCTGCTGAAGCTTTGTTGCCTTGTCAACTCCGACAACGGGGTTGTTGAAGGTTACGTCAGACATTTTAACATAGCAGAAATCATTGTTATAGTGCACCGAGCCGTATTCCTCACCGTCCATTTCGTAATATCCGTTAACGGTAAGCTGTGTGCCGTAAGGAATATAGACCGAGAGCTTTTTCATGGATGATGTGCCCGTTTCGTCGTCCCAATCCATATCGTATGCAAACGTGCCCTGCGGCTTGCTGACATAAACCGTAAATTCCATAAACGGAGGCGGTCCCATATCCGCAAATGCGGGAATAACCGACATCAATGCGGCAAAGACCGCAAAAATGATTGAAAGTATTTTTTTCATAATATTCTCCTCAAAATATTTTATTTATTATCAGTCCGATTCCGTAGGATGCTCCGTTGAGAAGCAGAGAAAACAGAAACGGATTGATTTTTTTGTAATTCAGCGTCTTTTTATAGACAAAGCCTTCTGAAAAAAGTGCAAAAAGCTCAAGGACAATCAGCACAATCAGCCTTGCATTCTGACCGTAAAAGAAGCCCGTAACAAACGAAACCGAAACAACAACGGGGTTTGTCATAACGTTGACAAGGGCAACGTTTAGAAGGTCTTTTTTGCTTCGTGCTCCGAGAATTGCGGCAAAAACAAGCTCAATAATCAGCGTTGCGGCAAGGCTTCTTACCATGTAATAAGGCAAAAGATTAAGCATCGTTTTTCTCCGCCTTGTTTTTCTTTGTTTCTCTCAAAGCCCAGAATACCGACAGCCCGATTATCGCCGCAACGACAATTCCGAGAGCGATAAGCTCCGTTTTTGCCCCGTAAAGAAGCAGGGAGTTGACAATTATTTTTATATCATTCATGTGCCTTCACGTCCTTTCTGATTACAAACTGCATTACAACAAGACAAACCACGGTCAGAATTGCAATAACGATGCAGTTTGAAAGCGTTGTTGTGAATTTAAAGAAAAATATGGGTGCCGTGCCGAGGAAAAGTCCGATTGTTGTAAATCCGAATGCAAGACCCGGCGTTTTCTGCAAAACGGAAACAAGCAAGGCAAGGGTTATTGACATTGTCATGCTGAAAAACATGACTCCTATAAGCGAAACGAGCATGAGGTTATCGCCGAGGAAAAGGAAGGGCAACGCCGCCGCAGCACTAACCATAGCCGTCTTTTTAACTCCGAATCTGTCCGCAAGAATTCCGCCCGCCGCCTTGCCGACGCCCATTGCAACATAAAGCATAACCGACTGAAAAACGGTTTTGTTCCACGAGGTCGGAATTCCGTAGCCCATATAGCCTCTGACGGCAACAATGAGCACCGTAAGAAAAATTACTGCCGCTGCGGGAATTTTTTCGTTGGCGTAGTTGAATTTTTTACAGGGATTTTCGGATTTATCGGCGGATTTTCTGTAGTATTCCGCAAGCATAACAAAGGGAATTCCCGTTAAAACAAGAATGATTATTGCCCAGTAGGGTATAACGGATTTTGCAAGCAGTCTGCCCGTTATAACTCCGAAGGAGCCTCCCGCAACAAAGATTGCGCTGTGCGAAAGCTTTCCGTCAGAGCAGCGGAGCGTTACCTCTGCACCGTTAACGTGAACGCAGGCATTGCCTATGCAGAGAATAATCAGCGCCGTATATTTACCCGGCAGAAATCCCAGCCAGAACGCAAGCCCTGCCGCTGCCATCATCGCAATTCCGATTGAACCCATCTGAATTTTCGGAAATTTATCGCTTATGTAGCCTATTACCGACTGCGGCACAAACGCCAGCGCATCATAAATAAACGGAAAAATCCAAAGGAAAACGCTGTCGCCGACCTGCTTTTCAAGGCAGTAAAAGCAGATTACTTCTGTTACAAAATGAACGTAAAAATAGAGCCATCCCGCACCGATATTTTCGGCGGGCTTCAGTTTTTTTGTTCCACCCATCTTATCCCCTCTTTTTTATTTATGCAGACTTCTTCTTTTTGTTGATAAGAAGAATAACAACGAATGCCGTCAGAGCAAGAACCGCTCCGCCCGCAACGCAGCCGATAATCAGAGTTTTCGGCGATGCGGTGCTTTCTTCTGGCTTATGTGTTTCGGTTGATTCAGGCTCGGTTGTTTCGGGCTCGGTCAGCTCTTCGTTGAGCTTGTTAATCTGTTCTCTGAATTTCACATCAAATTCTTCTTCCGAGAGAGCCGAATATTCTTCTCTTTCTTCAAGAATTCTTGCGTAGCCGCCTTCATAGTGAATACTGTTTTTGTCAACCCAGCCCTTTATGCCGTTATATTCAATATATTCATATCCGAAGCCGTCATCGGAATTTCCGTCTTCCATGCCTACGGAATAGCTGTAAATTTTTCTTACCGCAGTATCCTCTGAAATCTGTCCCACAATTCCGCTTGCTCTTGAATAGGATTCATGAATATTTGCCCACGTTACATATTTTATTTCGTCACGGTCAAATATATCCGCCGACAAACGGCTGTCTGCGTAGGAGTCAATCAGTCTGTCATCGCAAATCCAGCCTGTTTTGCCGTTGAAATCAATATAGTACCAGCCTTCATTTTTCATAACCTCGTCGGTATCGTTATCGTAATCATATATTTCAAACGATTTTATGCAAAGCACCTCTGCATCCGCAGGAACATAAAAAACAGGCTTGTCGGTTATTTTTCCTGCCTCGGAATAAACAGGCATTTCCTCAAACAGATAAGCCGTTCCTTCGGGATGAACATCGATATAGCTTATTAAAACTCCGTCATCCGCCGAAGAAATCCATCCTGTTTTTCCGTTGGCTGTAACCATATACCAGTCGGTAAAGCTGAAGTCATCTTCAGCCTCATAATCGGGTTTTGTTGCAATATAGCTGTATTGAAGAATATCACCGTTGAGAACATAATTATCTGTTTTTTTGCCGTTCGGGGAATCATAAAGATATGTTTTTTCCTCTGACGATATAACAATTGCTTCCCTGTCAGTTTCGATTGCTGCGGTGGTGTCCCAGTCTTCAGCTGCGATAAGCCAGCCCTTTACGCCGTTATATTCGGTATAAACCGCAACACTTTTTGCAAACTCAAAGAACCATTCATAGGTAAGTGCCGTTCCTGCGGGAATTTTATCCGAAATCTTCTTTGAAGTTTCGTCGGGAGTTTCGGTGAGCTGAAGTCCGTCGTCAATTGTCATCACCTTGCCCGTAGCATAATAGTCATCACCTTTGGTTTCGGAAACAAGGCTTGCACAGTTATAAACATTGTCAAATCCGTACTGAACGGTATAAAGCCAGCCGCTTTCACCGTTATAAGTGATATATGCCCACGAATGGAAGTATTCATCGTTGACAAGCTCATAGGTGAGAACAGTTCCGAACTCGATTTTCTTTGAAACAACGTCATATGTCATTGACGGACCGCTGCGAAGATAAACTCCGTCGGGATTGATAACAACAACGGTTTCGGGCTCCTCGAGTTTATGGGCGTTTTCAGAGCCGTATTTGGGCTGCTCGTTGGAAACATCCGTAAGAAGAACATAGCCGTATTTATCGTTA
The DNA here is from genome assembly GCA_017473165.1 of Clostridia bacterium. Lineage (GTDB taxonomy): Bacteria > Bacillota > Clostridia > Oscillospirales > Acutalibacteraceae > CAG-177. The sequence goes on along the minus strand of JAFUNA010000023.1, from coordinate 115,357 downwards.
TAATCAACGTTGCCGTAATAAGCTCCGTTGCACAGGTATTCGCCCGTAACGGTAACCTTTTCGCCCTTGGGAATAACGGTATCCGTTTCCTCAACGGTTGTGATATCCGTTTCGTAATCCCAGTCAAAACGGTAAAGCGGCGTTCCGCCTTCCTTCACAACATATGCTTCGTATGCCGTGAACATCGGCGAATCCATATCCGCAAAGGCGGGTATTGCAGCAGTCATAAAAATCACAGCCGCCGCAAGAATTGCAAAAAGCTTTTTCATAATATTCATCCTCTCATATTTATCATGAACAGTTGTCCCCCCCTGTTCACAATCAAATAATAGCATAAAAAATTCTTTTTGCACACAAAAATGTTATTTTTAACGCTTTTTTTGTAATTTTTGATGTCTGGTTTGTTTTTTCAAATGTTGACAAGCCGAAAACCCTGTGATATACTATCTTTAATTAAAAACATTATATTAATCAACCGAAAGATAGTGACGGAGAGAGTAGCTTTTGCAAGGCGTGCAAAGTGAGGCGGAGAGAGTGCGAACCCGCCCATGCGGCAAATGTGAAAATCACTCCCGAATCGCAAACCGAACCCCTTTATTATTTATTCGCTCAAATTGCAAAAATCACTTGCGAAAAATAATAAGGCAGTAGACTTTGACGGATGCCCGCCGTTATCGGGCGCATAAAGATCGCGTTATGTAATGGGTGGTTAACGAGGATTTGTTCCCTCGTCCCGTTCGGGGCGGGGTTATTTTTTTGTTGATTAAGTTCGGAGGTAAGAAAATGTACGAGAAAGTTTCATCAAATCTCGATTTCGTTGCCAGAGAAAAAGCCGTGCTTGATTTCTGGAAGGAAAACAAGATTTTTGAAAAGAGCATCGAAGAAAGAAAGGGCTGCCCCACTTATACCTTCTATGACGGCCCTCCCACCGCTAACGGCAAGCCCCATATCGGTCACGTTCTGACCCGTGTTATCAAGGATATGATTCCCAGATACCGCACAATGAAGGGCTACATGGTTCCCAGAAAAGCAGGCTGGGACACCCACGGTCTTCCCGTTGAGCTTGAAATCGAAAAAGAGCTCGGCATCAACGGCAAGGAGCAGATTGAAAACTACGGTCTTGAGCCCTTCATCGGCAGATGTAAGGAAAGCGTTTGGAAATATAAGGGAATGTGGGAGGATTTCTCCGGCACGGTCGGCTTCTGGGCTGATATGGATAATCCCTATGTTACCTATCACAACAGCTACATCGAATCAATCTGGTGGTCGCTCAAGGAAATCTGGAACAAGGGTCTTCTCTATAAGGGCTTCAAGATTGTTCCCTACTGCCCCCGCTGCGGAACTCCCCTCTCATCCCACGAGGTTGCACAGGGCTATAAGGCAGTCAAAGAGCGTTCCGCAGTTGTACGCTTCAAGGTTATCGGCGAGGATGCATATTTCCTTGCATGGACAACAACACCCTGGACTCTTCCCTCAAACTGTGCCCTCTGCGTAAACCCTGAAGAAACCTATTGCAAGGTCAAGGCTGCAGACGGCTACACATACTATATGGCAAAGGCTCTGCTTGACAGCGTTCTCGGCTCACTTGCCGACAAGGAAAACGGCGTTGAAGCTTATGAAATCCTTGAAACCTACGTTGGTACGGACCTTGAGGGCAAGGAATACGAGCCCCTCTTTGCCTGTGCAGGCGAAGTTGCAAAGAAGCAGAACAAGAAGGCTCACTTTGTTACCGTTGACAACTATGTTACAATGAGCGACGGTACGGGTATTGTTCACATTGCACCCGCATTCGGTGAAGACGACGCAAAGGTCGGCAGAACCTATGACCTTCCCTTCATTCAGTTTGTTGACGGCAAGGGCAACATGACCGACGAAACTCCCTATGCGGGAATGTTCGTTAAGGATGCAGACCCCAAAATCCTTGTTGACCTTGACAGCGAAGGTAAGCTTTTCTCCGCTCCCAAGTTTGAGCATGACTATCCCTTCTGCTGGAGATGCGACACTCCCCTCATCTACTACGCAAGAGAATCCTGGTTCATCAAGATGACAGCCGTTAAGGATAATCTTGTCAAAAATAACAACACCGTTAACTGGATTCCCGAAAGCATCGGTAAGGGCCGCTTCGGCGACTGGCTTGAAAACATTCAGGACTGGGGCATCAGCCGTAACCGTTACTGGGGCACTCCCCTCAACATCTGGGAATGCGAATGCGGTCACAGACATTCAATCGGCTCAATTGAAGAGCTTAAGTCAATGAGCAGCAACTGCCCCGACGATATCGAGCTTCACCGTCCGTTCATCGATGACGTTACAATCAAGTGCGAAAAGTGCGGAGGCGAAATGAAGCGTGTTCCCGAGGTTATCGACTGCTGGTATGACTCGGGTGCAATGCCCTTTGCACAGCACCACTATCCCTTTGAAAATAAAGACCTCTTTGAGCAGCAGTTCCCCGCAGAATTCATCTCCGAGGCTGTTGACCAGACAAGAGGCTGGTTCTATTCGCTCATGGCAATTTCGACCCTTCTCTTTGACAAGTCCCCCTATAAGAATGTTATCGTTCTCGGTCTTGTTCAGGATGAAAACGGTCAGAAGATGTCAAAGTCCAAGGGCAACGCAGTTGACCCCTTTGACGCACTTTCAACCTACGGCGCAGACGCAATCCGCTGGTATTTTTACACAAACTCCGCCCCCTGGCTTCCCAACCGTTTCCACGGCAAGGCAGTTGTTGAGGGTCAGCGTAAATTTATGGGCACTCTCTGGAACACCTATGCGTTCTACGTTCTTTATGCCAACATCGATAAGTTCAACCCCACAGAGCATACTCTTGATTACGATAAGCTTTCCATCATGGATAAGTGGCTGCTTTCAAAGCTCAACACTCTGATTAACACGGTTGACAGCTATCTTGACAGTTACGCAATCCCCGAGGCTGCAAAGGCTCTCCAGAGCTTTGTTGACGATATGAGTAACTGGTATGTCCGCAGAGGCAGAGAGCGTTACTGGGCACAGGGTCTTGAGCAGGATAAGATCAACGCTTACATGACTCTTTACACCGCTCTTGTAACGGTCTGCAAGCTTGCAGCTCCCATGATTCCCTTCATGGCAGACGATATCTACCGCAACCTTGTTGGCAGCGTTGATAAGAATGCTCCCATCAGCGTTCACCTTTGCGACTATCCCGTTGCAAATCCCGATTACATCAACAAGGACCTTGAAGCATCAATGGACGAGGTTCTCAACGTTGTTGTTCTCGGCCGTGCAGCAAGAAACACCGCAAACATCAAGAACAGACAGCCTCTCGGCAAGATTTTCGTAACCGCCGCAAAGGCTCTTGACAGAGAATTCTGCGAAATCATTGAGGATGAGCTTAACGTTAAGGAGCTTGAATTCGTAACCGATTCATCGGGCTATGTTTCCTACAGCTTCAAGCCCCAGCTTAAGACTCTCGGACCCAAGTACGGCAAGCTTCTCGGAGCAATCAGAGAACATCTTGCATCGCTTGACGGCTCGGCAGCAAAGGCAGAGCTTGACGAAAAGGGTGCAATCACATTCACCGTCGGCGAAACCGAAATTGCTCTTGCAGTTGAAGACCTTCTCATTGAAACCGTTCAGAAGGAAGGCTTCCGTGCAGAAAGCGACAAGGGTGTTACCGTTGTTCTTGACACAAACCTCACTCCCGAGCTGATTGAAGAGGGCTTTGTAAGAGAGCTTATCTCCAAGATTCAGACCATGCGTAAGGACGCAGGCTTTGAGGTTATGGACACAATCAAGATTTACGTCAGCGGCAACGCAAAGATTGAAGCAATCTTTGAAGCTAACAAAGCAACCGTTACCCACGATGTTCTTGCAACAGAAATCATCGCTGCAGAAGGCGGCTCCTACACCAAGGAATGGGATATCAACGGCGAAAAGGTAACCCTCGGCGTTGAGAAGAACTGAATAAAATGATTAATCCCCGATGTTCAACCGAGCATCGGGGAGTTTTGTTTCTTATGCGTTATCCTGGTTTGCGGCGTATACATCCGCAACTTCCGTAATTGTGATGTACGCCTTGGGGTCGATTTGTATAAAAATAAAAGGCAGTGGTAAGAATACCGCTGCCGCTTTATTTTGACTTATGCTTCCTTAACAACTACCTGCTTGCCGTTATAGTAACCGCACTCGGGGCAAAGTCTGTGAGATCTCTTGAGTTCACCGCAGTTTGAGCACTTCTCAAGCTGGGGAGCAGACATCTTCCATACGTTTGAACGTCTCTTATCTCGTCTTGCTTTTGAAACTCTTCTCTTGGGTACTGCCATGCCTAAGCACCTCCTTAATTTTGTGCTTTATTAAACCCTCGGGTTTTTTGTTTTTTTAACTATCCAGAAGCTGCTTAAGGGCGGCCAATCGGGGATCAACCTCTTTTTCGCAGCTGCATGAACCTTGGTTAAGGTCCTTGCCGCAACGGGGACAAACACCCTTGCAATCCTCGCTGCAGAGCAGCTTTGAAGGAAGGTCAAGGAAAATATCCTCGGTTATCAGCGGGTCAAGGTCAAAACGAAGCTCGTTGACGAGTATGAGCTCGTCGTTTGAGTCGTCATTGAGGTGGGTAACAAGGGTGTGGAAAATCTCGGTTTCCTGCGGCAAAGTTATGGGCTTTGCACAGCGGTCGCAGCTTGTTTCAAGCTCAAACTCCGCTTTTGCACGCACTTCAACAATGCCGGTGTAGTTACCCGCAGAGCCGCTGACTCTGACAGGAGCAACAAACGGCTTTGTTCCGCCAAGCTCCTGAGATGAAAGGTCAAGCTCAAAGCTGAACTCTTTAACCATTCCCTCATTATTAAAAATAGGTTCCAAATCCAATATCATAAATTTTCACCTAAAATCACGCACAAAATATTATATAGGTATCTGCGTGATTTGTCAACTAAAATTTCGATTTAAATTCAGATTTTTTCGCAAAATGTAAAAATTCTCTCGGGAAGGTCGCATTCATCGCAGGAAACGGTGAATGTGATATCCTGCTCGGCAGTCTTGCTGAGCTCTGCAACCTTTTCAAGGAAGTTTGCAAGTGCTTCGTAATCTCTGCCGCCGATTTTAAGAGTTGCATCAACAAGGATGTCTGTTATGTCGTGGTCACCTGCAACGATACCTGCAAGGAAACCGTAGAATGCGTCATAGCCGCTTACGCCGTAGTGGTCTGTTTCAACAAGTCTTGCTCTGTAGTTTACATTATAGGTTAAAAGTCTTTCTTTCTCGATGCAAACAACGTTGCCGTTTGACTTTTCGACTGCTCCGTTTACGAGCTCGATAAGTCTTTTTGTTTTTCCTGAACCTTTGTTGCCGATAATAAGATAGATCATTTTGAAATCCTCCTGTGAATTTAGTTTAATCTTGCTTCAAGCTCCTGCTTGGCATCCTCGTAGCCGGGCTTGCCGAGAAGAGCGAACATATTCTTTTTGTAGCTTTCAACGCCGGGCTGGTCAAAGGGATTTACGCCGAGAATATAGCCCGAAATGCCGCAGGCTTTTTCAAAGAAATAAATCATCCAGCCAAGGTTGAATTCATCCTGTTTGTCGATTTCAAGAACGATATTGGGAACATCGCCGTCTGTGTGAGCCAGAACGGTTCCCGCAAAAGCCTTGCTGTTAACATAGTGGAGAGTTTTGCCTGCAACAAAGTTGAGACCGTCGCCGTTAACATCGTCAAACTCGATTTCAACATCGGTTTTGGGTTCCTTGACCCAGATAACCGTTTCAAACAGAATTCTTTCACCCTGCTGAATATACTGACCGAGTGAATGAAGGTCTGTTGAGAAAATTGCGGAAACAGGGAAAATACCCTTGCCGTCTTTGCCTTCGCTTTCGCCGAAAAGCTGCTTGAACCATTCGCACCACATTGTCATTGAGGGCTCATAAGCCGCAAGCATTTCAACGGATTTGCCGCTGCGGTAAAGAAGGTTTCTGATTGCCGCATATTTATAGCAGTCGTTTGTGAGAACATCGTCTTTTGAATAAGCCTCTCTTGCTGCCTGTGCACCCTGCATGAGAGCGTCGATATCGATTCCCGCAACCGCAATGGGAAGCAGACCTACCGCTGTTAAAACGGAATATCTTCCGCCGACGTCATCGGGAACAACAAAGGTTTTATAGCCCTCTGCGTCTGCAAGTGCTTTGAGCGCACCTCTTGACTTATCAGTTGTAACGTATATTCTCTTTGCCGCTTCTTCCTTACCGTATTTTTCTTCGGCAAGCTTTTTGAAGATGCGGAAAGCAACTGCTGTTTCGGTTGTTGTGCCCGACTTTGAGATAACGTTGATTGAGAAATCTCTGCCGTCGATGAGCTTTATAAGCTCTGCAACCGATGATGAACTGATTGTGTTACCGCCGAAATAGATATCGGGGGTATCTTTTTTTACAAGGTTATAGTTGTTTGACTTAACAAACTCAATAACCGCTCTTGCTCCGAGATAGGAGCCGCCGATGCCGAGTACGATAAGCACTTCGGAATCCTTTTTGATTTTTTCGGCACATTCCTTAATTTCGGCAAATTCCGCTTTGTCGTAATTAACGGGAAGGTCAATCCAGCCAAGGAAATCGCTTCCTGCGCCTGTGCCCTCGTGAAGCATTGCATGAGCCTTTGAAATTTCGGGCTGCATTGCTTCAAGCTTTTCTTTGCAGGCAAACTCGCCTGCGTAGTTGAGATTGAGATTTAACGCCATCTCTTCTTTACACCCCTATAAAAATGCTGTGAATATATATTTATAATATTTTACCCTATAAACGTCAGTAATGCAACAGAAAAAAGTAAAATTTATTCAGAAATTGTGTAAAAGAAGCAATAATTTTTTTGTTTTTTCTTGTTAAGACATTAAATCGGCAAAAATCCGGCACGGAATATTCTTTTCTTGTATTTATTCTATCACATTTTTGCAGCTAATGCAAACAGTATTTTTAAGATGCAATTGCTTTCAGCACCCTGCGAAATACAATCGAAAACGTCAGCGGCGCAACGCTGTCGGGTGCGGTAAGATTATATTCGCCCAGCATTTCATCACCGAGCCTGAATGTCACCGTACCAAGCACCTGACCCTGCTCAACGGGTGCGGCAACATCAACCGCAAGGTCAACGGTCTGCGTGATATCACCCTCCCTGCCCTTTTCAATCAGAACGGGCTGAACGGTCGGTATTTTCGGCGTGATTTTATCAATAACACCGCTGATTACTCCGACATCGGGAATGAGCGATTTGTCAATTTCAGGGGTAACGGTTGAATAATTTGAAAATCCCCAGTTAAGCATCGCCTTTGCGGTTTCAAAGCGGTCTGTACTGTTATCGCTGCCCATAACAACCGCAACAAGATGAGTGCCGTCACGCATTGCACTTGCCGAAACGCAGCAGCCCGCCTTTGAGGTTGTGCCCGTCTTAAGACCTGTTGTGCCCTCATAAAAACGCACAAGCTTGTTGGTGTTCACAAGCTCCGTCTGCCCGTTTCGCAGAGAATCCATCCAGATTGTTGTGTAGTTCATTATCAGATCGTGTTTCAGAAGCTCCCTTGACATAATCGCAACATCAAGGGCGGTTGTGAGGTGATTTTCGGTTGTGTCGTCAAGACCCGTGCAGTTTTCGAAATGAGTGTTTGTCATTCCGAGCTCCGATGCACGGTCATTGAGCATTTTCACAAACGCCTCATCGCTGCCCGCAAGGTATTCGCCAAGAGCCGTGCAGGCATCATTTGCACTGTAAACAGCCGTTGCCTTCAGCAGCTCATCAACCGTCATCTGCTCGCCCTCCTTGAGCCAGATTTGCGAGCCGCCCTTTGATGCAGCCGAGCCCGTTACCGTTACGGTGTCGCCCAATGAGATTTTGCCTTCATCGATTGCTTCAATGATAAGCAACAGCGGCATGATTTTTGTTACGGATGCGGGATAGACCTTTTGGTTTTCGTTGTGCTTCATGAGCACTCTGCCCGTTGCAACATCCATAAGCACAGCGGATTTCGCCTTGATTTCAACAGGCGTTGAGCCCTCTGCAAAAGCGATTGAGCACGGCATCACAAAAATAATAACCGTCAGAATAAACGATAAAACAGATTTAAACATTTTTTTCATATCAAACTCTCCCTTCAACAGAATATATGTAAATAATGCCGTTGATTATCACCGAATTTTTTGATATAATCATTGCAGACTTTAAAAAAGGAAGAATTTTATGAAAGCCGCTTTTTATACCTTGGGCTGCAAGGTCAATCAATATGAATCACAGGCAATGGCTCAAAATCTCGAAAGCCACGGTTTTGTTATAACCGACCCTTCCGAAAAAGCCGATGTCTATGTTGTCAATTCATGCACCGTCACCGCCGAAAGCGACAGAAAAACAAGGCAGGCGGTACGCCGCTTCAAGAAGCTGCATCCAGAAAGCATCGTTGTTCTCACGGGCTGCATGCCCCAGGCATCCCCCGAAGCGGGCGAAAAGCTTTCCGAGGCAGACATTGTTTTCGGTAACAAAAGCAACCGTTTTATATATGATTACATAATGCAGTATATAAACGGCAGCGGAAGAATTTTTGCGGTTGATGAGCATAAATCGGGCGAATGCTTTGCGGGCGACACAATCACGTCTTTCCGTGAGCGTACAAGAGCAAGCGTCAAAATTGAGGACGGCTGCAACCGTTTCTGCTCCTACTGCATCATTCCCTACGCAAGAGGCAGAGTGCGTTCAAAGCCCCTTGATGAGCTGAAAGCCGAGATTGCCGCACTTGAGAAAAACGGATTTTCCGAGATTGTTCTCGTCGGCATAAACCTTTCCGCTTACGGCACGGATACAGAGGGCACAATCGTTGATGCGGTCAGGATTGCGGCATCCTTTGACGGAATAAAAAGGGTGCGTTTAGGCTCTCTTGAGCCCGACCACATCACCGACGAAATCATCAGCGGTCTTGCGTCAATCCCCAAATTCTGCCCGCAGTTTCATATTTCGCTTCAGAGCGGCTGCGACAAGACCCTCAAAAAGATGAACAGACACTATACAAGCGAAGAATATTTCGAGCTTTGCCAAAAGCTTCGCCGTGCGTTCACCGACACAACAATCACAACCGATGTCATGGTCGGTTTCCCCTATGAAACAGACGAGGACTTTGAAATTTCAAAAAACTTTGTTGAGAAAGTCTGTTTTGAGAAGGTTCACGTTTTCCCCTACTCCGTAAGACCCGGCACTCCCGCAGCAAAAATGGAGCAGATTGAAAAGAACGTCAAGGAAAAACGTGCCGCCGAAATGAGCAGCACCGCCGACAAAATCAGAAAGAATTTTCTCGAAAGCCAAATCGGCAAGACCCTTGAGGTGCTTGTTGAGGAATACCATGACGGCTACGCACAGGGCTATACTGCAAACTATACACCCGTCAGAATTTTCTCGGGCTGCGACATCCACGGCATAATAAAAACAGAAATCACCGCCGTTGACGGTGACTTCTGCATAGGAAAAATTTAATTTATGCGGTACCAAATCGGTACCGCATTTTTAATTGTTCTTCTTGCTCAACGGTCTGCGGAGAAGGAGTCCTGCAAGAGCTGAACCTTTGAAAGGAATAAGCGGATAGAGATAGCATTGACCCGTCACGGTTTTGGTTGTTGCGATTTCGAGGATAATCAGCAGAATTCCGCCGATGAAACCCCAGACGTTGAAAAGTGCGATGAGTGCAATGAGCATCATTCTGAAAAGCTTGAAGGCATAGCCCAGCTCAAAGCTCGGCTGCGTGTAATTCGTAAGGGCAACAAACGCCATATAGAGCACAACCTCCGCAACAAACCAGCCCGCCGACACCGCAAATTCGCCCAAAACCAATGCTCCGATTACTCCGAATGAACCGCTCAAAGAGCTCGGCGTGTTGATTGACGCAAGCTTTATCGCATCGATTACCACTTCAACTATAAACAGCTGTGCCACAATCGGCAGCGAGTTCGGCTCCTCGATTTTTATAAATTCAAGCCATTCGGGGATATACTCCGGATTTCGGATAAGCAGCAGCCAAATCGGAATGAGCAGCATTGTCATTGCAAAAATCGCCATGCGGATTATCCGCATATACGAGCCGATTACAGGCGACATATAGTAGTCATTCGTATCCTGCAAAAAGTCGAAAATCCCCGACGGAATTATCATTGCCGCAGGCGAGTTGTCCGTCAGCACAACCATGCTCCCCTCCAGTATGCTTGCCGCCACCGCATCGGGTCTTTCGGTATAGCGAACTTTCGGGAACGGATTGTACCATTGCTTGGGCACAAGACAGTCGATAAAGCTCTGCTGACCCATCGTCAGCGAATTGACATCAACCGAATCTATCTTTTTTCGCAGAGCGTTGAGCTGTTTTTCGTTGACCCTGCCCTGCATAAAACAAATCACTACATCCGTCTTTGACGTTTTTCCTACGGAGTGAATTTCCATTGTCAATGCCGTGTCACGGATTCTGCGGCGGATAAGAGCGGTATTGAAAACAAGCGTTTCAACAAAACCGTCATGCGGTCCTCTTAAAACCCTGTCATTTTCGGGCTCCTGCACGGAGCGCACGGGATAAGTTCTTGCATCAATAACCACGGCTTCGGTATAGTCCGCAACAATCATTGCAATCGCTCCCGAAAGCACGGACTTAATTATTTCGTCAACATTCGAAACGATATCGGTTTCCACATACGGCACAAAATTATTTGCAAATTCCCGTGCCGTCTGGCAAGAATTCAGCTTGTTTTCGTCCGCTTTCATCAGCTCGGACATGATTTTGCCCATCTGCTCATCCTTGCAGAAACCGTCAACGAAATAGAGCTTTGCATTCTTTTTGCCGATAAAGAAATCTCTGCCAACCAAATCAAAGCTCGCTTTGAGCCTCAATTCGCCGTCAAGCATATTTATATTTGAATTAAAATCCGAAGTTAAAACCTTCTCCATACCTTTCCCCCAAATAAAAATGGTGACAGTTTCCTGTCACCGTTTATTATTCACTTATCTGTAATCATTATACAGATTTACAATTGCATTCCACGTCAGCGGTCCCACAACTCCTGTTTGCGGAATACCCGAAATTCTCTGCACGGCGGTCACCGCCGCCTTTGTTCTTTCGCCGTAGATTCCGTCTGCGGTTATCAGCGGAACGGAGTTGTTATTCTGTGCAATCACACGCAAGAATGTTTGCAGCTGGCTGACAACATTTCCGCTTGAGCCCGTTGTTATTGTGTAGCCGGGATACAGAAGCGAAGAATATGAACGGTATTCGTCGGGCAGGGAATTAAGCGTTGCGTTATAGGCGTCAAGAATTGCGTACCAGGTTGCTCTGCCCACAATTCCGTCTGCCGTCAGACCGTATTCCCGCTGGAATGTCCGCACCGCATTTTCCGTTGCAGGTCCGAAAATTCCGTCGGGCGTTATTTCAACAAGCCTGTCGTTGAAAAATGCAAGGAAATTCAGATAATACTGTATCGTTCTGACATCGTTTCCCCTGCTGCCCCGTTTGAGCACCTCGCTGAAAATTCTTTCAACCTCGCTTATTGTTATGCCCTCGGAATAAAGCTCCGACACCCTCTTGACGGCATTATAAATCTGCTTGATTTTGTACCAGGTTGCTTTGCCGACTATGCCGTCGGGAGCAAGATTAAAAATCCGCTGAAACTGCGTTACCGCCGCACGGGTTGCAGCATCATAAAAGCCGTTTGCCTCGGGAATTGCAGGAATTGAGGGATAATTCCTGCGTATTCTGTTAAGCTGCCGCTGAATTGTTCTTGTGTCCTCTCCGCCGAATGTTCCGATTCGCAGCAGCACTCCCGGGTATGATTCGCTGATATTTCTGACGGGTGCGTTTTTGACAATATTGATATCGTTTCCGTAGTAATTCTGCAAAATCTGATAGGGCGTTCTGCCTTGGTTTGCAAGGGTTACCGTGCCCCATTGCGAAAGTCCTCGGCAGGTCACGCTTCTGCCGTCGCAGTATTCGGTAAAATACGGCTGAATCTGATTTCCCTTTGTTACATAGTCATTGAAAAGCTCGTCAACAATCCTTGAAATGTTCGAAAAAATATCTCTGCCGTCAACATACGCCTGGTCATATGCCGTGGAGTTCGTTATATCGAAATTATATCCCCTGCTGCGGTAGTATTCGGTATAAATTCTGTTCAGAGCGAATGAAATCTGTGCATAGATATTCGCCCTGATCGCATTCTCGGGCCAGGTGGGATATATTTCGCTCGATGCTACATTTTTGATGTATTCGGTAAACGGCACACGGACATTTCGTGCATTCGAGTTCGGTGTGCCGAGATGTACGGTTATATAATCGGGAATTACGGGTGTTACAGCCACTTTTCTCACCTCTGCAATGTAGTTCGGTCTGTTTCGTCAACAACAATCGGTTCTGGCTCGCTCAAACCGTCTGATTTTGCAAGCATCTGCACAGGCTGAACCGATTCAATTCCCGAAAAAACAGGCACGGATGAAAAAATTGCTCTCACATAGTCGGGATGCTCAACATAAACGGTGTAAACCGCATAGGGCAAAACGGGATTTGCACTATCCTGCGGCGAAAGCCCGATTTCCCTTGACGGAGCGGGAAGTCTTACATTGTCGCTGACTCCGTCTACATCTGTCAGACCGTCAAAAACCGTTACGTTTCCGCTTGCAAGAGGCAGAAAAATCATCACCCTTGCACTTCCGACGCCGAATGCTCTGTCGGATGCAAACGCTTCAACTCTCAATGTGCCCGACTCCTCGTTTTTGGCAAGAAAATCGTTGATATCCCTGCATCTTTGTCTTTGCTCCGCCGTTGATGCGGAATCCGAATTTATTCTTGCGCAGTTTGAACGCAGATTTTCTCTTACATCAACCGTTCCCGATGAACGCCTTTCGGGCGGCATGGCAACATTTGTCTGTGCCTGCACCGCCTTGGGTTTAGCTTCCGCCTGTTCAACAGCTCGCTCCTGCGGCTCAACCTCGGGCAGAGGGTCACTTCTGTCACGCTCAAAGGGTGTGTTGTTCTCAACCGCATCCTCAAGCTGCTGCTCTCTTTCGTCTAATTTATTCATTCCCGAATTCTGTGCGTCGGTGATGCTCTTTCCGCCGTTTTGTCGGCTGAATTCGAGCATCTCTTTTTTATATCTGTCCATTAATATTTCAAGCTCTGTTCTGTCCATATCATAACCTCCGTTTTCGTTGCTAATTACAATATATGATTAAATCGGAAATTTGCTACAGACCAACAAAAAAGGCTGCCCTTTCGGACAGCCTTTCGGTTTCAGTTATTCAGAAGATTAGTCTTCCTTCTTTTTTCTTGTGATAACATATGCGGCTGCAGCTGCACAGGAAATTACAGCGAATGCTGCAATACCTGCTGCCGAACCTGTTGCGGGGATTTCAACGTCAACGTCTGAATCGTCATCCGCTGCAACATCAGCCCATGTTGCCTCAAATACAAGGTCAGTGTTACCCATTCTGTCGGGAACTTCAGGCTCCCAACCCTTGAACTCTGCGCCTTCCTTAACGGGATCTGCAGGAACAGGAATCTTTGTGCCTTCGATAACCTTATATGTCTTGTATACTTCGCCGTCAACAAGATATGTTACGGTGTGAGTATGCTTGATGAGTGCTGCAGTACCAACGATTACGAGGATACCGCCGATGATTGAAACGCCTGTAATCCATGCTGCGTTTGCGCCAGCAATGCCTGCGATTACGCCGCCTGCAATTACTGTTCCGCCGATGATAACTGTTACAACAGTTTCATCGATTTCCCACTGTGCAACAAACTCAAGGTTTTCGCCGGGCATTGTTGCGGGAACTTCGGGCTCCCAGCCAACAAACTTGAATCCGAACTTCTTGGGATCTTCGGGAACGGGGATTACATCGCCTTCTTCAAGAACATAAAGTGCATATGTCTTGTCATCAACAACATATCTTGCTGAATATTCCTTATATTCAACGGGTTCCTTAACGAAGGTTGCGGTGAATGTTACGTCTTCAGCAGGCATGTATTCGGGAACTGTGGGATACCAGCCGGAGAAGAGATAGCCTTCCTTGGTGGGATCTGCGGGAACGTCGATTACTGTACCAACCTTAACGTTCTTCTGCTGAATCACAGTACCGTCAACAACGAATGTTGCTTTATATTCCTTAACACCAACGGGAACTGCGTATGCAACGAGGTCTGTTGTGCCCATTACGTTCTGGATGGGATTGCCGTTTTCGTCAACCCAACCGTCATAAATGATGCCTTCATACTCGCCGACTACGGGATGAGTCATTGTTTCGCCTTCAGCATATGTGCCGATTGCGTAAACATTGCCGCCTTCAACAAGATAATATGTGATTGTGTGCTTGGGAGTTTCCTGTTCTTTCCATACAGCTGTGAAGGTTGTGTCACCTGCAGGCATCTTTTCGGGAAGCTCTTTGTATGTGTTTCCGTAATTGTCTGTCCAGCCGATAAGATCGAATCCGGTCTTTGTGGGATCAGCGGGAGCATTGAGGTCAGCACCTGCGGGAAGTGAATCTGTATACTGCTGTGTGCCGTCTGCGAACTGACCGCCGTTAGCATCGATAATGAGGTCATATTCAATTGCTGTCCATGAACCTGTAAGGGTTACATTTTCAGCAGGCATTGTGAACTTGGTGTTTGTTTCACCGTCATACTTAACGCCATCATAGTACCAGCCGTCGAAGGTGTAGCCGTCCATTGAGGGAGCGGATGCAACTGTTACTTCTGCACCGACTTCTGCAGATGATGCTGCGGGAAGTGCGGGAGCACCTTCGGGAACTGTGCCTGTGTATGTGTAAGTGATTGCATATGAATCGGGTGTTACCTCAATCCATTCGCCTGTGATTGTTACATTCTTTGCAGGCATTTCAAAGCTTGTTGTGATTACACTGTTGTAGTACCAGCCGCTGAAGGTATAGCCGTCAAGTGCGGGTACTGCTGCAACTGTTACGTTATCGCCTTCCTTATATGCGTTTGCATCAACGGGAAGTGCGGGAGCACCTTCGGGAACTGTGCCAGTGTATTCATAGGTTACGGTGTAGGTTTCGGGAATAACTTCAACCCACTTACCTGTGAACTCGATGCCGCCTTCAACCATTGAAGCGGTTTCGCCTGCTGAATACTTGGTGTTGTTGTAATACCAGCCGTCAAACTCGTAGCCCTCAAGAACGGGAAGAGCCTTGACTGTTACTGCTTCGCCTTCTTCGTACTCGTTTGTATCAATGGGTGCGGAGGGTGCACCTGCAGGAACTTCGCCTTCATATGTGTAGGTTACACCGTATTCTTCAACAGGGATTTCGTTCCATACGCCGATGATTGTTACATCGTGGTCAGGCATTACGAATTCTGTTACGATTTCGTTATCAACATACCAACCGTCGAATGTGTAGCCGTCAAGCTTGGGAACGTCTGCAACCTTAACTGTTTCGCCGATTGCAACCTTTTCGATTGCGGGAAGCTCGGGTGCGTTTTCGGGTGCTTCGCCGAGATATGTGTAAGATACATCATATGCACCGGGAACATCCTTTGTCCACATACCGACAAGAGTTACGTTATGGTTGGGCATTGTGAATTCTGAAGCGAGCTCGCCGTCATATCTTACGCCGTTGTAGTACCAGCCGTGGAACTTATAGCCTTCAAGCTCGGGCTTGTCCGCAACTGTTACCTTTTCGCCTGCAAGATATCCGTTTTCGTCAACGGGTACTGCGGGAGCGTTTGCGGGAATTTCAAGACCAACATCATTACCTACGTACTTATAGGTTACTGCATATTCGTCGTTCTTTGTCCATCTGCCTTCGATTTCAACATCTTCAGAGGGCATTACAAAGCTTGAAGTAAGCTTACCGTCAACATACCAACCTGCGAAGTCATAGCCGACAACTGCATCGGGAAGGTCTGCAACGTTATATGTCTCGCCTTCTGCGACCTTTTCGTCAGCAGGAAGAGCTGTTGCGTTTACGGGAACGTCACCTGTGTAGTGATAAGATACGTTGAATTCTTCGGGAACATCGTTCTTTGTCCACTTACCTTCAACAGTTATATCTTCTTCGCCAACAACAAAGCTTTCTGCAAGCTTGCCGTTTACATACCAGCCGGAGAAGGTGTAGCCGTCAACCTCTGCAGGGATGTTTGCTGTTACAACAGTTGTACCTGTTGCAGCACTTGACTCTGCAGGAAGTTCTTCTGCGTCTGCGGGAACATCGCCTGTGTAGATATAAGTAATCTTATATTCACCGGGAACGGGATTCTTTGTCCATCTGCCTTCGATTTCAACATCTTCGGAAGGCATTACGAAGCTTTCAGTAAGCTTGCCGTTTACGTACCAACCTGCGAAGGTGTAGCCGTCAACGTCTGCGGGAAGGTCAGCTGTTGTTACGGTTGTTCCTTCTGTTGCGGTTGCTTCTGCGGGAAGCTCGTCAGCGTTTTCGGGAACATTACCTGTATACTTATATGTTACTTTGAATTCGCCGGGTACGGGAGGAACTTCGTTCTTTGTCCATACGCCCTTGATTTCAACATCTGAATCAGGCATCAGGAAGCTCTCTGTGAGAACGCCGTCCTTATACCATCCTGCGAAGGTGTAGCCGTCAACCGAGGGAACGTCTGCAAGCTTAACCTGTGTGCCT
Source organism: Clostridia bacterium (assembly GCA_017473165.1). Taxonomy (GTDB): domain Bacteria; phylum Bacillota; class Clostridia; order Oscillospirales; family Acutalibacteraceae; genus CAG-177. The sequence continues at coordinate 98,743 of JAFUNA010000023.1, read as the reverse complement.
ACTTCAACTTCGGCTGCCTCGGGAAGCTCGGGAACGTTTTCGGGGATGTCGCCTTCATATACATATGAAAGCTCTTTGTAAGTGGGAGCTACGGGAATCTTTTCCCATGAACCGTAGAGAATTACGCTTTCGGTTGTCTTGATTTCAAGCTCTGAACCGGGAGCATATTCTGGTCCGTCAACTGTTTTCCAACCGTTGAAGGTATAGCCGTCAACTTCATCGGGAGTTGCAACGGTTACCTTGCCGCCGAGAATTGTCTTCTGGGGAGCGGGAAGAACTGCTTCTGCAGGAACTGCACCCTTAAATACATATGTTACTGTGTATTTATCGTTTGTAAGAGTTGCATTGAAGGTCATATCCTTTGCGCCCATGGTTGTTCCTTCGGGAACTACCCAGCCGCTGAATGTCTGACCTGCACCAACCTTGTCATAGGTGGGAGCTGATACCTCTGCACCGTATTCATAGGGAACGGTGATTGTATCAATTACTTTGCCTTCTTCATTAAGAACGTTGAAGATTGCATTGTTTGTTGCCTTTGTCCACTTTGCGGTATAGGTTGCATCGGATGTGAATGTTGACATCACATTGCTGTCCCAGCCTGCAAATTCATAACCGAGTCTTGTGGGATTTGCGGGAGCAACAACATCGTCGCCGTAAGCACCGGTAACGATTACCTTGTCGCTGCCGTCAGCAAATGCACCGCCGTTTGCAAGGAACTCCGCCTTAAGCTGTGCGGGCTTATAGTAAACTGTAAGCTCGTTTGCTTCGTCTGCTACAACCTCAAGAGTTGTAACTGTTGTCTTTTCGGTGTTGACAACATGGTTCTGTGAGGGAGCAAGTTCTTCAAATGTATAAACGATATCAGCTGTTGATTCTTCGCCGTCTGCAACGATTTCAACAGTCTGACCGTTTCTTGCAGTACCGGTTACTGATTTGAAGGGAAGCTCTTCGCCGGTTACGGGGTTAATATATACTATATTAATAATATAGTATTCGTCTGCATAGTTGGGATCGGGATTCCAGATTGCATTGTACTGGCCGTTGTTTGCAAGCTCCCAGCCGCCGAAGAGGAAGCCAAGACGAACGGGATCGGGTGTTGGAAGATAATCATTGATATCTGAACCAACGGGAACGTCGGGAACAATCTCAATGTTGTCACCGTCGTCGAATTCACCCTTGCCAGCGTTGAAGATTACATCAGCCTTTTCAGCTTCCCAAACTGCAACAAGGTCCATGTTTTCTGCGGGCATTGTTTCGGGGAAGGTGATGATTGTCTTTGTTTCATCATCAGCAAGAGCCCAGCCCTTGAATACGTTATTCTTAAGAGTTACTGTAGGAGCGGTGATTGCTGTGCCGAATTCTGCTTCGATTGCGGGAATTTCAGCAGGTTCGGTTCCTTCTGCTGATGAGAAGGTGATTTTGTATTCTTTTGCAGTCCAGTTTGCAGTTGCAACAAGGTCCTTTGCGGGCATCTTGTTGTCAACGGGAGTTTCGCTCCATGTCCAGCCGCCGAATTCATAGCCTTCCTTGGAAGGATTGTCGATAACTTCGATTTCATCGCCGAACTTGTAGTTTTCGGAAGCGATAAGGCTGCCGTCTGTATCCTTATATTCTACCTTATAGGTCTTCTTTACAAAGATTGCGGTGATTGCGGTATCCTCTGCGGGCATCTTTTCGGGAATTGCGGTATCCCATCTGAGGAATTCATAGCCTTCACGCTCGGGAATTGCTGTGGGAGCGGTTACATCTGTGTCAAACTTCTGTGTGATTGAAGGAAGAACTTCTTTGCCGTTTTCGTCAACAAATGTAATTGTTGTTGTCTTGGGCTCGAAGATTGCATCGAAGGATGCACCGTCGGTATCCATGATTGCACCGTCTTTGCCGCCAACGTTGGGATTCCAGTCGATGAAATCATAGCCGTACTTGGTGGGCTTGTCCTCGGGAGCAGGAATTACTTCGCCAACCTTAACGGGAATTCTTGTGAATTCCTTGCCGTCTGCCATGAAGATTGCATCAAGATATGATGCCTTCTCGGTTGCAACAAATGTTACGTCGCCTGTTACTGTATAGGGGAAGTTTACAAGAGTTGCACCGCCGTCTGCCGACCAGCCTTCTGTTGCATAGCCTGCGGGGATATCGTCGGTTGTGAGAACATCGTTATAGTAAACGAAATCATTCTTGATTACTTCGCCGTCGCAAACGAACTTGTATTCGTAAGCCTCGATGAGATATGTTGCCTTGAAGGTCATGTCGCCTGCTGCGGCTGCGGGGATAGCCTTATCCCAGCCTGTGAATGAATAACCCTTTGCTGCGGGAGCGGGAACTGTTTCCGAAAGAGCCTGTCCATACTTGAGGTCGTAGCTCTTAATTGATGTTCCGTCCGAGAATGTACCCTTTACTCCGTCTTCGCTTTCAGCGATGAAAACATATGAGTAGAGGTCTTCTTCTGTCACCATGTAAGCATCAAGGTTTTTTGCGGGCATAACCTCGGGAATCGCTCTCAATGTGTTGTCGCTGTTGAGTGACCAACCCTTGAAGCTGTAGCCGGGCTTGCCGGGATTTGCGTTACAAGTGGGAACGGATGCACCGTACTGAACGCTGAATGTCTCGGTCTGAGGCATTTCACTTGCGTCTTCATAGTGATAGGTTATTGTATATTCATTTCTTGCGTAGTAATGCTTAAGTTTTAAGGATTCTTTGTTTACGGTAAGTGACTTGTCGCTCAATGCTTCATTGAAGGAGAAGCCGGGGATGAAATCAAGAACATCCTTGGTTACGGTTTCGCCAAGCTCTGCTTCACCGGGAATTGTGCTTGTCAATGTGTAGTCAGCCACATTGTTCTTATCTCCGCCGACGTTGAGCATATAAATCTCATAGTCATAAGAAACCTTTGTTTCGCTTGCCTTTGACCATGCAGCATATACTGTCTGGTCTTCATATTTATAAGCGTAGTCGCTGTAATCATCGGTTGTGATGAGAAGCTCGTTGAACTGATCCTCTGTGAGATATGTATCTTCAGCAGGCATTGCGATGCCGAGCTCTTCAGCAACTTCGGCAGAAACTTTGTGATCCTTGTCAACGGGAACAGCTGTCCAGCCCTTGAAGGTGTAGCCCGACTTTGTGGGCTGCTCTGTGCCGAAGCCTGTAAGCTGTGTTCCGATGATGCCGGAAACCTTTGACTGGGTTGTGCCCTTATCGTCAAAGCTGCCGCCGTTTGCATCGAGGATGAAGTTACTGGTTGTTGTGAGTGTTCCGGGAAGAGTTGTTACGTTTGCATTCCAGAGCCACATACCGCTACCTGTGTCACTTGCTGTCTGACTCTTGGGAACACTGGTGGGCATCTGTGTCTTTGTGAGCGATGCTGTAAGCTCTTCGGGAACAATTGCCTCACCGATATAGCCTACAGTGTTTGCTGCTGTGCCGTCAACAACCTGCATCGGGAATTCAAGTGCCCAGTCATCATCTGTTGAGCCTGTAAGCATTGCAGAGTTATAAGCAACTATCTGTGAGTTTATGAGGTCTTTACCTGCAAAGAAGCTTGAGGGAATTGAATTAATCCATTTTCCTGCAGTATCATGTTTAGCCTCTTCTTTTTCCCAACGATAGTCATACTGTCTTGCATAGTTATAGTAGAAGTTGTCGTCGGGGTGTACTCCGGTTCTTGTAACGCCATCGGCAAATGTCGGAACAAGCAGATCAGAGTCAAACATCGTAACAATGTTGCTTGAGTATGCGAGATAGTCCGTGGTTAAGTATACTCTCATCTTAACCTTTTCGCCGGGCATTGCCCTTTCGGTTTCAATCCAGTTGCTGCCGTCTTTTCTGAAGAACTTAACATCAAAGTTAACTGCGAAGCCGCCGTCAACCTTGGGGTCCCATGCAGAAGCTGCAACTGACATTGAGCTGAAGATCATGACGATTGCAAGAAGCAGCGCCAATGATTTTCTAACATGTGTCATAAGCCATTTCCTCCTAAAAACTTGAAAGCCGCAAGCGACACTTTCATATTTTACAAGTCATTTTATCATATATAATTATAAAATGCAAGAGCCTTTTATAATTAAAATATATATTTTATGCTGACAAATTTGTCAATATGTGCGAAAATCAGTTATTTTTTTCGTTTTCAGCTCCGGTATCAAGAACCTTTGCCGCTCTGATTTTTGCAAGCTCATACATCATTGTATCTCTTGTTTTGCCGTGAACGTTGAAGAAAAGAAGAGTTACGCCCTTCATAAATCTTCCGATTGCGGGTGCAAGAGCGAATACGGTCCAGATGCCCGCAAGCATACTCGGGTCTGTCTGGGGAATCTGAATTCCGTTTGCATCATTGAGCGGAACATAATGGATTGCGGCAATTGCAAGAGGTCCTATAATCTTTGCAAGTGCATCGGAAATGAATTTGAAATAATTCATCGCGGTTGTAACGGTTGCTTCGTTACGCACGCCCGATTTCCACTCAACATAGTCATACAAATCGCCGTTGAGCGCTGTGCTGCAATAACGCTGAATGCTGTTGAGCGAGCCGCAGAAGGTAAGTGCAACAACAATCCAGATCATATTGAGAATAAAGTGATCCTCACCGAAAGGCTTGTAGCCTACAAGCCACATGATAAAGTAGCACGCACCGCAGAACATATAGCTGCCTGCAGCAAGGTTTCTCAAACCGAATTTCTTTGTAAGCTTCGGTGCGAAGGGAAGCACAAAAAAGCTGGGAAGACCCGTGAAAAGACTGGAAATAAACGAATACGAAAGCCTGCCCATACAGTTGAGCCAGAAAAAATCCTCAACAAGAGTGCTGGTACTTTTGCCGACCGCAAAGAAGTTTTTGATAATCAGAACCCACATAGGTCGGCATGTGCCGATTGCCTTGAGAGTTTCTTTTAGGCTTGCCTGCTTCATCTCCTGCCTTGTTGAAAGCGGCATTCTCTCCTTAAGCGAGAAAAAGCCGTAGGTTCTGAATGCAACAACAAATGCCGCAAAAGCAATTGCTCCTCCGGAAAAAACAGACCTTGTTCCGACGCCGAGAATGGACGGCAGAAAATCAACAACCGCCAAAAATACAGACGGAACCCACGAGCCCACAAGGTCGGCATAGGCATCCGTGGCAATAAGCCTGTTTCGTTCAATCGGGTTAGGCGTTATGTTAAAAAGAATTATCTGATAGCTTGTATCATAAAAAGAACGGGCAATTGAGCCAACATAGTTGCAGACAATAAATGTTGCAAGAAGGCTTCCCTGCGACATTCCCGTAGGAAGAAGCCACGGAGTAACAGACGCCAGAATCCAGAACGGCAGCGTCAGGACTATATAAGGACGTACACGTCCCCAGCGTGTTCTTGTTCTGTCAATTATGAGACCGGAAACAGCGTTGTCCAGCGTATCGGCAACATAGCTGACCGTTTCCGCAGTGCCCCATGTTGTCGCTTTTATACCAAGAAACTGGGTTGCAAAGAAAAACAGCTTCTGACTGAATTTATTCCATACCGTATCACCCATACCCGAAAGGATATAGGCAACGTAATGCTTAGGGCTCAAATACCGTTTATGCTGATTTTTGAACTCTTTGAGTACCGTATCTTCTTTTTCGGTATTTATTGAAGCATTTTTAATATCTTCTGCCAAATACCTCACCTTCCTCAATTATTTTTCAGTTTCCGAAAATAACCCAATATAGAGCTCATTTTATAATATATCTTAAAAAAAATCAAGCATATTTCAGAAAAATTCCGAAATATGCTTGCTGTAAATTAAATCAAAGCATGATTTTTTTGCTTACAAGAGGCGTTTTGCTGCGGGTTTTCCAGAAACTTCCGGCATAAACTTCTGCATAGTATGTTTCGTTTTTGTCCAGATTTTCAAACGACACGCTCAACTTATCCGGCATTTCGCTGAAATAAAATTCACTCCAGACTGTTGAATTTCGAACAATTACGCCTTCATCTGTTTTAATGTATATATTATAATCATTTACATAATAGTCATCGGTTACCGCCTGGTCGAACTCAACCGTAAAGCCGTTTTCCTTTACATTTATGATTTCAGCCTTCGCATTTTCCTCAAACCAAGGAGCCGCATCGGTTTTGTAGCGGGCATCGGTATAAAGGAAGGAGTTGGGGTCCCATGCACTGTCGATTTCCCATGTCATGGGATAAAATTTTCCGCCCAGAACGTCATAGGGATAAATTCTGACCCTCATATCCGCATCGGCTTCAACAATGGTCATCTGTGCGGCATTTTCTTCGTTGGGAGGAATTGTGCCGTAAACCTTGTCGAACTCGTCAAGCTCAAAATAGCTTAATGTTCCCGTGCCCAGACAGGTAAAATGCTTCTGATGAATTGAGCGGGGGTCATTGATGGGAGCGTGGGAATGTCCCGAGAAGTTGATTACCTGGGGATAGTTCATCAGAATTGCGGTCAGCTCATCCTCACCCCAGTTTGCACTTCCGTAAACCGTGCCCATGATGTGGGGATGCTGGAAGAAGAAAATCGGCTTTTTGGGTGCATCCTTTGCAGCCTTTTTAAGCTCCGCAGCCGCCCATGCCTGCTTGGCATCGTCAAAATGGCAGCCGTTTGTGCTTGTTACGCTGATAAAATGGTAGCCGTTGATAACCTTGTGTGTATCGTGCTCGGATTCAAAAATCTCCGCAAATCTTTTGAGTGCGGCTTCTTCGCCGTCAGTCATATATTCATGGCTTGCGAGCGAAACAGTAACCTCCGTGCCCTCTTTTATGTTCTCGTCAAGAGTTTTCTTGAAGGCACGCATCTGTGCTTCAGAGCCTCTTTTTGTAAAATCACCGACAACATAAACCGCATCAAGCTTTGAATATTCTTCCTTTTCGCTGAGCTCATATGCAGTGCGGAGAGCCTTTTCCATTCTCTCGTATTCAACGGAACGTTCATCGGCGTAGTGAACATCACTCACAACAAGAAAACGCAGAACGGGTTTGAAATTCTTATCAAAAGCCATATTTATCAACCTCTTTTTCTTTAATAAAGCATAGTACGGGGCTGTCGGATAAACAGCCCCGTCTGAATTCAAGTTAAATTATTAACCCATGGAGAAAAGGTATGTGAATACCTGTGCAACGCTGGCAAGGATGCTTGTAAGGATGCCGAGAACGTTGATGTTTTCAAACCAACCGGCGAAGTTGCCGACAAAGTCATCCCAGGGAAGATCCTTAATCTGATCGATAAATGAAGGACTGTCGGGCTCATCGGGAGTGGGAGCTGCAGCGGGCTTTGCGGTAACGGAAAGCTCATAAAGACCTGCACTCAGAACATTGCCTGTTTCTACCTTGATGTAGTACTGACCTGCTTCAAGCTTTTCGGTTTCTTTTTCAGCAGCCTTGGTGTTGGTTGCATCAAACTTTGCAATAACAGACTTGTTGGGAGCAATGATTGAAACTGTCCACTGACCTTCAATGTCCTTGTCTGCAGCATTAACTGCAAGCTTAACCTTAACGCCGTTGTTTGAGTCTGTTACGTTGAACTTGTAGAAGTCAACGTCAGCCTTGTCAAAGATTGAGCCGTAAGTAAGGCTGTTTGTGCTGACAAAGTTAGCATGATCCTGAACATTGTTGTATTCGTATTCGCTGTTATCGTCTGTGAGGTAATAAACTCTTGTCTGATAACCGCCTACGCAGCCGTTTACGCCTTCAATCTTAAGAAGGTAGTTGCCGCCGTTAACGCCGACGCTGGGGCTGATAACGCTTGCTTCGTTGCTTGTGATGACGATTGAGCCGAGTGCCTTTGCAACGGGCTGACCGTTTGCACCGTCAAGGTATGCATAAAGAGTAGCCTTATAGTTACCCTTTGCGGATGAACCGTTGTAAAGATAGAAATAAATAGCACCGGGAGCAGGGATGTCGAGTGAGAAGTAGTCAACATCAGCTTCAACAACGTCTTCTGTTTCGGGGTCATCCTTGTTTACGATTGTGCCGTAATACTGCTTCTTTGAGCCGGATGTTGAAAGAGTCAGTGCAGTTGCCTTTGAAGCAAGGTCATTGGGCTCTTTTTCGGTGTTGGCAGTTGTGTCGATTGATGCGGAAAGAGTGTATTCAAGGGTTGAAGAGTGGCTCTGACCCATTGAAACGGCAACATAGTATGTGCCCTTTTCTGCAGCGAAGGGAGCGGATGATGTTTTTGCATCCTTGCCCTCTGACTTAAAGGTCATTACGTCTTCGCCGTTTGCATTGATAACTTCAACTGTGAAATATGTTGAGGTTGCAGCTGTGATTGCAGCGTGCTCAATGTTAACGGTGATGAGGCAGGGGTCTGCAATTTCGAATGAGAAATAGTCAACGTCGTCTGCATCATCAAGAACAGCCTTGATTTTGTTTGCAAGACCCATTGTGTCTGCATCGCTGTAGGTGTCGTTGGATTCTGATTCTGTGAGCTCTGTTGCTGCAAAGGCTGTCATTGAGCAGCCCATAACAACGATAAGAGCAAGCAGAATAGCAATGATTTTCTTTGCTTTTTTCATTTTTTGTCCTCCTGTTTTACATCAAATTTATATTGATGAGTGCATTTTAGCATACTTTTTTTTGATTGTCAAACCAAAAACCGCCCGAAATTCTTAATATTTGATGAATAAAATATTAAAAAAGAAAAAATTTTCTGTGATTTATCAAAGATTTAGTGTCGGAGCGAAAACTCCGACCCAATATATAAGAAAAGGCAGCCCATGCGGACTGCCCGAAAAAATTTTTTATTTATTAATACATTCCGCCGCCCTGGGCTGCCATTGCGGCTGCCTGTGCTGCGTCTGCTGCGGGGTCGGGCTTATCGGTTACAAGGCTTTCGGTTGTGAGAACCATTGATGCAACCGAGGATGCGTTCTGAAGTGCTGAACGGGTTACCTTTGTTGGGTCAAGGATACCTGCGGATGCCATATCGCAGTATACATCCTTTGCAAAGTCATAGCCGTAGCCAACCTTGCCGCTTTCATGAATTGCGTTGATGATGATTGAGCCTTCAAGACCTGCGTTTGCCGCAATCTGACGAACGGGCTCTTCAAGTGCCTTGAGAACAATCTTGATGCCTGTCTTTTCGTCTGCATCTTCTGCTGTTTCAAGAAGTGCCTTAACGCTTGAAGCTGCGTTGAGAAGTGCAACACCGCCGCCTGCTACGCAGCCTTCTTCAACTGCTGCCTTTGTTGCTGCAAGTGCGTCTTCGATGCGAAGCTTCTTTTCCTTCATTTCGGTTTCTGTTGCCGCACCAACCTTGATAACAGCTACGCCGCCCGAAAGCTTTGCAAGTCTTTCCTGAAGCTTTTCTCTGTCAAAATCGGAGGTTGTGTTTTCAATCTGGAGCTTGATCTGTGCGATTCTTGATGCGATTTCATCCTTTGCACCAACGCCGTCAACGATGATTGTGTTTTCCTTTGAAACCTTAACCTGACGTGCTCTGCCGAGCTGTGAAATCTGTGTATCCTTGAGTTCAAGACCGAGGTCTGATGTGATAACCTCGCCGCCTGTGAGGATAGCGATATCCTGAAGCATTTCCTTTCTTCTGTCGCCGAAGCCGGGAGCCTTTACGCAAACAACGGTAAATACACCGCGGAGCTTGTTAACAAGAATTGTTGAAAGAGCTTCGCCCTCAACATCCTCTGCAATGATGATAAGCTTTCCGCCTGCGTGCATAATCTGCTCAAGAAGGGGAAGAAGGTCCTGAATGCTTGAAATTTTCTTGTCTGTGATAAGAATGAGAGCATCGTCAATAACAGCTTCCATCTTATCGGTATCTGTTACCATGTAGGGTGAAATGTAGCCTCTGTCAAACTGCATACCTTCAACAACCTCGGATTCGGTAACAGCGATTTTTGACTCCTCAACGGTAATTACGCCGTCGGAAGTAACCTTTTCCATAGCATCTGCAATGAATCTGCCGACTTCTTCGTCAGCGGAAGAAATTGTTGCGATTCTTGCGATATCTTCGGAGCTTGAAACGGGCTTTGAGTTGCTCTTAACAGCCTCAACTGCAGCCTCAACTGCCTTTGCCATGCCCTTCTTGACTACCATGGGGTTTGCACCTGCGGTAACATTCTTCATGCCCTCTCTGATAAGAGCCTGTGCAAGAAGAGTAGCGGTTGTTGTGCCGTCGCCTGCAACGTCATTTGTCTTTGTTGAAACTTCCTTGACAAGCTGTGCACCCATATTTTCAAACGGATCCTCAAGCTCGATTTCCTTTGCGATTGTTACACCGTCGTTTGTGATGAGGGGAGCACCGTATTTCTTATCGAGAACAACGTTTCTGCCCTTGGGGCCGAGTGTGATTTTAACTGTGTTTGCAAGCTTATCAACGCCTGCCTGGAGAGCCTTGCGGGCTTCTTCGCCGTAAATAATCTGCTTTGCCATTATTAAATCCTCCTATAAATCAGTAAATTATTCTACGATTGCAAGAATATCGCTCTGCTTAACGATTGTGTATTCTTCCTTGTTGAGCTTAACCTCTGTGCCGGAATACTTGCTTGTGATTACCTTGTCGCCAACCTTAACGTACATTTCAACTTCCTTGCCGTCAACCATTCCGCCGGGGCCGACTGCAATAACTTCGGCAATCTGGGGCTTTTCCTGTGCCGATGCTGCAAGGATGATTCCGCTGCTTGTGGTTTCTTCAACCTCAACGAGTTTAACAACAACTCTGTCTGCAAGGGGTTTGAGTGTCATATCTATTACCTCCAAAAAAATTATTAACCATTTTTTAGCACTCGAAGTTCCCGAGTGCTAATTTGTATTTTAGCCACTTATTACGGAAAAATCAAGTGTTTTTGGTAAAGTTTACAATATTGTAATAATTGGTTTAATTAATTTCAAAGTTATTATATGTATCTTACAATGTTGTAATGTTTGTTGACTTTAAAATCGGATATTGATATAATGTAATAAAATTTTAAGTATAACAGGTAGTTTTATGAACATACTGGTTTCTTTGAATTCAAACTACATATATCCCCTGTGCGTTATGTTCAATTCCATTGCGAAAACCAATCCGGGCGAAAGTCTTGACGTTTACGTTGCCTATTCCTCGCTGACGGATGAGGATTTTGCAAAAATGGAAAGGGCTCTTGACGGCACGGATTTCAGAATTCACCCTGTTTTTGTCAAGGATGAGCTGTTTGCCGATGCTCCGATTCTTTCACGCACAAGCAAGGAAACCTATTACCGCCTGCTTATCGGCGATATTCTTCCCGAAAGCGTTCACAAAATTCTCTATCTTGACCCCGATGTTGTAATCAACAAAAATCTCAATGAATTATATAATATTGACGTTTCGGACTATGTTCTTGCGGGCGGATGTCACCTTTTCGGCTTGGTTGAAATGGGCAATCTTGCAAGGCTCGGTCTTAATCCGATGGGGTCATATATCAATGCGGGCATTCTTCTCATAAACCTCGACAACTGGAGAAAAGCCGTTACTCTCAAGGATATCTTCGATTTCATAAATAAAAAGCACAGACTGCTTCTGCTTGCCGACCAGGATGTTATCAACGTTCTTTTTGAAAAGCATTCGCTGGTTATTGACGAAAGAAAATACAACCTCGACGAAAAAACCTTTAAGGCATATTCAAAAAAGAAATTCGGCGAAAAACAGATTGACCTTGACTGGGTACGCCGCAACACAACCGTAATTCATTACAACGGAAAGCATAAGCCGTGGCTTGAAGAAAACTACGGCGGAAAGCTTGGTGAGTATTTTGAAAAATATAAAAATATCTGATTCCGATTCAAATATGGCAAAAAGAATCCGCCTCCTGCAAATTTCGGGGGCTGTTCTTGTTTGTTGCCTGATGCTCGGAATTTTTCTTTATTGCTACATAAAATACGGCAAGGAAATTGCCTCCGTTTTCGGAAGTGCAGAAAGCCTTGAAACCTTTCTTGCCCAGTTTCACGGCTATGACAAATGGGTTTTCGTTGCCATAAGAGCATTCCAGACCGTTATCAAAATCATTCCCGCAGAGCCCCTTGAAATCGGCTCGGGCGTGCTTTACGGCACATGGGGCGGAATGGCACTCTGCCTTTTGGGTACGCTTATCGGCTCGTTTGTCATAATCGCCCTCACCCGTGCATTCGGCAGACGGCTGGTTGACATTTTTATTCCCGTTGAAAAAATAAACTCTCTCAAATTTCTTCAGAACAGAAAAAAAGTTTATGTTTCTCTTTTCTTTATTTATCTCATTCCCGGCACCCCCAAGGATGTTCTGACCTATGCGGCGGGAATAACAAACCTTGACATGAAAAAATTTCTGCTTATTACGGGCATAGCAAGAATTCCGTCGATTCTGACATCCACCTGGTGCGGCGAGCAGCTTCTTATGCGTAACTTTGAGCTTGCAATCATAATTTTTGCCGCAACCGCAATTTTAAGCATCGTATGCTCGGTTATCTATCAGAAATATTCTTCCGCAAAAGAACAAAAAGCCTCCCCTAACGCTGAAAACAGAGAGGATGCTGACACTTGACACTGAAAAAACAAACCGATAAGCTTTGGCGTTTTGCTCCTGCGGCATTTCTTCTTGCAGGGCTTATGCCCGAATATGTTGCGCCCTTTTTCACGGCGATCGGCTTCTTTGCCGTGCTGAAAAAAAGAATATCCGAAAAGAAAAAGCCCCGCTTCGGTGATTTGGGCATTGCCATTCTCATTTTCATGGCTTGGATGGTTGTAACCTCGTTTTACTCCTCCTCCGCCCTGACCTCGCTTGCAAGCATCGGGCTCTGGATTCTCATGTTTTCGGGCTTCTGGTTTTTCACGGAAACAATCGATTCAAAAGAAAAAATTGACGGCATGATTTTCTGCGGCGGACTTTCCGCGGGAATTGCGGGTGCAATCGGCATCGGTCAGATGCTTCTTTATCATGTCGGCGACAAGATTTTTGAGGGTTTGAGCAACGCATTCAACCCCTTCTGGAGATTTCTCAATCTTTTAATCGAGAAGCTTGTTTTCCTTCTTCCCGATTTCATTGAAGCAAACATGGCTTCAAAAACCTTTCATTCCTTCGACACAAGAGCCTGCAGCACATTCTCAAATCCTCTTTTCTTTGCAACGGTTGAAATTATGCTCATGCCCTTTGCGGTATATATGTTTCTCAATTCCGAAAGCAGAAAACGCAGGATTCTCGGGCTTTTCTGCCTTCTTCTCTCATTCGGCGGAATTGCCGCATCATATTCAAGAGGTCCTTACCTTTTCTCCGTTATGGTTTTTGCATTTCTTCTTCTCTACGGCGGAAAGAAAGCCCTTAAGCTTGTTGCTGTCGGCGGAGTGAGTGCCGTTGGGCTTTCATTTGTTGCAAGCGGCGTCATTAAACGAATTTTCACCCTTTTGAGCGGCAATGATATTTCCGTCAACACACGAAAAAACATCTGGGATGCTGTTTTTGACATGATTAAACAGAAACCCGTTTTCGGCTACGGCACGGGCTTTGACAACGTGCGTCAGATGCTCCACAACGTTTATAACATCAAGCAGCCCCATGCACACAATATTTTTCTTGAAGTATGGCTTGAAAACGGTATTTTTGGTGTCATTCTTCTTGCGGCAGTCTTTGTTGTTTTCTTTATCAACATAATCCGACTTATCAAAAAAGGCAAAACGGAGCGTGAGCTCGGCATAACCCTCTTTGCATCAATGGTGGGCTTTGTGCTTTGCGGCATGACCGACTGCATCTTCTACGGACTTAAGCCTCTCCAGTATATGATGATGGTTCTGGGTCTGTCACAGGCGGTTTTCACACTCTGTCTTAACAACACCACGGAGGCAAAACATGAATGTTCTCTCAATAGGAAACAGTTTTTCCACTAACGCACATAAATTTCTTCCTCAGATGGCTAAGGCTTCGGGTAAAGAGCTTCTTCTTTGCAATCTTTTCATCGGCGGCTGCTCACTCGAGCAGCATTGGAAAAACTGGCGTGAGGAAAAGACTGATTACGATTATGAAATCTATCTTCCCTTTGAAACCGAAATGACCCGCGCAGACGATATTGCTCTGCACGAGGCGGTCGAGGACGAGGAATGGGACGTTATAACCCTTCAGCAATGCAGCCATTTCAGCGGAATTCCCGAAAGCTATTCGCCCTATCTCTCGGAGCTTGCGGAATACTGCAGAATGGTTCAGCCGAAGGCAAAAATCATGCTTCATCAGACATGGGCATACGAAAGCGGCTGCCGACATCCCGGTTTTGCTCATTACGGCAACAGTCAGCAGGAAATGTACCGTGCACTGACAGAGGCTTATGTCAATGCGGCAATGGAAGCGGATATCGACATCATCATTCCGAGCGGCAGAGCATGGCAGACCGCACGAAACACGCCCATCGGCGACAAGCTCACCGAGGACGGCTATCACGGCAACGATTTGGGCTGCTACCTTGCTGCGGCTTGCTTCTACGAAAAGATTTTCAACGAAAGCATTTATGATAATGATTTTATTCTTCCCGATGTTCCGGAACAGATAACGGAAATCCTCAAACTCTGCGCCCACACCGCTGTCGAGAAAGGAATAATAAGGAAACAATAAGATGTGAGAAACCCCACACAAAAAGAATTGTCTTTTTATGCGGGGTTACATTAAACCTGCAAACCTTGATTTTATAAACTTCGCATAGCTGCAATCAGAGTTGGTTTTGAGATTATATTTTTTAATTTCGGATTTGATTGTATTTTCTATCCATTCTAATTTACTTTTATTCAAGCTCTCATACCGTTCAATAATAAGTTCACCGTTTTTCTCATGTTCAAGAAGTTTTTCGTAAACATCGGGAATTTCGGTGATTTTTTCTGCTTTGAGCGGTTTGGCGCAAACACAGGCACAGCTGATTTCTGTAGGATTTTCCGCCTCTTCAACATTTTCGAATTCATATATATAACCCTTTTTGCCCTTGTAAACATCGGCAAGCGCATCGGGATAGTATTCGGTATAAACAGGAATTCCGCTTTTGAATCCGTACGGGAACCAGCTAAAAGGTTTTTCAACAATTTTTACGGTATAAAATAAAGCCACAACCGGATTTGCCGCAAAATAAATGTAAGGCTTCCCGTGTTCGGATATTTGAGGTTTTAATTCGGATAAATTTCCGTTTGACGTGCCGTGATAAAACATAATTCACCTCATCAATCGCAAGGATAAAAAAGGAGCAACCCGAAGGCTGCTCCCAAAAATAGATTTTTAATTATTCGTTGATCTCGATAACAACGCCTGAACCAACGGTTCTGCCGCCTTCACGGATAGCGAAGCGGAGACCCTTTTCAATAGCGATAGGAGTGATAAGTTCAACATCCATATCAACGTTGTCACCGGGCATGCACATTTCTGTGCCTTCGGGAAGGCTGATAACGCCTGTAACGTCAGTTGTTCTGAAATAGAACTGAGGACGATAGTTGTTGAAGAAGGGAGTATGACGGCCGCCTTCTTCCTTTGTCAGAACGTAAACCTGGCCCTTGAACTTTGTGTGGGGGTTGATTGAACCGGGCTTGCAAAGAACCTGACCGCGTTCGATCTCGGATCTCTGAACACCACGGAGAAGAGCACCGATGTTGTCGCCTGCCTCAGCATAGTCGAGGATCTTGCGGAACATTTCGATACCTGTAACAACAGTCTTTCTCTTTTCATCGGAAAGACCAACGATTTCAACTTCTTCTGAAGTCTTGAGCTGTCCACGCTCAACTCTACCGGTAGCAACTGTACCACGGCCTGTGATTGTGAATACGTCTTCAACAGGCATAAGGAAGGGAAGGTCAGCCTTACGGTCGGGTGTGGGAATGTAGCTGTCAACAGCATCCATGAGTTCCCAGATGGGAGCAAGCTCGGGAGCGTTTACGTCGCCGCCATCATAGCTGAGAGCCTGAAGAGCGGAGCCCTTGATGATGGGAGCTTCTTCATCGAAGCCGTACTCAGCAAGAGTTTCACGGATTTCCATTTCAACGAGCTCGAGGAGTTCGGGATCGTCAACCTGGTCAACCTTGTTCATGAAAACGATGATCTTGGGAACGCCAACCTGACGAGCAAGAAGAAGGTGTTCCTTTGTCTGTGCCATGGGGCCGTCTGTTGAAGCGATAACAAGGATAGCACCGTCCATCTGTGCAGCACCTGTGATCATGTTCTTGATATAGTCAGCGTGGCCGGGGCAGTCAACGTGAGCATAGTGACGTTTGTCAGTTTCATACTCAACGTGAGCTGTGTTGATTGTAATACCGCGCTCTCTCTCTTCGGGAGCCTTATCGATGTTAGCGTAGTCGATGAAGTCTGCACCGCCCTTCATAGCGAGGGTCTTTGTGATAGCAGCTGTAAGAGTTGTCTTACCATGGTCAACGTGACCGATGGTACCAATGTTAACGTGGGGCTTATTACGTTCAAATTTTGCTTTTGCCATTAGTGTTTCCTCCCTTTTAATAAGCAAAGTTTTTATCCATGCGTGCGCATGGTTTCATTTTAACAAGTATAGGCTTAAATTTCAAGCCTTTTTTTAAAAATAACAAATTATTTCTCGCTGATAACCTTTTCGGCAATTGACTTGGGAACTTCAGCATAGTGGCTGGGCTCCATAACGTACTGGCCTCTGCCCTGTGTTCTTGAGCGGAGAGCTGTTGCGTAGCCGAACATGTTTGAAAGCGGGATATTTGCATTAATCTGAACCGCACCGCTTCTTGCCTCTGTTCCCTGGATCATACCGCGGCGTGAGTTGATATCGCCGATAACATCACCCATATATTCGTCGGGAACGATAACTGCGGTCTTCATGATGGGCTCCATAAGGATGGGAGCAGCCTTCTTCATAGCGTCCTTGAATGCCATTGATGCAGCAATCTTGAAGGCCATTTCCGAAGAGTCGACTTCATGGTAAGAACCATCGTAAAGAGTTACCTTAACGTCAACAACGTTGTAGCCTGCAAGTGTACCGGAAAGCATTGCGCCCTTAACACCGGCTTCGATAGCGTTGAAATATTCCTTGGGAATAGCACCGCCGACGATGTTGTTGACAAACTCGTAGCCCTTTTCGGGGTTGGGTTCGATTCTCATCTTAACGTGACCGTACTGACCCTTACCGCCTGACTGACGTGAATACTTAGTATCTGTGTCAGCAGCTTTGGTGATGGTTTCACGGTAAGCAACCTGAGGCTTACCGACATTAGCTTCAACTTTGAATTCACGAAGAAGTCTGTCAACGATGATTTCAAGGTGAAGTTCACCCATACCTGCGATGATGGTCTGGCCGGTTTCTTCGTCAGTGTAGCACTTGAATGTGGGATCCTCTTCAGCCAGCTTTGCAAGAGCGATGCCCATCTTTTCCTGACCTGCTTTGGTCTTGGGTTCGATGGCAACTCTGATAACGGGCTCGGGGAATTCCATTGATTCAAGGATGATAGGATGTTTGGGATCGCAAAGAGTATCACCGGTTGTTGTCTGCTTAACGCCTACGCAAGCGGCAATATCACCTGCATAGCAGCAGTCGATATCCTGTCTGTGGTTTGAGTGCATCTGCAGGATTCTGCCCATACGCTCATTTGTATCCTTGGTTGAGTTGTATACCGAAGCGCCGGTATCAACCTTACCTGAATAAACTCTGAAGAAGCAGAGCTTACCAACGAAGGGGTCGGTAGCGATCTTGAAGGCGAGAGCTGAGAAGGGCTCTTCGTCTGAAGAATGTCTTTCTTCTTCTTCGTCAGTTTTGGGGTTAACACCCTTGATTGCGGGAATATCTGTGGGAGCGGGCATATAGTCAACAACTGCGTCAAGCAGAAGCTGAACGCCCTTGTTACGATATGAAGTACCGCAAACAACGGGAACCATTGTGTTGGCAATTGTTGCCTTTCTGATGCAAGCCTTGATTTCTTCAACGGTGAGTTCTTCACCCTCAAAGAACTTCTCAAGAAGCTCATCATCCTGTTCAGCAACGTGCTCTACGAGTTCATCACGATATTTCTGAGCAAGCTCTTTCATATCGTCGGGAATGTCTGTTACGGTGATGTCGATACCCTTATCATCATTGTAGTAATAAGCCTTCATGATAACAAGGTCTATGATTCCCTTGAAGTCCGATTCAGCACCGATGGGGAGCTGAATGGGAACAGCGTTACACTTAAGACGTTCTTTCATCATTTCTACAACTCTGTAGAAATCAGCGCCTAAAATGTCCATTTTGTTAACATAAACCATTCTGGGAACGTGATATTTATCAGCCTGTCTCCAAACGGTTTCAGACTGGGGCTCAACGCCGCCCTTTGCACAAAGAACCGTAACGGAACCGTCAAGGACACGGAGTGAACGCTCAACTTCAACGGTGAAGTCAACGTGACCCGGTGTGTCGATGATGTTTACACGGTGGCCCTTCCAAAAACAGGTGGTAGCAGCAGATGTGATTGTAATACCACGTTCCTGCTCCTGCTCCATCCAGTCCATTGTTGCGGCGCCATCGTGTGTTTCGCCTATTTTGTGAGTTTTACCTGTATAGAACAGGATACGCTCTGTTGTGGTTGTTTTGCCGGCGTCAATGTGAGCCATGATACCAATGTTTCTGGTCATCTCAAGAGATACCTGTCTTGGCATAATAACCTCCGAAAATAATTAAAAAGAATTAGCTTTAGTTTGTGCAGATTACCATCTGAAATGTGCAAATGCCTTGTTGGCTTCTGCCATCTTATGAGTATCTTCACGCTTCTTGAATGCTGAACCTGTTGAGTTAACAGCATCCATGATTTCGTTGGCAAGTCTTTCCTTCATTGTTTTTTCTGAACGAAGACGGCTGTAGGTTGTGATCCAACGAAGACCGAGAGTCTGTCTTCTCTCGGGACGAACCTCCATGGGTACCTGATAGGTAGCACCGCCTACACGGCGAGCCTTAACTTCAAGCACGGGCATAACGTTTTCCATTGCTGCCTCAAAAACCTCAAGGGGTTCTTTGCCTGTTTTTTCTTTGATAATTTCAAAAGCATCGTAAACGATCTTCTGAGCTACGCCCTTCTTACCATCGTACATAACGTTGTTGATAAGACGGGTAACGAGTTTTGAGTTGTAAAGCGGATCAGGCAAAACTTCACGTTTTGCGATATTGCCTCTTCTTGGCACTTCGCTTCCCTCCTTCATAGTAATGATATCATAGGTACTCGAGTGACAAATTCCCGTGGCGCCAACGCAGAGGCATACTATATATATAATATACCCTTACATTGGTCAAAAAAGCGTTTTGCTTTTTCGCCTGCAAGAAGATTTGTCTCAACTGAATAATGGTTGCGGATTATTTCTTGGCTGCCTTGGGACGCTTTGCACCGTACTTTGAACGGGCCTGCATTCTGCCGTTAACGCCCTGGGTATCAAGTGAACCGCGGATGATGTGGTAACGAACACCGGGAAGGTCCTTAACACGGCCGCCGCGAATAAGAACAACGGAGTGTTCCTGAAGGTTGTGGCCAACACCGGGGATATAAGCTGAAACTTCGATGCCGTTTGTAAGACGAACTCTTGCGATTTTTCGAAGAGCTGAATTGGGCTTCTTGGGAGTTGCAGTTTTAACAGCGGTGCAAACGCCGCGCTTCTGGGGTGAGTTCTGGTCTGTAAGAACATTCTTCTTTGAGTTAAGACCCTTCAAAAGAGCGGGAGCCTTGGGCTTTCTTTCAAGTGTTTCTCTACCGTTACGAACAAGCTGATTAAAGGTAGGCAAAACATTCTCTCCTTTCCTTAAAAATTTTATCGTGACGAAACTCTGCAGCGAATTGTGCAGAGTTTCGGACCCACAATTTTGTATTTTAACACATGTTATCTCGGTTTGTCAACAGTTTCTACAAAAATCATTCATCATTTTCGTTATTATTGCCAAACTTTCCTGTGGGATACACCTGAACATTATTGTAGCACTTCATGCCGGTGCCCGAGGGAAGGAGCTTACCGATGATAACGTTTTCTTTAAGACCGATGAGAGGATCGACTTTGCCCTTGATGGCAGCGTCGGTGAGAACTCTTGTTGTTTCCTGGAACGATGCGGCTGAAAGGAAGGATTCTGTTGCAAGCGAAGCCTTTGTGATACCCATAAGAGTGGGAGCACAGGCTGCAAGCTTGGGTTCTTCGCCCTTTTCTGCAGCTTCTCTTGTAATTCTTTCGTTTTCTTCACGGAATTCAACCTTGTCAACAACAACGCCGGGAAGGAACTTGGAATCGCCGGGCTCAACAATTCTGATCTTTCTCATCATCTGACGAACGATAACCTCGATATGCTTATCGTTGATATCAACACCCTGCATACGGTAAGTTCTCTGAACTTCTCTGATGAGGTAATCGTGAACAGCCTCAACACCGAGGATTGCAAGAATATCGTGGGGGCTCTGTGCACCTTCGGTGAGCTGGGCACCCTTTGAAATACGCTGACCTTCCATAACCTTAAGGCGGAAGCCGTAGGGAATGAGGTAGGTCTTTTCGTCGCCGTCGTCGCCTGTAACAACAACGTGCTGGCTCTTCTTGATTTCACGGAATGAAACAACGCCATCGATTTCACTCATGATTGCAAGCATCTTGGGCTTGCGGGCCTCAAAGAGCTCTTCGATTCTGGGAAGACCGGTTGTAATATCCGACTGGTCGGCAGCACCGCCGGTGTGGAAGGTTCTCATTGTAAGCTGTGTACCGGGTTCACCGATTGACTGTGCCGCAATGATACCTACTGCTTCGCCGACTGTTACGGGCTCACCTGTTGCAAGGTTTGCACCGTAGCACTTGATGCAGGCGCCTCTGTCTGCGCAGCAGGAAAGAAGTGAGCGGATCTTGATCTGTGCTCTTGCACCTTCGGGAAGCTCGCCTGCGGCAATCTTCTTTTCGGTTTCCTTCTGAACGCTTGCAGCAACCTTTTCGGCAATTGCTTCTGTCATCATCTTATCCTTTGATGCAAGAAGCTCGCCTGTTTCGGGATTTACATAGTCCTCAAGGAGATATCTGCCTGTAAGTCTTTCTGTAAGACCAACAATCTTTCTGCCGCCGTTCTTGGGATCGCCGTCATAAATATCGTATACGTTGATACCGTCGGTGCAGTGACAGTCCTCTTCGTGGATAATAACTTCCTGTGAAACGTCAACAAGACGGCGGGTAAGGTAACCCGAGTCAGCTGTACGCAGAGCCGTATCGGCAAGACCTTTACGGGCACCACGGGAAGAAATGAAGTATTCTGAAATGTTAAGGCCTTCACGGTAGTTAGCCTTGATGGGAACCTCGATTGTCTTACCTGCGGTGTTGGCGATAAGTCCGCGCATACCTGCAAGCTGACGAAGCTGTGAATCGTTACCACGGGCACCGGAGTCAAGCATCATGTTGATGGGATTGAACTTCTTGAAGTTCTTCTTGAGCTCTGCAGCAACATCCTTGGTACATTCTTCCCAAGCCTTGATAACGCCTTCGGAGCGTTCGTCGTTGGTGATAAGACCGCGTTCGTAGTTCTTTGTGATTCTTGCAACCTTTTTCTCCGCAACTTCGAGAAGAGCCTTCTTCTGGGGAGGAATGGTTGCGTCGATAACGGCAACGGTGATACCGCTTCGTGTTGAATATCTGTAGCCCTGTGCCTTAATCTTGTCAAGAACATCGGCTGCGGTTGCTGTGCCGTGTACCTTGATGCACTTGTCGATAATCTTGCCGAGAACCTTCTTGTTGACAAGGATATCGATTTCGGGAGTGAAGATATTGTCGGGATTTGTTCTGTCAATGAATCCGAGATCCTGGGGAACGGGATTATTGAAGATAATCTTACCGAGTGTTGTTGTTACGAGCTTTGTAACGGTTTCGCCGTTAACTTCCTTGCTCATACGGATTCTGATGTCAACGTGAAGACCGATATCGCCTTCATCATATGCCATCATAGCCTCGTCAACGCTTGTGTAAGTGTTATAAATATATATCTGATTACCGTTTTCGTCCTTAACGAGCTCGCCGTTTTCGTCCTTTGCCTCTCTGCGGGCACCGGGCTCAAACGGGTCATCGGGATTGTAATCGGAGTTTTCGGGGTTGTTGTTGTTAACCATTGTAAGGTAATACGAACCCAGAATCATATCCTGTGTGGGAACTGCAACGGGACGTCCGTCAGAGGGCTTGAGGAGGTTGTTTGCAGCAAGCATAAGGAAGCGTGCTTCTGCCTGTGCCTCTGCCGAAAGAGGAACGTGAACAGCCATCTGGTCACCGTCGAAGTCGGCGTTGAAAGCGGTACATACCAGAGGATGAAGTCTGATTGCTCTGCCTTCAACAAGAACGGGCTCAAATGCCTGGATACCGAGTCTGTGAAGCGTGGGAGCACGGTTCAGCATAACGGGGTGGTCCTTGATAACAACTTCAAGTGCATCCCAAACAGCGGGATTTGAGCGTTCAACCATCTTGCGGGCTGACTTAACGTTGCCTGCAACCTCGGTTTCAACAAGACGCTTCATTACGAAGGGCTTGAAGAGCTCAAGAGCCATTTCCTTGGGAAGACCGCACTGATAAAGCTTGAGTTCGGGGCCGACAACGATAACCGAACGGCCCGAGTAGTCAACACGCTTACCGAGAAGGTTCTGTCTGAAGCGTCCCTGCTTACCCTTGAGCATATCGGAAAGCGATTTGAGAGCTCTGTTGTTGGGACCTGTTACGGGTCTGCCGCGTCTGCCGTTATCGATAAGGGCGTCAACAGCTTCCTGAAGCATTCTCTTTTCGTTTCTGATGATGATTTCGGGTGAGCCGAGCTCCATGAGCTTTGCAAGACGGTTGTTTCTGTTGATAACACGTCTGTAAAGGTCATTGAGGTCGGAGGTTGCGAATCTGCCGCCTTCAAGCTGAACCATGGGTCTGATTTCGGGAGGAATTACGGGAATAACGTCGAGAATCATCCATTCGGGTCTGTTGCCGGACTGTCTGAATGCTTCAACAACCTCAAGGCGTTTAAGAGCCTTTGCCTTCTTCTGTCCCGAAGCCGATTCCATTTCGTCCTTCAGCTTTGCGGAGAGGTCGTCGAGGTCGATTTCTGCAAGGAGCTCTTTGATTGCTTCTGCGCCCATGCCTGCTCTGAAATCGTCCTCATATCTGAGGCGATACTCTTCGTAATCCTTCTCGTCAAGAGTCTGATACTTTTCAAGAGGTGTATCGCCGGGATCGATAACGATGTGCTTTGCGAAATAGAGAACCTTTTCAAGATC
Source organism: Clostridia bacterium (assembly GCA_017473165.1). Lineage (GTDB taxonomy): Bacteria > Bacillota > Clostridia > Oscillospirales > Acutalibacteraceae > CAG-177. Next base: position 75,616 of record JAFUNA010000023.1, on the reverse strand, counting down.
TCTGGGTGATATGTCAAGGATAAGACCCATTCTTGAGGGAATACCCTTGAAATACCAGATGTGAGAAACGGGTGTTGCAAGCTCGATATGACCCATTCTCTCACGGCGAACCTTTGCTCTTGTTACTTCAACACCGCAGCGTTCGCAGATTTTGCCCTTATAGCGGATTCTTTTGTACTTTCCGCAGTGGCACTCCCAGTCCTTCTGTGGTCCGAAAATCTTTTCGCAGAAAAGACCGTCCTTTTCGGGCTTGAGAGTTCTGTAGTTTATGGTTTCGGGCTTCTTTACCTCGCCGTAGGACCATTCTCTGATCTGGTCGGGCGAAGCAAGGCCGATTTTTATGGATTCAAACGTAAGATTGCTGTTGGATTCAATATTTTCCATCAAACAATGCCCCTTCCGTAGTTTTTAAATCGGCGATTAATCATAATCGTCCTCTGAAGTTTCAAAGTCAAAGCCGAAATCGCCCATATCGAGCTCATCGCCCATATCTTCGTAAACCTCATCGTCATCTGTATCTCTGATAAAGATGTCGTTATCTTCGCTGTCTTCATCAATCATGAAGTCTTCGCTCTGCTCGGCATCGTTGACATTCTGGAATGCCTTGTCATCCGAAACAAAACCGACATCGTCATTATCAAAGGACTGACGAAGGTCAATTTCTTCGTTGTTTTCATCAAGAACCTTGATGTCAAGTGCAAGTGCCTGAAGTTCCTTGATGAGAACCTTGAAGGATTCGGGGATACCGGGTGTGGGTACGTTTTTACCCTTAACGATTGCCTCGTAGGTCTTGACTCTGCCCACAACGTCGTCCGACTTAACGGTAAGGATTTCCTGAAGTGTGTAAGCAGCGCCGTAAGCCTCGAGTGCCCAAACTTCCATTTCACCGAAACGCTGACCGCCGAACTGTGCTTTACCGCCCAGAGGCTGCTGTGTAACAAGTGAGTAGGGACCTGTTGAACGGGCGTGAATCTTATCGTCAACAAGGTGATGGAGCTTGAGGTAGTACATAACGCCGACGGTTACGGGGTTATCGAACTGTCTGCCGGTTCTGCCGTCGGTGAGAATTGATTTACAGTCAAGGCGAAGCTGGGGAACTGTTTCGGGATTGAATTCAACACCCTTTTCGGCAGCTTCTTTTTCTGCCTTTTCCATTGCGATGCGGTTTGCTTCCTTGAAAGCCTCGGTGATATCCTGCTCATGAGCACCGTCGAAAACGGGAGTCATGACGTTGATGCCGAGATTTCTTGCAGCAAAGCCGAGGTGAACCTCGAGAACCTGACCGATGTTCATTCGGGAGGGAACGCCGAGGGGGTTAAGAACGATATCAAGAGGAGTACCGTCGGGAAGGAAGGGCATATCTTCCTGGGGAAGAATTCTTGAAACAACACCCTTGTTACCGTGGCGGCCCGCCATCTTGTCGCCGACTGAAAGCTTACGCTTCTGGGCAATGTAGCAGCGGACAACCTTGTTTACGCCGGGTGACAGCTCATCGCTGTTTTCTCTTGTGAACACCTCAACGTTAACAACGATACCGTATTCGCCGTGGGGAACCTTGAGGGAAGTATCTCTTACTTCCTTTGCCTTTTCGCCGAAGATTGCACGGAGAAGTCTTTCTTCTGCGGTAAGCTCGGTTTCACCCTTGGGAGTAACCTTGCCTACAAGGATATCGCCGGAGTGAACCTCTGCACCGATTCTTATAATACCTCTTTCGTCAAGGTTGCCGAGTGCATCCTCGCCGACGTTGGGAATATCTCTGGTGATTTCTTCGGGTCCGAGCTTTGTATCTCTTGCTTCGGTTTCGTATTCTTCAATGTGAACGGATGTGTAAACATCGTCACGAACGAGTTTTTCGTTGATAAGAACGGCGTCTTCGTAGTTATAGCCTTCCCAGGTCATGAAGCCTACGAGAGCGTTCTTGCCAAGGCTGATTTCGCCGTGATCGGTTGCGGGACCGTCGGCAATAACCTCGCCCTTCTGAACTCTCTGACCAACCTCAACGATGGGTCTCTGGTTGATGCAGGTGCCCTGGTTGGAGCGCATGAACTTGATGAGCTCATAGTATCTGCTTTCGCCGTCATCGTGCTTGATTGTGATTGAATCCGCACAAACCTTTGTTACGATACCTGCATCCTTTGCAAGAACGGTAACGCCGGAGTCAACGGCTGCCTTGTATTCCATACCTGTTCCGACGATGGGAGCACAGGTCTTGAGCAGGGGAACTGCCTGACGCTGCATATTCGAGCCCATGAGAGCACGGTTTGCGTCGTCGTTTTCAAGGAAGGGAATCATTGCGGTTGCAACGGAAACAACCATCTTGGGAGAGATGTCCATGTAGTCAACTCTTGTGTTGTCGATTTCGATGAACTCATCTCTGTGTCTTGCGGTGATTTTTTCTCTGACGAAGCGGTTGTTTTCATCGAGGGACTCGTTAGCCTGTGCAACAATGAAATCGTCCTCTGCGTCAGCAGTCATGTATTCAACCTCGTCAAGAACAACGCCTGTTGCCTTGTCGATTTTTCTGTAAGGAGCTTCGATGAAGCCGTATTCGTTGATTTTTGCGAAAGTTGCAAGGTAGGAAATAAGACCGATGTTGGGACCTTCGGGAGTTTCGATGGGGCACATTCTGCCGTAGTGAGAATAGTGAACGTCACGAACTTCGAAGCCTGCACGGTCTCTTGAAAGACCGCCGGGGCCGAGAGCCGAAAGACGGCGCTTGTGAGTAAGCTCTGCAAGGGGGTTTGTCTGGTCCATGAACTGTGAAAGGGGTGATGAACCGAAGAATTCCTTGATTGCAACCATAACGGGACGGATGTTGATAAGAGTCTGCGGAGTAATCTTATCCTCGTCCTCCTGTGCCTGGATAGCCATTCTTTCACGAACAACTCTTTCCATTCTTGCAAGACCGATTCTGAACTGGTTCTGAAGAAGCTCGCCTACGGAGCGGATTCTTCTGTTGCCCAGATGGTCGATATCGTCAACGTTACCTACATGCTTTGTGAGGCAGTTGACATAGTTGACGGATGCAAAGATATCGTCAACGATGATGTGCTTGGGAATAAGGTCGTCGCAGCGCTCTGCCATTTCTGCAAGGAGAGCAGCCTTGTCGTCGCCGCACTTCTCGATAACCTCGTGAAGAACGGAGAAGCGTACCTTTTCGTTGATGCCGATTTCGTCAAGCTCGGCCTTTGTGATTGATTCGGGCAGGAGAGCGGCGGGCTCTACCATGCCGTTTGAAATGACGAACAGCTCGCTGCCGTCCTCGCAGGCAACAACAACACGCATAACGCCTGCCTGCTCTATTTCGAGAGCCTTCTGCTTGGTCAGAACTTCACCGGGCTCTGCAAGAAGCTCGCCTGTGTATTCGGAGATAACGGGCTGTGCAACCGTGCAGCCGGGAAGGCGGTTGAGCATTGAAAGCTTTTTGTTATATTTATAGCGGCCCACTCTGGAAATATCATATCTGTGAGGATCGAAGAAGAGATTGTCGATGTGCTGCTGTGCAGACTCAAGAGTTACGGGCTCGCCGGGACGAAGCTTTTTGAAAACTTCCATGAGGGCTTCTTCCGTATTTCTTGTTTCATCCTTCTCCATTGTGGCTTCAAGCTTGTTATCCTCGCCGAAGAAGCGGCGGATATCATCGTTTGAGCTTAAGCCGAGAGCACGGATAAACGCAGTGATGTAAATTTTTCTGTTTTTGTCGATGCGTACATAGAAAATGTCGTTGGGATCGGTTTCGTACTCAAGCCATGCACCTCTGTTGGGGTTGATTGTGCTTGTGTAAAGCTCGATACCGGTCTTGTCGTGGGTCATTCCGTAATATACACCGGGCGAACGAACGAGCTGTGAAACAATAACACGTTCCGCACCGTTGATAACGAATGTACCGCTGTCGGTCATAATCGGGAAATCACCCATGAAGACCTCGGACTCTTTGATGATGCCTGTTTCTTTGTTCTGTAAACGCACGGTTACTCTCATGGGAGCAGCGTAAGTAGCGTCGCGCTCTTTGCATTCGCGAACGGTATACTTGGGCTTGTCGTCCATTCGGTAATCAACAAAGCTGAGCACCCAGTTGCCTGTGTAGTCCGTGATATCCGCCATATCACGGAAAACTTCCTTAAGACCGGTTTCGATGAACCACTTATAGGAGGCCTTCTGGATTTCGATGAGGTTGGGCATATCCATAACCTCATTGATTTTTCCGAAGCTCATGCGTGTGCAGCTTCCGCGTTTAACGGGATTCATTTTCAGCATTAGGCTAAATCACTCCGTTTCTTTAAATCTTCCATTCCATGTGGAAAGCCGAAAAAATTTGCTTTGGAACTCCCCTATAAAATAATTATTTAAACGCAAAATAAGACTAAATTATAGGGTATTAAATTCCAGTATAATATGCAGGGTAACATTATAATCTTGCCTTGTCAATATGTCAACCCTTTTTATATAAAAACTTTTCTGAAAAATAAATTCTTGTGCATTCATACGAAATTTCAGCATTTTTTGGAATAATTTTTGTTAATTATTTTTTGCGCTTTGTTAAAATTGTCTATCTGTCGCAGATAAAAAAAGACAGCCTCTCGGCTGCCTTGGAAATTTTCAGTTTTCGGAAACAACGGGAATACTCTCTGTAATATAATGTTATATAATAATCGGTCTGAACGATTTTTCTGCAGCATTCCGTGCATTTTCGGGCATACAGAGCAAAAAAATTTCGCCCGCCGTGCACTCAAGAGAAAATATTCTTTGTGCATTTTCGCCCGCCTGCGGAATATCCGCAGCCTTGGTTATAACAGGCAGATTTGCCGTGTTTTTCATCATTCTGATAAGCTCCGCACCCTTTTCGTTGAAGCCCGTAACACGAATATACGGCACGGGAAGGGCAAGGTCGGCGGCGGTTACGCACAGAAAATGGTTCATGATAATCCTGCGGATTCGGGCATGAGTATATCTCTTTGTTTTGGCAATACTATATAATCCGTCAAGGCTTTTCGCCTCTTTTGCCGCCGAAACAATCCTGTTTTCGATGCCCTCGCTCACATCGGGTGCAAACAACAGAGCCTGTGCGGTTGTGGTTTTCATTTTATATAATATTGCGTTTTCAATGAGCTTTATGTCCGATAATGCGGCATCCGAATAAAGCTCCGCCGCCTTTTCGGGCACAAAATCCGCAAAATTTTCGCCACTTTTAACGGCTTCTCTTATCATCGATGCAGAGGCAATCGAGCCGATTGCTTCTTTTGAATCGTGCTCCGCTCCGACTCTCGCAAATGTCACGGGGCTGATTTTGCTGCCGATTTTTTTCAACGCTGCCGCATACTCAACGCCCAATATATTATTGGGGCTTTGGATTATATCCGCAAATCCGGGGTTGATTTTACGCAGGGCATTTTCTCTTGCCGCCGCAAAGGTGATTCCTTTTTCGAGCTCTGCAGTAATCAGCGGTTTTATTTCGTCGGAATATACCAGCTCTGCGGCTTCGGTTATCATTTCGGTGCTGCCGCATTCGCTGCCGAATACCAGCCAATCAACGCAGCCCGTGCCGTCAAGGATTTCAGCTCCTGCCCGTGCAAAGCTCTGTGCAGAGGAAACTGCATAGACAGACGGCAGCTGCAAAACAAGGTCAACTCCGCTTTCAAGTGCAGCTCTTGTCCGCACCGAATGGTGCATAATTGCAGGCTCGCCCCTCTGAACAAAATTGCCGCTCATAACGGCAACAACATGGGTTGCCCCCGCCTCCCTTGCTTTTTGAGCAAGCAAAGCGTGTCCGTTATGGAACGGATTATATTCGGCTATAATTCCCGCAACCTTCATTTTTGCACCTTTCTCAATTTAAGATTATTGTAATTAATACTTGAAAATTTTTCCTGATAGTTATATAATATAACAGATGACGGCTTAAAATCAAGCAAATATTCACTATAGGAGTGTTAAAATTGAAAATTCTTGTTATTAACTGCGGAAGCTCATCCCTCAAGTATCAGCTTTTCGACATGGAAAACGAAACCGTTCTTGCAAAGGGCAACTGCGAAAAAATCGGTAACGCAGACAGCTTTATCGGCGGTTCGGTAAACGGCGAAAAATTCGAAACACCTGTATTAATGAGCAATCACACCGAAGCTTTCCTTCAGGTTAAAAAGGCTCTCACAGAGGGCGACTACAAGGTAATCGACGACCTCGGCGAAATTTCCGCTATCGGTCACAGAGTTGTTCAGGGCGGTGCTCTCTTCAACGAAAGCATGCTCGTAACAGACAAGGTTATCGAAGGAATCGAAAGCCTTTGCGACCTTGCTCCCCTTCACAACCCCGCTCACATTCAGGGCATCAGAGCCTGCGTTGACGTTTTCGGTGCAGACCTTCCCCAGGTTGTTGTTTTCGATAACGCATTCCACTCAACAATGCCCCCCGAAGCATATATTTTCCCCGTTCCCTATGAATATTATGAAAAATATCAGGTTCGCCGCTACGGCTTCCACGGAACATCACACCGTTTCGTAAGTGCACGCTGCGCAGAGGTTATGGGCAAGGACATCAAGGACCTCAAAATCGTTACCTGCCACCTCGGCAACGGCTCATCAATCACCGCTGTTAAGGGCGGCAAGTGCATCGACACCAGCATGGGTCTTACTCCCCTCGACGGCTTCATCATGGGCACACGCTGCGGTGCGGTTGACCCCTCCGTTATCACCTACCTTCAGCAGAAGGAAGGCTGGACTCCCGCCGAAACCGACACAATCCTCAACAAGAAGTCGGGCGTTCTCGGTATTTCGGGCGTAGGCAGCGACGACCGTGACGTTTCCGCAGCAGAAGCAGCAGGCAACGAAAGAGCTCACCTTGCAAGAAGCATCCAGAAGTATCAGGTACGCAAGCTCATCGGCAGCTACGTTGCAGCAATGGACGGCGTTGACGCAATCGTATTCACAGGCGGCATCGGCGAAAACACAATTGACCTTCGTGCAGACGTTTGCAACAACTTAAGCTACCTCGGCGTTGAGCTTGACGCAGAAGCAAACGAAATCATGAGAAGAGGCAAGGAAGGCGAAATCTCAACCGCAAACTCAAAGGTTAAGGTTTATGTTCTTCCCACTAACGAAGAGCTCGTTATCGCAAGAGATACAAAGGCAATCGTTGAAGCTATGTAATTTCAAACGGGTACGGTTTTCGCCGTACCCGTTTTTATTTGTTGACTATTTCACAACACTATAGTATAATGTTTTAATAATATAAATATAATACGGAGGGATAATTCTGGAATACATTGCTCCGATTTATAAGTCCGCCGCCGAGGCAAGGGATTTTCCCGTTGCGGCGATTGACTCATTTATGTGGGACGAAAACGGCTATAAACCCGAAAGCCGTGCCGCCCTTTTCGGCGTTGAGTGTGAGGGAATTCACGCTCTTTTATGGTCTTGGGAAGAAAATCCCCGCTGCGTATGCACAAAGCGTGACGAGCCCGTCTATACCGACAGCTGCCTTGAGCTTTTCCTTTTGCCCGTTGACGGCGACAAGAGATACATCAACTTCGAGGTCAATAAAAACGGCGTTTATCTTTCGCAAATCGGCACCTGCCGTGAGGACAGGGTTTTTATCAAGGAGTTAACCGACCTTGAGCCCGTCATTTCGCCCATGGAAATCGAAGCAGACGGCGAAAAGGCATGGGGCGTTGATATTCTCATCCCCGAAAGCTTCATTTCCGCCCTCTACGGCACGGATTTTGTGCTCCGTGAAACAAAAATCAAGGGCAATTTCTATAAATGCGGCGACAAAACCGAATTCCCCCACTACGGCTCGCATTTTCCCGTCAAAACAGAAAATCCCGACTTTCACCGACCCGAATTTTTCGGTGACATAATTTTCAGAAAGGTGTAATTCATATGGATAACACAATCAATAATGTTGCAGAGCTTCTCGGTGCGTTTCAGTTTGAAGGAACTCTTGAAAACACAGACCAGCTTCACGACGGTCACATAAACAATACATACACATTCTCATTCCGTGAGGAAAACGGCAAGCTCAACAAATATCTTGTTCAGGAGCTTAACACCTATGTTTTCAAGCAGCCCGAAGCTCTCATGGAAAACGTTATGGGCGTTACGAAATATATGCGTGAATATGTGCTTGCAAACGGCGGCGACGTTGAGAGAGAATGCCTTTACGTTATCCCCGCAAAGGACGGCAAGCCCTACTATATCGACGGCGAAAACCGTTTCTGGAGATGCTACAACTTCATCAGCGGTGCACATTCCTGCCAGAGCGTTGAAAACACAGAGGTTTTCTTCAACGCTGCAAAGGCATTCGGCAATTTCCAGAGAATTCTTGCCGACTACCCCATTGAAAGTCTGACAGAAACAATCCCCAACTTCCACAACACGGTTTCAAGATTTGCCGATTTCAAAAAGGCTGTTGCGGATAACCTGTCGGGCAGAGCTGCCGAAGCCGAGGCTGAAATTGAGTTTGTTCTTGCCCGTGAAAAGGATTGCTCGGTGCTTATCGATATGCTGAATGCGGGCGAACTGCCCCTTCGTGTTACCCACAATGACACAAAGCTCAACAACGTTATGTTTGACAACGAAACAAACGAAGGCATCTGCGTTGTTGACCTTGATACGGTTATGCCCGGACTTTCGCTCTATGATTTCGGCGACAGCATTCGTTTCGGTGCAAACACCGCCGCAGAGGACGAAAAAGACCTTTCGAAGGTTTCATTGAGCCTTGAAAACTTTGCGGCATACACTCTCGGCTATCTTTCAGCCGCAGGCGAAAGCCTTACCAAAAACGAGATTGAGCAGCTTGCATTCTCCTCAAAGCTCATGACTCTTGAATGCGGCATGAGATTCCTCGGCGACTTCATCAACGGCGACGTTTACTTCAAGACCGAATATCCCGAGCACAATCTTGTCCGCTGCCGCACCCAGTTTGAGCTTGTTGCGGATATGGAAAGAAAGATGGATGCAATGCAGAAAATCGTTGCCGACTGCTGCAAGGAGCTCGGAATCGAAAAATGATTTCAAAGCTGCTCACCGAAGCCGAATTCAAGCAGGAATTATGCAACTGGCTGCTCGAAAATGACCGCTGTGCATTTCTCAAAGATGACATGACCGCCGAGGATTTTGCCGAGGCATACCGTCTGCCCGATTTTGATTATGTTCACACGCAGTCATATCCCGATGAAAACGGCGATTTGATAACTCTGCTCAAAAGCGAGGTGCATCTTCGCAACTGGGAAACGAAAAACGGCTATGAGCCGAAAACCTTTGAGTTTTATCATCTGCTGAAAACCTTCATCGACAATCCCGAAGCCGAGCCGTATCCAATGGGATATAAAGTTTTAAAATTCTGAAAAAACACACCCGATAAACTTTTTACGGTTTATCGGGTGTTTTGCATTCTGTTTAATTATGCCTGTGATTTTTCAAGAGCCTGCTTAACGTCTGCAATGATATCGTCAACGTGCTCAATACCGACCGAAAGACGGATAAGGTCATCGGAAATTCCGCAGTTGATAAGCTCCTGTGCGGTAAGCTGGCGGTGAGTTGTGCTTGCGGGGTGGAGGCAGCAGGTGCGTGCGTCTGCAACGTGGGTTGCGATTTCCGCAATCTGAAGGCTGTCCATGAACTTTGTTGCAGCATCTCTGCCGCCCTTGATTCTGAACGAAATTACGCCGCTTGTACCTTCGGGCATATATTTCTGTGCAAGCTCATAGCCCTTGCTGCCCTTCATGCCGGGATAGGTAACCTCAATTGCACAGCCGCTGTCACGGATGAATTCCGCAACCTTGAGTGCGTTTGAGCAATGTCTTTCAACTCGCAGGGGAAGGGTTTCAAGACCGAGGTTGAGAAGGAATGCGTTCATGGGTGAGGGAATTGAGCCGAGGTCACGCATGAGCTGTGCCATGCACTTTGTGATGTATGCGGCATTGCCGAAACGCTCGGTGTAGGTGATGCCGTGGTATGAATCGTCGGGAGTTGTGAGTCCGGGGAATTTGTCATTCTGTGTCCAGTCAAACTTGCCGCCGTCAACGATTACGCCGCCGACGCTCGTTGCGTGACCGTCCATATACTTTGTTGTTGAGTGGATAACGATATCCGCACCAAGCTCAAAGGGACGGCAGTTAACGGGTGTGGGGAAGGTGTTGTCGATGATGAGGGGCACGCCGTGTGAATGGGCGGCATTTACGAATTTTTCGAAATCAAGCACTTCAAGTGCGGGATTTGAAAGCGACTCCGCAAAAACTGCCTTTGTGTTGGGTCTGAAAGCCGCATTAAGCTCCTCTTCGGTTGCCTGGGGGCTTACGAAGGTAAAATCAATGCCGAGCTTTCTCATTGTTACGTTGAAAAGATTGAATGTGCCGCCGTAGATTGTTGATGCACTGATAACATGGTCGCCTGCACCTGCGATGTTGAAAATCGAATAGAAGGATGCGGCCTGACCCGATGAAGTGAGCATTGCGCCTACGCCGCCTTCAAGGTCGGCAATCTTTGCGGCAACGGCATCGTTTGTGGGGTTTGCAAGGCGGGTATAGAAATAACCCGAAGCTTCAAGGTCGAAAAGCTTGCCCATTTCAACGCTTGAATCATATTTATAGGTTGTGCTCTGATATACGGGCACCTGTCTGGGCTCACCGTTTTTGGGTGAATAACCGCTCAAAATACATTTTGTGTTAATCTTGTAGCTCATTTTTATGCCTCCAAAAATTCTTTCATAAGTCCGCAGCCGACTTCAACAAAATCGCCTGTTGCCTTGGCTGTTGTTTCATTTATTGTGTCAACGCCCTCAACCTCGCCGTTTTTATGGTAAATCATAAAGGGCACGGGGTCGGATGCGTGAGTTTTTGTTACAATGGGTGTGGGGTGGTCGGGAAGAATCATAATTTTATAATCCTCTCCGCAGTTGTTGAGATAATCGAGAACAATGGGAAGAACTCTTTCGTCGATAAGCTCGATTGCTCTGATTTTGTTTTCGGGCTCGTTTCTGTGACCGCATTCGTCGGGAGCTTCGATATGGATATAAACCAAATCCTTGCCGTTTTTCCATTCCTCAACGGCAGCCTGTGCCTTGCCCTCAAAGTTTGTGTCAATATAGCCTGTTGCACCCTCAACCTCGGGCACGCCCATGCCTGCACAGATTGCGATGCCCTTAAGCAGGTCAACGGCGGAAACAATGCTGCCCTTTACGCCGTAGGTTTCTTCGAAATCCGAAAGAGCGGGCTTGCTGCCCTCACCCCAGAGCCAGATTGAGTTTGCGGGAGCCTTGCCCTCTGCAATTCTCTTTTTGTTTACGGGGTGGTCTTTGAGAAGGTCATAGCTTTCCTTCATCATCGCAATAAGCTTTTCGGCGTTGGGTGCGGTTGAAAGATATTCGCCGACCACTCTGCCCGAAATATCATGGGGAGGAGTCATTTTACCCAAATCCGTTGTGCCGTTGTTCCAGATAAGGCAATGACGGTAGCTTACGCCGTTGTAATATCTGAATTCATCGTTGCCGAAATGCTCCTGAACGGTTTTGATGATTTCCGCCGCATCCTCGCTGGAGATATCTCCTGCGGAATAGTCTATCATGGTTTTGTCTTCGTAGTTTTCTTCGTCGCTCAATGTAACAACGTTACAGCGGAGGGCAACGTCTGTGTCCTTCATCTTAACGCCGATGCTGACCGCTTCAAGGGGTGAGCGGCCTGTGTAGCAGACCTTGGGGTCATAGCCGAGAACGCTTAAATTTGCAACGTCGCTGCCGGGTTTCAGACCGTCGGCAACGGTTTTGACAAGACCCACTCTGCCCTTCTTTGCAAGAGCATCAAAATTGGGCTTTTTTGCAAGCTCCATGGGAGTTTTGCCGTCAAGTGCGGGAACGGGATAATCCGCCATTCCGTCATAAAGTATAACTGCGTATTTCATATATGTCATCCTTCCGTAAAAAGATTTATTTTCTAAACATCAACACTTTTGTTTTATCCGAATTGAAGTCATCGGGTCTATAATAAACAGGCTCGTTTTCCCAAACCTGATGAAATCTGATTATCATTGATTCACCGACATCAACCGTCACAAAAACACAGAATTCCTTGTCGGGGTATTTTGTTTTAAGTGCGTTCAATTGGGTTTTGCCCAGAATTCTGCCTATTTCAACCAAATCATTGAAATCATTCTTTTTTACATTATCAATCAGATGAACGTGGGTTTCAAGAGCCTCAAATTGAGTTTTATCCTCGATATCAAAATCTGTTTCGGTGATTTTTGAATCGGCATAAACCACATACTCGTTGCCGTTTTTATCGGTAAGGGTTTTGAAATCAAACAAATTAGCAACGTTTTTTAACAATTCGGTTTTTCTCATTTTATCTCCTTATCCATAAACACTCTTGAACCTGTTGCACCTCTCTGACCCTGGTACTTGCCTCTGTAGGGGTTGAGTGCTTTTTCGTCCATTTTTGCAAAAACAAGCTGACCTACTCTGCGGCCTGCCTTGAGCTCGATTGCACAGCGGTTTGCGTTAAACAATTCGAGGGTGATTTCGCCCTTGAAGCCGGGGTCAACCCAGCCTGCATTCTGAATGAACAGACCCATTCTTCCGAGGGAGCTTCTGCCCTCAACAAATGCAGTCAAATCGTCGGGAAGCTCAAAATATTCCATGGTTGTTGCAAGAACAAACTGTCCCGGCAGCAAAACATAAGTATCTGTTTCGATTGTTTCATATTCAATCTTGTCCTCAAGGTTGATTATACCCGTTGAGGAATCCTTGACGATGCTGAAGGTGTTGCCGAGTCTTATGTCAATGCTTGCGGGCTGAATCTGTGCGGGCTCAATGGGCTCTGCAACAAGACTTTTGTCCTCAATCATTTTTATTAATGTTTTATCCGATAAAATCATTAAAATCCTCCTGAATATTTGTGTAGGGGACGGCGTCCTCGACGTCCCGGGTGCAGCAACGCTGCACAATTTATTCCTTATTATAGCAATCTTCCCGCCATCTTGCAGGATTATTATCAATATATTCCCAAATCGTATTATAAGCCGCCTCTGTTCGAACAACATGGTCATGGTATGAACGTTGCCATATATTAAAGCCGATTTCTCTGTTGATAAACCTTTTCATTGTTGAAACCAATTTTGCTATCTCATTATTTTGTACCGATTTTGAAACGTTTTCCTTTAAAACATTTTCGTCAGAGTAAAGCAAAATCAACAAGTGGACATGATTGGGCATAACAACATAATTTTGAATTGTTATATTTTCATATGTCCTTTGTATTTCGTCAATGCGGTTCTCTACAATCTTACCGTAATCCGAAAGAATCATCTGCGGGACGTCGAGGACGCCGTCCCCTACAATCCTGCCTAATATACATTCTTTGTCTTTAATACAAACAGTTAAAAAATACACTCCGTTTTGGGAATAATCATAACCTTTTAGTCTGTTTTGCTTTCTTTTAGGTAATTCCATATTAATAACCGTTGATTTCTTTGCGCTGCATTGCTCCGAGAATTTTTTCACGCACATTGCCGTATTTCTTCTCGAGGGAATTTAAAAACTCCTTGACCTCCTGCCTTTCGGTTGTGCCGTCGGCGGGGCATTTGCTCTTGACCGTGGGCAATTCTCCTCTGCGTACCACCCTTGCACAGTCGCTTTCACGGGCAAAAATCATCGGTCTTATCATATAAATATCCTTGCGTGAAAGATACGTCACGGGCATAAAGCAGTCCAGCGTGCCGCCGTTGAAAAGGTTCATTATGAACGTTTCCGCAACGTCGTCAAGGTGATGACCGAGTGCGATTTTGTTGCAGCCCAGCTCCTTTGAAGCATCATGGAGTGCTCCCCTTCTCATGCGGGCACAAAGACTGCAGGGATTGCTCTCTTTTCGGATGTCAAAAATAACCTCCGCAAGCTGCGTGCGTTTTATATGGTATTCAACGTCAAGCTTTTTGCAAAGCTCCTCAATCTCGCTGTAATCGCCGTCAACCCCGCCGAATCGGGGGTCGAGGGTGATTGCAACGAGCTCGAATTTTGCGGGATAAAATCTGCGTAAATCCGCCATTGCCGCAAGCAACGCAACGGAATCCTTGCCGCCCGACACACCAACGGCTATTCTGTCGCCGTCTTTTATCATGTCATACTGCTGACAAGCGGAACGCATATAGCTCAATAATTTTTGCATAAAATCACTCTATGGTAACGGGCTCAACGCTCAACGCCTTGCCCGTTCTGTTGTCAATTTCAATAATACAGCCGTTCAGAATGCACTCGCCGTCGGCTGTGTCAAATCTTGCAGGCATACCTGTTTTAAGCCACTCAATCGAAATTTCGGGCTTGACTCCGAGAACGGAATTCTTCGGTCCCGTCATTCCGATATCCGTGATGTATGCCGTGCCGTTTGGCAGAATTCGGGCATCGTTTGTCATGACATGGGTGTGAGTGCCGAAAACGGCGGACACCTTTCCGTCAAGATAAAAGCCCATTGCCCCTTTTTCTGCGGTTGCCTCCGCATGAAAATCAACCAGCTTTATTTTGCAGTCGGAAATTTCGGGCAGAATTTCATCAATCACCTTGAAAGGATTGTCGCATCTGTCCATATAAACCATGCCTGCAAGGTTTATGACCGCAATCTTCGCAAAGCCCATGTCAACAACGGAATATCCCTTGCCCGGATTGCCCTTGCTGAAGTTTGCGGGTCTTATGATATCGTCACGCTCATCGAGCATTTCATAAACTTCCCTGCGGCGGTAAACATGGTTGCCCGTTGTAATAAAATCAACGCCGCTGTCGAAAAGATACTGTGCCGAAAAGGGAGTGATGCCGTTGCCCACGGCGGAATTTTCGCCGTTTGCAATGCAGAAATCTATTCCCTTGAGCCTTTTGAATGACGGCAGCACATTCCGCAGGAATTCGCATCCTATTGACGAAACAACGTCACCGATAACGAGAATATTCATTCTTTTCTCCCTTTCAAAAAGTTAAGGGCTGCGTATTAGGCAGCCCATTTGATATTATTTTGCGTAGTCGATGGTTCTGCTTTCTCTGATAAGGTTAACTTTAATCTGACCGGGATATTCCATGCTGTCCTCGATCTTTTTGGCAACATCTCTTGCAAGAAGCACCATCTTATCGTCGTTAACAACCTCGGGCTTAACCATAATTCTGACTTCACGGCCTGCCTGAATTGCAAATGAACGCTCAACACCTTCAAAGGAGTTTGCGATTTCTTCAAGCTTTTCAAGACGCTTGATATAGTTCTGAACATCCTCACGTCTTGCACCGGGTCTTGCTGCGGAAATTGCGTCAGCAGCCTGAACAAGGATTGCCGTGATTGTTTTCGCCTCAACCTCACCGTGGTGAGCCTTGATTGCGTGAAGAATGTTTTCGTTTTCTTTATATCTCTTTGCGAATTCAACGCCGAGGTCAACGTGTGAGCCATCCATTTCGTGGTCAAGAGCCTTACCGATATCATGAAGCAAGCCTGCACGCTTTGCGGTCTTTACATCGGTGCCAAGTTCCGAAGCCATAAGACCTGCGATATAGGAAACTTCGAGTGAATGGTTAAGTACATTCTGACCGTAGCTTGTGCGGTATCTGAGCTTACCGATAAGCTTAACGATTTCGGGATGAACGTTGTTTACGCCTGCATCGATGAGAGCGTGTTCACCGGTCTGCTTGATGGTTGTTTCAACCTCACGCTTTGCTTTTTCGTACATCTCTTCGATTCTTGCGGGGTGAATTCTGCCGTCTGCAATGAGCTTTTCAAGAGTGAGTCTTGCAATTTCTCTGCGAACGGGGTCGAAGCTTGAAACGGTGATAGCTTCGGGAGTGTCGTCAATAATAAGGTCAACACCCGTAATCATTTCGAGTGTTCTTACGTTTCTGCCTTCACGGCCGATGATTCTGCCCTTCATTTCGTCGTTGGGAAGAGCAACAACGGAAACCGTTGCCTCTGCAACATGGTCGGCAGCGCAGCGCTGAATGGCGGTTGTGATAATCTCTCTTGCCATCTGGTCTGCTTCGTCTTTTGTTTTCTGCTCGATTTCCTGAATTTTAACAGCCTTTTCGTGGTTGAGGTCTTCATCGAGAGCGTTGAGAATATACTCTTTAGCCTGTTCCTTGGTGAAGCCCGAAATTCTTTCGAGCATTTCAAACTGGCTCTTTTTGATGCTTTCGATTTCTTCAAGGCGTTCATCGGCAGCCTTGATTTTTCCGTTGAGAACTTCGTCCTTCTTTTCGAGGTTTTCGCTCTTTTTGTCAAGAGTTTCTTCCTTCTGATTGATTCTGCGTTCCATACGCTGAACTTCATTGCGTCTTTCACGGAGCTCTTTTTCGGTTTCGGTTCTCTGCTTGTGGATTTCATCCTTTGCTTCAAGGATGGCTTCTTTTTTCTTTGCTTCGGCAGTTGTCATTGCATCGCTGATGATTTTGTTTGCTTCCTGTTCAGCGGAGCCGATTGCTGCCTCAGCGATTTTCTTTCTATGTAAACCGCCGAGAATAAACATGAGTACCATGCCTATTACACCGATAACGGCAACAAGAATTAAAATCCAAAGGGACACCTGTGTGTTAATGGTTGTTTCCTCCTTTTGCTTGAAATTTTTGTGACTTTTCAAAGAATAAGTCAATATAGAAAATTAATGAAAAATCAACCAATGGTGTTTTCGGATGCAAATGCACCCTTCTTGGCACAATATAACACCATTGTATTAATATTATACTCTTAAAGGGATATTGTCAAGTTTTTTGTGAATTTTTCCTCACTTTTTCTATTGACTTTGAGAATGAGGAGTGATAATATATTTGTAATATCCGAAATCGATGAAGCAGAAGGCTGTTTGCATCAGGATTTTCCAGAGAGCCGTTCCCCGTGCTGAAAGAACGGCAAAATCCCGCATTCCGCTACCGCCTGCCGAGTGCCGCCGTATTCAAGGTGTGCCGTATCAGCTGCGTTAAGGCTGCCGAGTGCCGATTTTTTTATCGGAATAACGGGTGGAACCGTGGAGTTTTATGCTTCATCCTGTTTTGTGCAGGGTGAAGCTTTTTATTTTTTGTGCCGTGCACAAAAAGTGATATACACCTGACGGTGTGTGAAATATTGCGATGCAATGTGATATTTTCTTCGAAAGTGATATATTCCTTACGGAATGTTAAGGATAGGCTGCGCCTATGACCGATTATATTATGCATTGCAGACCTTTAATTGCGAATTACGCATTACGAATTGCGAATTTATAAATTGTAAATTTTGAAAGGAATGATATACATGATTAACGTAACCCTCAAGGGCGGTGTTATCAAGGAATTTGATAACGGCACAACCGCTATGGAAATCGCAAAAAGCCTCGGCATGGGTCTTTACAAGGCTGCATGCGTTTGCAAAATTAACGGCGTTGTCTGCGATTTGAGAACTCCCGTCGAAAAAGACTGCGAGCTTGAAATTCTCACCTTTGACGATGCAGACGGCAAGTGGGCACTCCGCCACACCGCATCGCACGTTCTTGCACAGGCAGTAAAAAGACTTTTCCCCACCGCAAAGCTTGCAATCGGTCCTGCAATCGATAACGGCTTCTACTATGATTTTGATGTTGACGTACCCTTCACCCCCGAGGTTCTTGAAAAAATCGAGGCTGAAATGAAGAAAATCGTCAAGGAAGGTCTTGCTCTTGAAAAATATGAGCTTGACCCCGAAGATGCAATAAAAATGATGGAAGAAAAGAATGAGCCTTTCAAGGTTGAGCTTATCAAAGAGCATTCCGACAACGGCGAAAAGATTTCATTCTACAAGCAGGGCGAGTTTGACGAGCTCTGTGCAGGTCCTCACATTCCCGACACAAGCAGAATCAAGGCTTTCAAGCTTACATCCTGCACGGGTGCATACTGGAGAGGCGACTCAAAGAACAAGATGCTCCAGAGAGTTTACGGCACCGCTTTCACAAAGAAAGAGGATCTCGAAGCTCACCTTGAAGCAATTGAAGAAGCCAAGAAGCGTGACCACAACAAAATCGGCAGAGAGCTCGGATATTTCACAACGGTTGAATCAATCGGTCAGGGTCTTCCCATTCTCATGCCCAAGGGTGCAAGAGTTGTTCAGCTCCTTCAGCGCTGGGTTGAAGACGTTGAGCAGAAAAACGGCTATCTTCTCACAAAAACTCCCCTTATGGCAAAGAGAGATCTTTACAGAATTTCAGGTCACTGGGACCATTACCGTGACGGTATGTTCATCCTCGGCGACCCCGACGATGAAGAGAAGGAATGCCTTGCACTCCGCCCGATGACCTGCCCCTTCCAGTATCAGGTTTATCTCAACAGTGCAAGAAGCTACCGTGACCTTCCCATGCGTCTCGGCGAAACATCAACCCTTTTCCGCAACGAGGATTCGGGTGAAATGCACGGTCTTATCCGTGTCCGTCAGTTCACGATTTCGGAAGGACATCTTGTTCTCCGTCCCGACCAGCTTGAAGAAGAATTCAAGGGCTGCCTGAGCCTTTGCAAATATTTCCTCGGAACGGTCGGTATGCTTGACAAGTGCACATTCCGTTTCTCGCAGTGGGATCCCAACAACACAGCTAAATACGAAGGCACCGCTGAACAGTGGAATTCCGCCCAGGAAACAATGGGCAAAATCCTTGACAATCTCGGCGTAGACTACGAAATCGGCATCGACGAAGCCGCATTCTACGGTCCCAAGCTCGACATTCAGTTCAAGAATGTTTTCGGCAAGGAAGACACCATCGTTACAATCCAGATTGATATGCTTCTTGCAGAGAAGTTCGGTATGTATTATGTTGACACCGACGGACAGAAGAAGCTCCCCTATATCATCCACAGAACAAGCCTCGGCTGCTACGAAAGAACTCTTGCTTATATCCTTGAAACCTTTGCGGGTGCACTTCCCCTCTGGCTTTCACCCGAGCAGGTAAGACTTCTTCCCATCGCAGACCGCCATCATGCTTATGCAAAGGAAGTTGCCGCAAAGCTTGAAGAGCTCGGAATGAGAGTTTCCGTTGACGACAGAAGCGAAAAAATCGGCTACAAAATCCGTGAAGCACAGCTTGAAAAGATTCCCTATATGCTTCTCGTAGGCGACAAGGAAATTGAAGACGGTGCGGTTTCAATCCGCAAGAGAGGCGAAGGCGACCTTGGTGCAAAGAGCGTTGACGAATTCATCGCAAGCGCACTTGCAGACATCGCATCAAAGAAGATCTGGTAAATTGCAGGAGAACGAAGCTTCGGTTTCGTTCTCTTTTTATCCCCTTTTTATAAACATTTTAATTGTTAACAAAAAGTTCACAATTTTATTGCAGGAATCGACGGAATTATTCCGTATTAAGTATTGAAGGGGTGAAAAATATGATGTCAATCCGTGAAAACACCTGTGCAAGAGAAAAAGAAATTCTCTCTCCCTATGCGGCTTTTGCCTGCGAAAGCAAGGGCAGACTCCGTCCCGAGGAGGAATGTCCCGTCAGAACCGCTTTTCAGCGTGACCGTGACAGGATTATCCATTGCAGCTCTTTCCGACGTCTTAAGCACAAAACGCAGGTTTTTCTTTCACCCGAGGGCGATTATTACCGCACCCGTTTAACCCATACCCTTGAGGTTTCCCAGATTGCCAGAACAATCGCTGATGCTCTTATGCTCAACAGCGACCTTACAGAGGCAATCGCTCTGGGTCATGACCTGGGTCACACACCCTTCGGTCATGCAGGCGAAAGAGCCCTCAACGGCATCTGCCCCGCAGGTTTCAAGCATTACACACAGAGCATGAGAGTTGTTGACGTGCTTGAAAAAGACGGCAAGGGGCTCAACCTCACTTTTGAGGTGCGTAACGGCATCGAACGCCACACAAACGGCGAACAGGCGGCAACTCTTGAAGGAAGAATTGTCCGTCTTGCCGACAGAATCGCCTACATAAACCATGATATCGACGATGCCACCATTGCGGGAATCATGTGCGAGGAGGATATCCCCCTTGCAATCCGCAACGAGCTTGGTCATTCCAAATCAAAAAGAATAAATACGCTTGTTTTGAGCTGCATCGAAAACAGCGTTGACGATATTATTCTCGACAAGGGAATTCAGCAGGTTTTTGACGAGCTTCACAGCTTCATGTTTGAAAAAGTTTACACCAATCCCGTCTGCAAAAGCGAGGAAAAGAAAGCTGTTGAAATGATTCAGAAATTGTATCTTCACTATGTTGAAAAGCCCGATGAATTGCCCGAACAGTTCAAATTAATCGCCGAAAACGACGGAATTCACACCGCTGCCTGCGATTTCATTGCGGGCATGACGGACAGATATGCCGTGCGTGTTTTCAACGAGCTTTATGTGCCCAAGGCATGGAGCGAAATCAACGATTCGTTCCTTTGATATATAAACTGACTTGACCGAAAGGAGGCGGGATTTTGAGAATAAGCGAAAGATTCATTCAGGAATTGCAGGATAAAATCGATATCGAAACCGTGATTTCCTCTCACGTCAATCTTAAACGCAGAGGTAAAACCCTTGTGGGACTCTGCCCGTTTCACAACGAAAAAACCCCGTCCTTTACGGTTTATCCCGAAAGCCGCTCATTCTATTGCTTCGGCTGCGGTGCGGGCGGCGATGTTATAAGCTTTGTCCGCCGTATTGAAAATCTTGACTACATAGAAGCCGTCAAAGCAGTTGCACAGATGGCGGGCGTTTCGATGCCCGAGGACGGCTATGACGATACCCTCTCAAAGCAGCGTCAGCGACTTCTCGGTGCAAACCGTGAGGCTGCAAGATTTTTCCATGAGCAGCTCATGAATCCGAAAAACAAAGATGCTCTCAATTATTTTCTCAAAAGAGGGCTTGACCGTAATACAATCCGCCGCTTCGGTCTGGGCTATGCCCCGAATGACTGGCGTGAGCTTACGAATCATCTCAAATCCAAGGGCTTTACCGAGCACGAGCTTGTACTTGCAAACCTTGCAAGACGCTCCGATAAAAACGGCAGAGCCAATTATTACGACAATTTCAGAAACAGGGTCATGTTTCCCATAATCGACCTTCGGGGCAACGTCATAGCCTTCGGCGGACGTGTTATGGATGACTCAAAACCCAAGTATATCAACACTTCAGACACTCTTGTCTATAAAAAAAGCAACGGCGTTTTCGGCTTGAATCTTGCAAAGAATGCAAACGAAAATAAGCTCATTTTAGTTGAAGGCTACATGGACGTTATCGCCCTTCATCAGGCGGGCTTTACCAACGCAATCGCCTGTCTGGGCACCGCCTTCACCGCCGAGCAGGCAAATCTGCTTTCCCGCTACGCCGACGAAATCATCATCTGCTACGATAACGACGGTGCGGGTCGCACGGCAACGGCAAGAGCTCTGGGAGTTTTGAGCAAAACGGGACTGAAACTCCGTGTTGTTCAGATGTCGGGCGGCAAGGATGCCGACGAAATCATCCGCACCCACGGCAAAGAAAGATTTGCCGATTTGCTGAAAGGTGCGGCAAGCACAACGGAATACAAGCTTCTTGAAGCCCGTGCGAAATACGATTTGAATACCGACGACGGCAAGGTTGAGTTTCTCAACTCCGCCGCAACAATTCTTGCAGGCTGCGGAATAATCGAGCGTGAAATCTATTCAAACCGCCTTTCCGCAGAGCTCGGAATCAGCGTTGAGGGCATGAATGCTCAAATAAAAAACGCCGCCGCACGGCAGAAACGCCTTGAAGAATCAAGAAAAAAGAGCGAAACGCAGGAAATGCTCAACAAGTCCTTTGAGGACAAAAACAATCCCGAAAGAGCTAAAAATCTCATGGCGGCAAAAGCCGAGGAAACTCTCATTTCCTCCTTTATGCGTAACCCTGATTTTTATAAAAAACTGAAAGAGAAAATCTCCCCCGACGATTTTGTTACCGCCTTCAACCGCAGAATTTTCGAGTGCCTTGTGAACTCTCTCGAAGAAGGCTATATGCCCGATTTAAGCCTGTTTTCTTCGGATTTCACCCCCGAAGAAATGGACTCGGTAACACGAATTTCGCTCATCTCATCGTCTTTGGGAAACACCATCAAGGAATGCGAGGACTGCATTGCGGTGCTCAAGGAAAAATCCGAGCCGACGGTAGTTGATGCATCGGATGTGAGCGATGAGGAATTTTTGAAGCTGTTTAAGAAAAAATAATTTATAGGATGTGATATTTATGGAAGGAACAGAAAAGAAAACCCCTTTTAAGGTGCTTGTTGAGAAAGGTAAGGCAGCAGGCAAGCTGACAACGCAGGAAATCGATGCGGCGATTATCGAAATGGACCTTGACATCGAGGAGCTTGACAAGCTCTACGAAACTCTTGAAAGCCAGAATATCGAAATCGTTGACGACCTTTCCGCTGCGGCAATCGAAAATTTTGACGTTGACCTGCCGAAATCTCTTGACATCGGCGGCGGTGACGACAAGGGAATGACCGTTGATGACCCCGTTAAGGTTTATCTTAAGGAAATCGGCCGTGTTCCCCTTCTTACTCCCGAAGAGGAAATTGAGCTTGCTATCAGAATTGCGGATGATGATCAGCACGCAAAGCAGCGTCTTGCAGAGGCTAACCTTCGCCTTGTTGTAAGCATTGCAAAAAGATATGTGGGCAGAGGTATGCAGTTCCTTGACCTTATTCAGGAAGGCAACCTCGGTCTTATCAAGGCTGTTGATAAATTTGACTACACTAAAGGATTCAAGTTCTCAACCTATGCCACATGGTGGATAAGACAGGCTATCACAAGAGCCATCGCCGACCAGGCAAGAACAATCCGTATTCCCGTTCACATGGTTGAAACCATCAACAAGGTCAAGAAAACAAACAGCCAGCTTCTCCACAAAAACGGCAGAGACCCCTCCGCAGAAGAAATTGCTGCAGAGCTTGATATGCCCGTTGAGAAGGTTCGTGAAATCATGAGGGTTGCACAGGAGCCCGTTTCTCTTGAAACTCCCATCGGTGAAGAGGAAGACAGCCATCTCGGCGATTTCATTCCCGATGACGATGCTCCCGCACCCGCAGACGCAGCATCAATGCTTCTTCTCAAAGAGCAGCTCAACGATGTTCTCAAAACCCTCACTCCCAGAGAAGCAAAGGTTCTTGCTCTCCGCTTCGGACTTGAGGACGGACATCCCCACACTCTTGAAGAGGTTGGCAGCGAATTCGGCGTTACCCGTGAGCGTATCCGCCAGATTGAAGCAAAAGCACTCCGCAAGCTTCGCCACCCCAGCAGAAGCAAACGTCTTAAGGATTTCCTTGACTGATAAAAACAAAACCGCTGAAGCCACGAAGGTTTCAGCGGTTTTTTTCGTGCGGATAATATCCGCCCCTCTTTTTTATTTCAGCACGCTTTCGAGCGTTTTGCCCAGAATTTTCTCCTTGCATTCCTCGGAGATATCAAGACTTCTGAATCTTTCAATGTCATATTTTATGTGTTCGGGCTTTGCGTAAGGAAAATCCAGACCGAAGATGCTGTTATCCTCGCCCGTCTGACCGATAACAATTTCAAGTTCTTCATCGGTGAGTGCCCATTGGTCGCCCTTACCCTTGCGGTTTGTGATGCTTGTCCAGCCCGCATAAACGTTGCCGCCGTTGCGTGAATTGTTGCACATAACGGCAAGTGCTTCCTTAAAGAAATGATAGCCGCCGATGTGCTCCATGCTGAACTTAAGGTCGGGGAAATTCCATGCAACCTCGTCAAAAAGCAAAACCCTGTTGTCACGGAGTCTGTGCCAATGCATTCCCGAGTGGAAGGAAATAAAAAGTCCGAGTTCCTGTGCTCTTTCATAAACCTGAAATGCCTCGGGTCCGTCAATTACAAATTCCTGATAGGGCGGGTGCATTTTTATGCCCTTTAATCCGAGAGATGCAATTCTGTCAACCTCGTCACGCAGATTCTGCTCAAAATCTATCGTTCCGAAGCCCACAAGTCTGTCGTTGCCCTTGATTTCCTTTGCCAGCCACTCATTTGAGCTGCCTTCAAAGCCGCCCTCATGAAATCTGTCGCTGAAAGGAGCAAATGCAACGGCTTTGTCAATTCCGCATTCATCAAGAAATCTCATAAGGCTGTCAACGCTGCCCTCGGGTCTTATTTCCTTCGGGAAAACGTGTGCGTGGTTTGCAAAAATCATTTTTATCACTTCCTCAATAAAATCATAAAACAATCAAAAAAATTTGTCAATAAAAACTCTTTTCATTTCGGCAATACTATTAATAATGTTAAATGAAAGGAGATTTTTTATGAATTCATCAGACAGCTACAATCTGCTGCGTGAATGCAGCGCGGGATTAAAAACAGCCGTTGCTTCAATTGATGATGTTTTGCCTTATGTCAAGGAAAAAGAGATGAAGCAGATTCTTCAGGAAAGCAAGCGTGACCACAAAATCCTTGAAAAAACGGTTGATGCAGAGCTTGAAAAAATGGGTGCTGACAGCAAGGAGCCCAATATTTTCGCCAAGGGTATGTCGAAGGTTAAAATCAACACCGAGCTCACCTTTAACCCGACCAAAGCACAGGCGGCAAGCCTCATCACCGACGGCTGCGACATGGGCGTTAAGTCAATCAACAAGTATCTTAACCAGTATCCCGCCGCAAGCGACAGCATAAAGCACCTTGCAAATCAGCTTTGCAGGCTTGAGGAAAGCCTTGAGGATCAATTAAGAAATTATCTGTAAAAAATACCGTATTGCGGAAAATCTCCGTAATACGGTATAAGCTTAATATGTTTCAACTCTGAACGAATAAACGCTGCCGTCAACGATTTCAACCTGATCTGCACCCGTCATTGACATTTCGCCGTCAACATAAAATGCCCAGTATGTTCCGTCAACATCATAGTCGGCAACAATTCCGTCAACCTCTTTGATATAGATGCCGTAATCACCCTGCTCGCCTTTGATGTATTCAAGCTCCTGAAGAACTTTGCCTACATACTTTCCGTTGGTAAGGATTTCTGTCTGTTTTTTGTTTCCGTCTTTGTCAACAACTTCAAAAGTAAAGCTCTTTTGATAGCCGTCATCCCCGGGATTTACGCTCACGACCTCTGTTGTTGAGGTTGTTGTTTCCGTGCCGCCGTTATTTGTTGTGCAGCCGCAGAAAACAAATGCCAGAGAGAGAACGATTGCGATTGCGGAAATAAGTGTTTTTTTCATTTTGATGTTCCTCCTTTAAAACATTCCGTATTTTATTTTGATTCTGTCCAGCTTTTCGGTGAAGGCATTGCCCGCAACGAAAAGAATAACTGCCGTTGTTATTCCGTGGGACAGATTGAAGCTGAAACCCGATGCGTAAATTGCAAGAATATTTTTGAGCGAAAAGCCTGTTGAAAACATAAAAAGCGAGCTTAAATCAACAATCAGCCCGTAGAGGGCAAAGCCCAGAATTCCGCCCGCCGCCGCAAGAAGAAATCTGTTGCTGCGGTATTTTTTATTATAAAATATAAGCCCCGCAATCAGCCCGACCGCACCCATTCCGAGCATCTGAAAGGGAGTCCACGGACCGTGCCCGAAGATGAAATTCGAGGCAAACATTGAGAGCACTCCGCAGATAAATCCCGTCTGCGGTCCAAGGGAAACAGCGGTTATGATAACGATTGCACACATGGGCTTGACCGTAGGCAGGGCATAGAATGCCGCCCTTGATGCAACCGCAATCGCCGTCATGCAGGCAACAACAACAAGCTCTCTTGCCGAGGGCTTTTTCTTTTCGAACGAAACAAAAAACGGTACGCAGGCGGCAACAATTATCAGCACCGCCATGGGATAATAAAACTCCTTGCCGTTCAAAAACGTGCGTGCAAGCCCCGTTACCGCAACAAGCAGGGCAATGAATGCCGCAGATGCGGCGTAATATTTCACGGAAGAATATTCTTTTTGCAAAGCGAAATCACATCCTTATCCGTTACGCAGTTTTCAAAAACATGGCGTGTCATTCTGTTAGCCGAGGTTGTGTAGAAGAAATTGCCCGCAAAAAAGCCGTTTGAATCCTTAACGCTGACAACGGTTGAGTCAAACATCATGGCACAAAAATCCGCACAGACGGAGCAGAATTCAATATCGTGGGAAACCATGACAACGGTTTTGCCCTCTGCTTTAAGTGCTTCAAGAATTTTCGCAAATTCAGCCTTGAATTCGCAGTCCATGCCCTTTGTGGGCTCATCAAGAAGCAGAATTTCGGGCTCTTTGAGCAGAATTTTCGCAAGACCCAATCTCTGCTGCTCGCCGCCGCTTATGTCATAGGGATGGCGGTCAAGGAGCTTTTCAATGCCCGTAAGAGCCGCAATTTCATTGATTTTCCGCTTGTCCGCACCCATTTCTTCAAGCTCGGCAAGCACGGTTTTTCTTGTGAAAAGAGTCTGCACATTCTGGGGCAGATACAGGATTTTTGCCTTGGATTTTACCGCCTTTTCGCCGAAAATTTCAATTTTACCCGAAATCGCTTTAAGCTGACCCGAAACAACCTTTAAGAGCGTTGATTTTCCCGCTCCGTTGCCGCCCATTATTGCAAAAATGCTGCCCTTGGGCACTTCAAGGCTCAAATTTTCAAGAATATCCGCACCCTTTGCGTCATATCTGAAAAACAGATTTTTTATTTTTAAAGCCGTTCCTTTGTCCTCAAATTTTTTGGGAATAATCCGATTGAATTTTATCTCTTTATCCTTGAGAAAATCCGAAATCCATCTTGCACCCTCGTTGACGGTCAGCGGACTTTCACCGTTTTCGCAAACTGCCGAATGAATCCGCACCGTTGCGGGCATTGAAAGCCGCACAAATTCGCTCGTGTTTTTTATGCTTGCAGTAAGCTCCTTTGGCGTGCAGTCAACGGTTATTCTGCCGTTTTCCATAACAAGAACTCTGTCGGCATAAGCAAAAACCTCTTCAAGGCGGTGCTCCGTCATAATCACGGTTATTCCAAGCTCACGGTTGATTTTTGAAACCGTTGCAAGAAAATTTCCTGCCGCAACGGGGTCAAGCTGCGAGGTTGGCTCGTCAAAAATGATAACCTCGGGGTTCATAACCATAACCGATGCAAGGTTGAGCAGCTGCTTCTGACCGCCCGAAAGCTCCGATATTTTTTTATTGAACCAGTCCTTCATCCCGAAATATGCCGCCATTTCAGCGGCTTTGAGGCGGATTACCGAGGACTCCGTGCCAAGATTTTCAAGCCCGAAGGCAAGCTCATGCCAGACCTTGTCGGTTACAATCTGATTGTCGGGATCCTGCATGACAAAGCCGATTTTCATTGCCGCATCACGGCTGTTCATTTCGGACAGAGGCTTGCCGCAAAAAAGAATTTCGCCGCTGCGTTTGCCTGCGGGAGTGACGGCGGCTTTCATGTGCCGCAGAAGAGTTGTTTTTCCGCAGCCGCTGCGTCCGCAAAGCACAATGAATTCGCCCTTACGCACCGAAAGATTTATGTTATCGAGTGCATTTTCATCCGAAAGAGGATATGAAAAGTTTAGGTTTTTGCATATAATCTGTTCCATTTCATTTCCTCCTTCCAATCATAAATCAAAGGTAAAAAGCAGAATATCAGATAAGCAATTGACGATAAGACAAGCATGGGCGAAGCTCCGTCAATCTTGATTACGGGGTTATAGAGTGCATCCGCCGCACCCGATATTTTTCCTGCGATTATCAACGCCGAAAGTGTAAGCATTACGAAAAGCAATGCAAAATCAGCAGGGGCAAAGGTAAATCTTGAATAATTTGTTCTGCCCTTAAGACCGTAGCCCCTTGCCTTCATCGAATCTGCGGTTTCTATGCTGTGTTCAAGTGCCCATGTGATAACGCCCGAAACGCTTGAAACACCGTTTTTGATTATGTCAATTTTTCTTTCATCCGAAGCAAGCCCCGCATTTTTTCTTGCGGCATATGTTTCGGAAAGCTGCTTTGAATACATCGGCACAAACCGCAAAACCATGAGAATAAGCAACGCGGCATTGGGCATTCTCTTGCCGAAAACGTGCATAAATTTATCCTCGGTGACAACCTCGTTATAACACATAAACCAGAGAATCATTGCAACAACAAGTGCACCCGTTACCGCACCGTAGGCAATTGTTTCAAGCGTCAGATTGTTTCCGCTTCTGAAGGTATACAGCACCGTCACGCCGTAGTGGTTAACAAGAAAATTCAGCAGCGTAACAAAAACCAGCAGGGGCAGAAGTGCGAAAAAGAAGGTTCTGAATGCGGATTTGCCTTTGAGCTTGACCGCATAGCAAAGCGCCGCAAAAAAAGAAATTCCGAGAAAGACGGGATGATTGAAAAGCATTGCAAACACCGCTGCAGCAACGAAAAATATCAGATTAACCGTGGGGTGACGGCGTGAAAATGCGTCTGTCATTCCGTTTCTCTCCTTTCTTTAATCAAAAATAAATGCCCCTCCGAAACGGAGAGGCATAAAATAACAATTTTACTGCTACGCCACCCTCCGTTTGCCCAAAGGTGTTTATAACTTCAGCCTGACAGGTGTTCCGACTTTAACGGTAATGGCTGTTGCGACGGATTTGCACCGCACTTTCCCTGTTTTTCGCTATTTTTTCTATATGATAACACTCAATTCCGGTTTTGTCAAGAAAAAAGGACAGCCGCCGAAACGACTGTCCGTGAATTTTTTGATTAGAAATCAACCTTGAGGTCATAGTAGCAGCACTTGAAGAGCTTTTCCATCTCTTCCTGGCTGGGCTGACGGGGGTTGGAGCCTGTGCAGGCATCGCCGATAGCGTTCTTTGCGATTTCGGGAAGTCTTTCAAGGAATACTTCCTCGGGAACAAAGCCCTGCTCTGTGGGATAGCTGTCTGCACCGTAGTTCTTGATGCACTGGGGAATGTTGAGCTTGTCATTCATATCACGGAGATATGCGATAAGAAGCTGAACCTTTTCCTCAACTGTTTCGCCGCCGAGATTGATGAAATCAGCAATCTTTGCGTAACGCTTTGCAGCAACTTCGTTCTTTGCGTTGAACTCGATAACCTTGGGAAGATACATTGCGTTTGCAGCACCGTGGATGATGTGAGCGCCGTCACCGTAGTCAGCAAATGCAGCACCTGTCTTGTGAGCCATTGAGTGAACAATGCCGAGAAGTGCGTTTGAGAATGCCATGCCTGCAAGGCACTGTGCGTTGTGCATCTTTTCACGGGCGTTGTTATCGCCGTTATAGGAATCAACAAGGTTTTCCTTGATCATTTCGATTGCATGAAGTGCAAGGGGGTCTGTGAAATCGCAGTTAGCAGTTGAAACATAAGCTTCGATAGCATGGGTCATAGCGTCCATGCCTGTGTGAGCAACAAGCTTTTTGGGCATTGTTTCAGCAAGCTCGGAGTCAACGATTGCGATGTCGGGAGTGATTTCAAAGTCGGCAAGAGGATATTTGATGCCCTTTTCATAGTCGGTGATAACCGAGAAAGCGGTAACCTCTGTTGCCGTGCCCGATGTTGAGGGGATAGCGATGAAGCGAGCCTTTTTGCGAAGCTCGGGAATGCCGAAAACTACGCACATCTGCTCAAATGTGATTTCGGGATATTCATATTTAATCCACATTGCCTTTGCAGCGTCGATGGGTGAACCGCCGCCGATTGCAACAATCCAGTCGGGCTCAAACTCTGCCATAACAGCAGCACCCTTCATAACGGTTGTTACCGAGGGGTCGGGCTCGATGCCTTCGAAAAGCTTAACCTCAAGACCTGCTTCCTCAAGATAAGCAACAACCTTATCAAGGAAACCGAACTTTTTCATTGAGCCGCCGCCAACGCAGACGATAGCTTTCTTGCCTTTGATTGATTTGAGAGCCTCAAGAGAGCCCTTACCGTGGTAGAGGTCTCTGGGCAGGGTGAATCTTGCCATTGGAATCATCCTCCTGTTATGTTTGATTGCAAGAATATAATACCATATTATTCGACGCAATACAATAGTAAATCGATATTTTTTTATTGATATAATCCTATTGATTGCAAAAAAAGTCCCCGTACATTGCTGTACGGGGATTATCAATTAGTTTCTTATGCCTTTTTCTTTGCGATTGCTCTCTGGATTGCCTTAACGATTTCAACAATGGGAATTACAAGGAATGCAAGACCGATTGAGATGCCGTATGCGGTTGCATCAAGGTGAGCAAAGTCGAACATATCTGCGAGGAAGGGGATTTCAATGATTGCTGTTGTGAGAAGAAGCGATGCAACCATTGCTCCGTAAAGAACGATGTTGTGTGACTTCTGACCGAAGGACATTGCAATAACAGAGCCCCTCTGCGAACGCATATTGAAGGAGTGGAAGATTTCACACATTGACATTGTGAGGAATGCCATTGTCATGCCTTCCTTGCAGTCTGCGATGTTCGTAAACTGCCAGTGACCTGTTTCAAGGAATTCGCCGATGAAGAATGCTGCGAGTGTGAGAACAGTAACAAGAATGCCCTGATATGCCACATCAAAGCCCATGCCGCCTGCAAAAACGCCTTCCTTGCTGTTTCTGGGCTTGCGCTGCATGATATCTCTTTCGGGCTTTTCAAGTCCGAGTGCAAGAGCGGGAATACTGTCTGTTACAAGGTTGATGAAAAGAAGGTGAACGGGCTTAAGAATTGTAAAGTTGAGGATTGTTGCGGTGAAGATTGAGAGAACCTCGGAAAGGTTTGAGCCGAGAAGGAACTGGATTGCCTTTCTGATGTTGTCATAAATTCTTCTGCCTTCGGAAACTGCGGAAACGATTGTTGCAAAGTTATCGTCTGCAAGAACCATGTCTGCAACGTTCTTTGTAACGTCTGTGCCTGTGATACCCATGCCGACGCCGATGTCCGCACTCTTGATTGAGGGAGCATCGTTAACGCCGTCGCCTGTCATGGCGGTAATCATGCCCTTTGCACGCCATGCGTTGACAATTCTTGTTTTGTGTTCGGGCTGAACACGGGCATAAACTCTGAATTCGGTAACTCTTTCGGCAAACTCTTCGTCGCTGATTTCGTCAAGCTGTGCACCCGTGATTGCACTTGAAGCGTCCTCGATGATGCCGAGCTGCATTGCGATTGCAACCGCTGTGTCCTTATGGTCACCCGTAATCATGATGGGAGTGATACCTGCGGAGCGGCATTCCTCGATTGCAGCCTTAACCTCGGGACGGGCAGGGTCAATCATGCCTGTAAGACCAATGAATATAAGCTCGTTTTCGAGAGCCTCGGGAGCAAAATCGGCAGGAGCCGAATCATATTTTCTGAATGCAACGGCAAGAACACGCAGAGCCTGGTCAGCCATTCTCTTGTTGTCGGCAACAACCGCTGCCTTAACCTCCTCTGTGAAGGGAACAACCTCGCCGTTGATGAGTGCAAACTTACAGATGTTAAGAATAACATCGGGTGCACCCTTTGTATACTGAACAATGCCTTCTGCAGTCTGATGAACGGTTGACATCATCTTTCTGCCCGAATCAAAGGGAGCTTCGCCGATTCTGGGAGCGTTTGCAACAAGATCCTTCTTGTGCATTCCGAGTGCGTATGCGTAGCCTACAAGTGCAGCCTCGGTGGGCTCACCGGTAACCTCGCCGTTTTCGTCGATATCGGCATCACAGCAAAGAGTCATTGCCTTTGCGATAAGAGCCTCGTTGTCGCCGTAATGGTCAACAGCCGTCATCTTGTTCTGGGTAAGAGTACCTGTCTTGTCGGAGCAGATAATCTGTGCGCAGCCGAGAGTTTCAACAGCTGTAAGCTTTCTGATGATTGCGTTCTTCTTTGACATATTGGTAACGCCGATTGAAAGAACGATTGTAACAACTGCTGCAAGACCTTCGGGAATGGCAGCAACCGCAAGCGAAACCGCAACCATGAAGCTTTCGAGAATCTTTGTGAATTCGGGCATTGAGCCTGTCTGGATATATGAAAGAACAATCTGGTATGCAAAAAGAACCACGCAGATGCCGAGAACGAGCTTTGTGAGAATCTTTGAAAGCTGTGAAAGCTTGATCTGAAGGGGAGTCTGACCCTCTTCAGCCTGTGCGATTGCGTCTGCAATCTTGCCCATTTCGGTGTCCATACCTGTTGCAACAACAACTGCCTTACCTCTGCCGTAAACAACGGTTGAGCCCATGTAAGCCATGTTCTTTCTGTCGCCGAGAGGAACGTCGCCGTTTTTGTCGCCTGTGAGAACCTCAATAAGCTTGCCGACGGGAACGGATTCACCCGTAAGGGCAGCTTCTTCGATTTTCATGCTTGCACATTCAAAAATACGGCAGTCTGCGGGAACGGCGTCACCTGCTTCAAGAATAACGATATCACCGACAACAAGGTCTTCGCTGCGAACGGAAACAATTTTTCCGTCACGGAGAACCTTTGACGTTGCGGCACTCATTTCCTGAAGAGCTTCAATTGCCGCTTCAGCCTTGCTTTCCTGCAAAACGCCGAGAACGGTGTTGATGATAACAACAACAAGAATAATAACCGTGTCTGTAGGGAACTTGAACTCAAAATGGCCGTGCTCAAACCATTCCGTAACGGCAGAAATAACTGCGGCTACAAGAAGAATGATAATCATGGGGTCGGACAGCTGTTCGAGAACTCTTTGGAACATTGTCTTTTTCTTGCCCTCTTTGAGCTTGTTCTTGCCGTTTTCGGCAAGTCTTTTTTTCGCTTCGGCAGCGGTCAGACCTGCTTCAGAGCTTTTGACATGCGAAAAAACGGAGTCAATCTGTTCAAGGTAGAACTTCATCTGGATTTCAATCCTTTCAAATCATTTTTTCTGATATATAAAAAACCTTTGGCAGAGAACCGTTAAATTCTCTGTCAAAGGTCTTGCTTCCAAAAAGCTGGGTGTCTGCCAGATGCACAAAGCAACGGTTGTTGACAGACCGCTCGGGATAACCCTTAAGCTACTCCCCTTTTAACAGTGAGAATATTTTATCATATATGGAATTTGTTGTCAATGGGACAAACGGTCAACATTTGTTGAAGTGGGAAAAATTTTTAAGGAATATAGAATTCGCCGATGTTTTCCGCAAGGGCTCTTTTGATTTCATTAAACATAAACTCAACATAGGGCTCTTTATCAAGGAAGTTTACCGTTTCACCCTTGTCATTCTGAATTCCCGGGAAGGATTTCCTGCCGGAGCCTCCGAAACGCACAAGGTCGGTGTCGGAATATCCGCCCGCCGTAACCGCATCAACCGCATTCGCAATTTCGGAAAGCTCGCCCTGTGCCTCTCTGATGAGATATGTAAGAAGATAGATGTTTTCGCCGCCGGGCACGGTCTGTGCATAGTCCGAAAGACCCGCAAGCTGAAGCTGCCACTGTGAAAGCTTTGCCTTTTCCTCGGCAGCGGTGAAGCCGATGTTTTTGCCGTCGGGTCCCTTTGTCAGAAGTCGGTTGACCTCATTGAAAATTTCCATAAGAGAAAGAATTTCGGGCTTAATCCGCTCAAATTCACTCATGCAGCCCGTTATAACGCCAAGCTTCTGTCCGATTGCTGCCGCCTCGGAGGTTATTTTTTGGCTCAAGCCCGCATCGCTCTGCGAAATTCTTGCCGCCGTGATGCTCCACTCATTGATTTTTTCCATGTCAAGCTCGGCAAGAAGCATGGGATAAACGGCGTTGATATCGGCTCTCAACGCAAGATAATCCGAAAGCAAATCGCCTTTTTCACTGCTCACGTTTCCGACAAGCTCCGCCGCTTCGGAAAACTCAAGATTTTCCGCTTTTTTCTCGGCAGCCGAATAAAAAATTGTATTCTTACAGGCAAGAAACGTTATAAGAATCGCCAGAAGGGCACAGATTACCCCAACCGCAATTATCAACGGCTTGCGTGAATTGCGGTTTTCGGCAACTGTATTCTGATTCTGCCTGTATTCTGTCATAAACTACCTGTCTTTTAAATTATTTTTCCGTGCATCGGACCTTCAACTATCATATCAAGCTTCATGAAGGCTTTTTCGCCGATTTCGGCCAATTTTTCAATGGGAATAAAGTTTCTTACTTCGCCCTTGATGTTATCTGCAATTGCCGAAAGCGGAGGTCGGCTTGAGGGCTTAAGGGTAACATTCTTTCCCGCAAATTTAAGAACAATTCTTCTTTCGCAGACTGATTCAAGAGGACGCATTCTTATTTCAAGCTCGCTGTCGCTCTGCCATGCAGCGGACGAAACTGCGGTGAAATCAATTCCGCCAAGACGGATTTTGCTGTATCTTTCTTTGCCGTCCATGCCGCAGACGATGGTGTTGTGTGCCCTGTCCTCGTCCCAGGTCATGGTGCATTCGTTTTCGCTGAAATCGAGCACAATGTTGTTGATGTTGCCCGCTCTGTCGGTTGACATATAAACAACCGCAAGAGGAAGCATCGAAAGCGGAAAGCCCGCCGTGTTGAGCAGAGGATTTTTATTAAAATGAATTATTCTGCCCTTGATGAATTCCTCGATAACGCTTCTTGGCGTTTCGGGAAGCACGGGCAGCAGCGAAAGCTCAATATTTTCCTGCGAATTTTCGGGCTTTGTTTCCGCAGCATCAATGAACATTTGGGGGAAATGGCGAAAAACGCAGTCCCTTGCCTTTTGCTCCACAACCTCGCTGCAGGTCATGATAAAGCAGGCGTCGTAATCCTCAAAAACAATTCCGAACTGCGAAAACATTCCGTCGCAGCGATAGCTGTTTTCAAAAGCGTTTCTCCAGAAGAAATATCCGTAGCCGACACGGGCATCAATATCTTCATAGCCTTGGTTTTCAACCTGCTTTTTCGTTGCTTCTTCAACATACCATGCGGGAATAACCTGCTTGCCTGCGTACATTCCCTTTTGCTGAAGGCAGAGCGTGAAGCGTGCAAGCTCATCGGTTGTTACAAAAAGACCCCAGCCGCCTGCCTCAAGACCTTCGGAATCCGTTTCCCAGAAGGGTCGGCGGTCATATCCGAGGGGTTCAAACAAACGGGGCGTAAGATAATCGATTACACCCATTCCCGTAACCTTTTTGATAATCGCAGAGCACATATAGGTGTTTTCGCTGATATATTTCCAGCCCTCACCCGGAGCATAGCCCCATTTCGAGGCGAAGAAGTCCTTGACCCAGTTGCTTCCGGATTTGTTGGACATAACGCTTACATCCTTGCCCGCACTCATTGTCAGCAGATGATAAACCGTCATTTTTTCAAGGTTTTCGTCGGGCTTTTTTGGTCTGTATTCGGGGAAAATATCGATAACCTTTGTGTCAAGGCTGACAAGACCCTCGTCAATGGCAAAGCCCATCGCAACCGAAACATAGCTCTTGCTGACGGAATACATTGTGTGGGGAGAATTGCGGTTATAGGGGTGACGGTAGCATTCGCAGGCAACCTTGCCGTGGCGGATGAGCATCACGGAATGCACCTCGATATTGCTTGAATCGAAGTCACTAATCAACGCAGCAAGCTCATTTGAAGAAATTCCGACCTGCTCGGGGAAATCGGCTCTCGGAATCGCTTTGTTTTCTGTCATCAAATCACCCTCCCATTCAAATAATAAACACACTTATCCATTATTATTTAGCTATTATATCATAAAATAAATAATAATTAAATAGTATAGAGCAAAAAAATTTTAAAAAATATCAAACAAATGTTTGCAATTTCTGAACATTTGTGCTATAATACGGTCAAGAGAGTATATTCACCCCCATTTTCATTGAAAGAGAGTGAAAAATTTATGAAACCCATAACACCAATCCAGCAGAAAATATATGAATTTCTTCTTGAAAGAGCAAAGGACAACATGACCCCCAGCGTGCGTGAAATCGGTGCGGCGGTCGGGCTGCGTTCAACCTCGTCGGTTCAGGCAAACCTTGATGCACTTGAAGCGGCGGGCTATATTCAGCGTCCTCCCATGCTCAAAAGATGCATCAGAATCGTGGGTCAGGCAGATAACGTTACCCATGTGCCCGTGCTCGGCACGGTAACCGCAGGTATGCCCATTCTTGCGGTTGAGGAAATTGAGGGCTATCTCCCCTTCTCCATGCCCGGTGCACAGGACAAAGAGCTTTTTGCCCTTAAGGTCAAGGGTGAAAGTATGCTCTGGGCAGGAATTCTTGACGGCGACATCGTTATTGTTGAAAGAACTCCGACCGCCAAAAACGGCGAAATCGTTGTTGCACTTATCGATGACTCCGCAACGGTCAAGACCTTTTACAAGGAAAACGGACATTTCAGACTCCAGCCCGAAAACGATGCCTTTGAGCCGATTATTGTTGACGAGGTTGTCATTCTCGGCAAGGTTATCGCAAGCTACAGATATTATTAATTCGCAATCAAGGACAGCCGTGAGGTTGTCCTTTTTTGTTGGTTAAATTTTCTGCGTAGGTCGGCGATTTGCCTCCCTCTTTAAAACCCCTCCGCTTCACTATGTTCAGCACCTCCCCTGAAGGGGAGGCAAATTGGTGGATTTTGCGAAGCAAAAGACGGAGGGAGTTTCCAAGCCGCCGCAACAAATATAAAAAAGGGCAACCCCGAAGGATTGCCCTTAATTCTTTATTATTTTATTGCGGGCAATTCAAGGGTCACCTTGAACAAATCGCCGTCAACGCTGACGTTGAATCTGCCCTTCTGCAATTCGCAAAGATTTTGTGCAATTGAAAGTCCAAGTCCGCTGCCCTCGCCCGAGCGTGAGGAATCTCCTCTGACAAATCTCTGTGTCAGCTCATCGGCGGAAACATCGATTGCATATTTCGAAATGTTCTTGAAAACCATTGTGCCGTAATCCGAGCCGCCGAGCACCTCAACATAAACCCTTGTGCCCTCCATGGCGTATTTTCTGATGTTGGAGAACAGATTTTCAACAATTCTGGAGGTTTTCTGTGAATCAGCCCAAACGGTTACAGGCTTTTCGGGAGTGCGGAGCACAAGCTCCATGCCGAACTTTTTCAGCTCATCCTCGTGCTCGCCGACTGCCTGTGCGGCAAATTCGCAGAGATTGATTTTCACGGGATGAATTTCGATTGCCCCCGTTGACGCCTTTGAAGCCTCAACCAAATCCTCAATGAGCTTTTTCATTTTCGCCGCCTTTTCGTCAAGCACGGTGATATATTTCTGTGCCGTTTCGTCTTGAACGTCACACTTTTTGAGCAAATCAACGTAGCTGACGATTGAGGTGAGCGGAGTTTTGAGGTCATGGGAAACGTTTGTTATAAGCTCCGCTTTCATTCGCTGGTCCTTGACCGCACTTTCAACCGCATTCTGAAGTCCGTCCTGCATTGAAAGAATGTCATCCGCAAAGCGGCGCATAAAGGGCGGCATACGGGTTGTGTCAATCTGTGTGTTGAGATTGCCGTTTCTCATCTGTGCCGCACCCGCCATGATTCTGTCAAGGGAAACAACGGTGAGAAGTGCAAAAAGAATGATTGCCATATCGCCGATTACACCGAGAATCCAGAAAATCACTCCGATTTCCTCATCTCCCCAAGCAAACAAAAGGCAGGTAACCCAAGCATAATAAATTATCGTTGCAACAACAAATCCCGCTACGGCACAGCAAGCAATTGTCTTGAATTTCTTGCCCTTGCCGTCTGAATAATCGCAGGCAAGAATAAACTTGATTTTACCTGTAGCTTTGCGATAAATTCCTTTTATTTTCTTCCATACCCAACGCAGGGGCGTAAGAGCCCAATAGCAAAGTGTTCTCTTCCAGAACAATTTATTGCGTGCATTGCGTACCGCAATTGAAGTAAGCCCCGTCCATATCAAGAAAAATACCGAAACAAGAAGTCCCGTAATTGCCGAATACCAGCCGGTCAAGCCGTACATAATCAGATTTATGAAATCATCATAGCGGTATGCAAATCCCGTATCCGATTCATAAACGCCAAGACAAAATGCCGCAAATCCGAGCAGAATCATGATTCCGATTCCGACAAGGCTTGTAATTTCAATAGGAATTCTGTCAATGGGATATGTTCTGATACCGTCAGCTGTTCTGCCTGCAATCTTAAGAAGATAAATACAGACTGCCGCCGCAAGGAGCAGGGTAACAGCAAAGATTATAACACAGCTTGAAGTATCCTTAAGAAATGCGGGATTGCGGCTGAAATCGTGGAAGCATTTTTCGGAAAGAGTGAAGCCGTCAAGAATTTCGGATGCGGGCTGTGTTGCGGGAACAAAGCCGAAATACGCTGCCTTTACGTCATCGGTGATGCTTGCGAAATCCGATCTTGAAAGAAAGCTTTCTCTGTCATCGCCGCCGTAAAGCGATTCGTGAAGCTCGCCCGACATATTTGTTGCCTCCGGCGGATTTTCACCTTTCACAAGAGTGAATTTGCCGTCTTTGAAGCGTTCAACATACACGTCGCCCATCTTTTCAAGGATTTTTTCCTCGCTGTCAGCGGCGGTAAGTCCGCAGTTTGTGAAAACATCGCCCGTTTCATAAACAACAAAATAGTTGATTCTCTTAACGTAATTCAGCATTCTTTGGTCGTTGGATCCATAATCGTTGAAGCGAGCAAGCATTGTCTGGTCATACATCTGCTGAAGCTCCGTGAGCATAACGTCAAGAGGCACTTCGCCGTAGCAGGTGAAATCGCTGATATCGTTGAGTGTGCGCAGAGCATCGGAAATCTCTTTGATTTCAACAGGCACAGCCCTGCCGTCATAGGGATAATATGCTCCTCTGTCAAAAGAAGTTGTCGCAGGCGTTGTTGATTCAACAAATTGAGGGGGTGACGGAACAACAACCTGAACCGCCGTTGAGTGTTCGGCGGACGCCGTTACGGGCATCGTTGTTGTTGTGTTTGTGGCAGGCACACTAATCTGCACAAAGGAATTCGGGTCAAATTCTTCACTGCTGATAAGCTCGCCGTTAAAGCTGAAATAATAGGTCAGACCGTTAAGGCTGTAGGTGTATCTGTAACGGTTTTCATCGTCAACATAAACCTGAATGTCCTTTTCCTTAAGAAGATTATAGGCATCCGCTGTGTCGGTTTTTCTCTGATTGCATTCTTCGATAAGCTCTTTGCCGCCGTCGGTCTGCATATATTCCTCAAGCGAATCAATTGTTCTTCGTCTGCCCTCATATATCACCTCATGGATATAGCTGTTGAGCTGACATCTGAATGCGGTTGTCTGCGTGAATTCTCTGTCCTCATAGCCGTTATAGAAGAAAAATCCTCTGATTGCCATGCTTGCGGCATAGCCTGCGGTGAAGAACAACACCGCCGCAAGAATAACCGCAACAAGCTTTGTTCCAAAGCCGTGTTTAATATTTTTCAATTTTGTAGCCAATTCCCCACACCACCTTTAAATATTTCGGGTCTTTGGGATTAATTTCGATTTTCTCTCGGATTCGTCTGATATGTACCGTAACCGTTTTTTCTGCGTAGCAGGCAGGCTCATCCCACACAGCCTCGTAAATCTGTGCCGTTGAAAGCACTCTGCCCAGATTTTCCATGAGAACATTTATGATTCCGTATTCCGTTGCCGTCAGCTTAACAGGCTCGCCGTCAAGGGTGAGCTCCTTTGCAAGGGTATCAAGCGACAACCCCGCCGTTGTGATAACTCCCTCTTTTTTCTCGAGCGAGCCGAGCATGGTGTATCTTCGGATTTGAGATTTTACCCTTGCCATAAGCTCCAGCGGATTAAAGGGCTTTGTCACATAATCGTCTGCCCCGAATGAAAGACCCGTTATTTTGTCGGTGTCCTCACTCTTTGCGGAAAGCAGGATTATGGGAATGTTGTGCTTCTCGCGCAGCTTCAGCGTTGCCTGCAAGCCATCCAGTCCGGGCATCATTATGTCAAGAATAACGCAGTGCACCTCGTTATTTTTGACCTGCTCCAAAGCTGCTCTGCCGTTTTCGGCACGGAGCACGTTATAGCCCTCCAGCTTAAGATAAATTTCAACGGAATCAAGAATTGCAATGTCATCATCGCAAACGAGTACGGTATACATGTTTTCACCTCGAAAAAATTCAATCCCTCGGAACAATTATTATTTTAAAGGGTCGGAATTACAAATTGATGCTCAAATTTATTACAAGTTTATTAAGAAATGTTACGGTTTGAGTATGCCCGCTTGGATTGACGTGCTGATAATCCCCTCAACAATGTGCCAGAGCTCGGGGGTTGCGGTGCGGATTATATCCATTCGCTTATAAATCTGCGTTGCGTGAACGTCGCCGAGCTTCCATGTGTGGCCGTTTGTCATGTAATTGAGAAGCAGGGGCTGGAGTCTGTCAACGGCATTGGCATAGCGGGATTCCGCAGTTTCCTTTGCCTCAAATTCGTCCCACAATGCACGGATTTCAGCTCCCTGCACGGGGTCGAGCATTCCGAAAAGCCTGTTTGCCGCTTCAATTTCACGGTCAAGCTTGTCCTCGTTACCCTTGGCGTCATAGGCAAAGGTATCTCCCGCATAAACCTCAACAAGGTCATGAACAAGGGTGATTTTCAAAACTCTTTCAATATCAACCTTTTCCGAGCTGTATTCCTCTAAAATCATGGCAAGCATCGCAAGATGCCAGGAATGCTCCGCATCGTTTTCACGCCTTGAGCCGTCAACCACAAGATTGCGGCGAAGCACGTTTTTCATTTCATCTATCACCAAAACAAATTCTATCTGCTTTTTTATTTTCTCGTTTTTTATAAATCCGAATTTTTCCATTTCAACATCTCCTTTTTTATGATTATATCACAGTCACACAGCATTCTCAAGGTTGAAAGAATACAATAATTATGGTAATATATATTATATAATCTGTTTTTTCGGAGAAATCAAAAATGAAAATTCTTATTGAGCTTTATGACCGTGAGCCCGTATTCAACTATCTTGCAACAATGTTTTTCAGACCCGAAAAGGTTTATTTTGTCGGCGGCAAAAAGGTTGTCAGCCCTCAATGCAGAATCAAAACCGAAAAACTTTCAAAAATCATGGGCTTTGACGGCGAATTTGTTTTCATAGCATTCAAATCACCCGACTTTTCGGACATAAAAAGCGGGCTTGAAAGCATTATTGCCGCAGAGCGTGCAAAGGGTAACAACTGCGTAATCGACGTTACGGGCGGCGGCGACCTTGCCCTTGTTGCGGCAGGCTGCCTTATGGGAAACGGCACGGAAATTGTACGCTATGATATAAATTCAAATTCGTTCAGAAACTTTTCAACAGGCGAATCGGCGGAATTCAACATCAAAATTCCCTGCAACGCTTTCATAACCGCTGCAGGCGGCACGATTTACGGCGAAACCCGAAGCACGGACTACTCCGAAAAAGAGCCGGCGTTAATCAGAAATCTGATTGAGATTTATTTCAGAAACCGTGATAACTGGAACAGATTTGTCAAATATCTTCAGCGGATTTCCAAAAAAGAAGGCGAAAAGGTTGGCGACAGCCTTATCATCAACGCTCCGATGACACTTTCCGACGGCGGCAAAAACTTCTTCTGCGACGAGGATATTCTGCGTGAGCTTGAAAGTGCAGGTGCAATCCGAAATTCCAGAATTGACCGTAAAAATCAAAGAATCGGCTTTGAATATGCTTCGTCAATGCTCGCAAATCTGCTTGTCAACGAGGGTGTGTGGCTTGAGCTTTGCGTTTATCTTGCCGCAAAAGACACTCCCGCCCTTTTCGATGCACAGACAGGCGTGAAATTCGTCTGGGATGTTCCCGAAAAAAATATTTCCGTTCAGAAAATCCTCTCCGACACAACGCCCCGCAACGAGGTTGACGTTATGTTTGCAAGAGGGGTTATGCCTGTTTTCGTTTCGTGCAAAACCCGCTATCCGATTAACGAGGATTTGAACGAGCTTTATGCAATAAAAGAAAATTTCGGCGGTAAGATTTCCGCAGCAATCCTTGCAACAACAAAATTCGTTGACTCCGATTCTCCCATAGCCGAGCGTGCAAGGGCGTTGGGCATCGGAATTGTTGACGAAAGAAACTTTGAAAACGGAACGGTTTCAAAAAGACTGCTCCGACTGACGGGTGACTGATATAAATAAAAAGCCTCCCTCATT
Source organism: Clostridia bacterium (assembly GCA_017473165.1). GTDB lineage: Bacteria > Bacillota > Clostridia > Oscillospirales > Acutalibacteraceae > CAG-177. The sequence continues at coordinate 33,727 of JAFUNA010000023.1, read as the reverse complement.
AAAAGGGAGGTTGGAGTATAGGGGCGATTCATCACGAATCGCCCGCATTTTTTTATTTCTTCTTCAAAACCTTGGGTAACACAAGACAGCCTGCAACAACCGCAGCCGCCGCAACAACCGCAACAATTACCCACATCATTTCGGGGCTGCCCGTGTCAGGCGATGCGATAAGCATAACCTCTTCCTCCGCCGCAAAGGCATAGAGTGCCGCCGTTACAACGCCCAAAATCATTATTGCACAAAGGAAAAGTGCAACTATTCTCACAAATAAACTTCTGCCCTTCATAATTCCTTTTCTCCTTCTTTTATCCTATTTTAAGCAGCTTTTTCATCGCTTCGCCAAGGTCTTCGGCAAGCTTTGCCGCACTCTCTTTCGTCTTTCCGCAGCCCGTGATATAAACCTTGATTTTCGGCTCCGTGCCCGAGGGACGGACTATTGCAAAATTGCCGTCGGGAAGAGTGTATGCAAGCACGTTTGACTTGGGAAGCCCGATTTCTCTTGACTTGCCCGTTTCTGTGTCGGTGATTGTACCAGCGTCAAAGTCATGCACCTCAAGCACCTTGAGCCCTGCAAGCTCTGCGGGCGGATTTTCTCTTGTTTCGGTCATGATTTCAGCCATCTTGACCATTCCGCTTGCACCCTCAAAGGCAAAGTTATAAAGGCTGTTGACATAAATTCCGAATTCCGCATAAATATCGTCAAGAACATCAACAAGAGTCTTGCCCTTGCTCTTGTAATAAGCTGCCATTTCACAAATCATCAGCGAAGCGGCAACGGCATCCTTATCCCTCGCATGAGTGCCGATGAGATAGCCGTAGCTTTCCTCAAAGCCCATGATAAAACGATTTTCATCGCCTGTTTTTTCAAGCTCCGCAATGAATTCGCCAACATACTTGAAGCCCGTTAAAACATCAACAACCTTGCAGCCGTATTTTGCGGCAACACGGTCAATGAGCTTTGTTGAAACAAAGGATTTTGTCATAAGCGAATTTTCGGGGAGAGTTCCCTTTTCTTTTCTTGCGGAAAGCATATATTCCGCCAGAAGAACGCCCACATCGTTGCCCGAAAGAAGAACATATTCGCCGCCTGTCAGCACCGCAATACCCACTCTGTCGCAGTCGGGGTCGGTTGCAAGCATAAGGTCAGCCTTTTCGGTTTCGGTTAGCTTTAAACCGCATTCAAAAACCTGTCTGATTTCGGGGTTGGGATAGGGGCAGGTTGGGAATTTTCCGTCGGGCATCTCCTGCTCGGGAACAACGGTTATATTTTTAAATCCCGCCCTCGAAAGAATTGTTCTCACGGGAATATTGCCCGTGCCGTTGAGGGGTGTATAGATAAGCTTAAGGTCGCTGTTTCTGCTGATTTCGGGGTTGATGGGTCGCTCCATAACAAGGGTATAGAAAGCCTCAACAACCTCGTCGGGAATATATTCGATAAGCCCCTTTTCCATCGCCTCGTCAAAAGGAATGCGTCTGATATCCTCAAACATATCAACCTTCTGAATGAAGCCGTAGGTTTCAAGTGCGGCTTCGTCGGTCATCTGATAGCCCGACGGGTCATAGCACTTGTAGCCGTTATATTTTGAGGGGTTGTGGCTGGCGGTGATTACAATGCCGCTCTGACATTTGAGATGTCTTATTGCATAGGAGAGCATGGGGGTGGGCATAAGCGTCGGAAAAATATACGCCTTAACTCCGTTTGCGGCAAGAACTTCGGCACATTGCTTTGAAAAAACATCGGAATTTATTCTTGAATCGTAGCCGATTGCAACGCTCGGAGAATCAAACTTGCTGTTAAGATAATCAGCAAGACCCTGCGTTGCCTGGCAGACGGTGTAGGTGTTCATTCTGTTTGTACCCGCACCGAGAACGCCTCTCAAGCCCGCCGTACCGAATTCAAGATTTCTGTAAAATCGGTCAAGAATTTCATCTTCATTGCCCTTGATTGCAAGAAGCTCACCGTGAATTTCTTCGTTATCCGCCGTGTTTTCAAGCCAGAGCTCATAGAGCTTGTTCACATCGTTCATAACCGCACAACTCCTTTTTGTTAATTATTATCCATTTTTATTTTACCCTGTTTTAAATTTATTGTCAACGATTTAAAAACATTCCGTCTGTATTTGTAAATTTTTTGCAACGGTTTTGTTTATCATTGACTTTTAACCCTCAATTTGCTATATTACAATTAATTACATTATATAATGGGGGAATTGTTGTGAGTGCATTCGCTTTTTATCTCAACAGAATATTAACCGTTATTTTCGCCGTTATTCTCATTCCCTTTTCGGTGCTGACCCACGGAATCGACCTTATTTCCGCAGGTGAGCGTCCCGACGAATCAAAAACCAACGTTGTGGGAATAGGTGCATATTTCCGCTCGCAGGGAATGACATCCGACGGCGAAAGCTATTATTTTTCGTCAAAAACAACGCTCATCAAAACCGACCTTGACGCCAGAACAGTTACAAACGCAAACTATTTTGCAATTCCCGATGAGCTCAAGGATTTGGGGATTGCCCATATCGGCGGTTTGAGCTTTTATGACGGCTTTATCTATGCGGGTCTTGAGGACAGCAAGATCTGGGATTATCCCATCGTGGGAATTTTTGATGCAGAGTCACTTGAATTGGTTGACTATCATATTATGGACAGCGAGAAGATAACAAGAGGTCTGCCCTGGGTTTGCGTTAACCCCGAAAACGGCTTGCTTTACTGCACCGACCACTCAAAAAATCCCACAAAGCTCCTTGTTTTTGACTCTGCAAAAGAAATGGAGCTTGTAAAAGAGGTTGCCCTTGAAGAATCGCCCTATGCAATTCAGGGTGCGGAATTCCATGACGGAATGCTCTACGCCGCAACAAACGATGATACGCAGGCGGTTTATGCAATCAATCCCGAAAACGGTGAAGTTTCAAAGGTGCTTGACAGAAACCTTACCTCGGGCAGCGAGGGCGAAGGCATGACCTTCATCGAAAAAGACGGCGAAACCGTGCTTGTTGCAATGGATATGGGTCCCCTTTTCATCAACGCCTTTGTACGTGAATATAACTTTGAATAAATTCGGAGGAGAAAAATGAAAAATAAAGCTTTTATCGCGGTTTTTTCCGTGGTTGCGGCGGCGATAGTGTGCATAGTCGCCGTGCTCGGAATCAACATGATTTCGGGCTCAAGTCCGTCAATCGCACCGGAAGAGGTCAGCGTTTCGGACTACGAAAATACATATAATAATATGTATAATCCCTATGAAAGCACAACGGAGGAAACAAAATCCTCGTGGCTCGAATCGCTTTTCGGCAGCACAGAGGAGCAGTCATTTCCGACAACGCTCCCCTTAACCGAGCTTTCGGAAACCGTGACGGAATCGGAAACTTCTGCCGAGGAAACAACCCTCATCGAAAAGGCAACGCAGCTCACAACCCTTGCGGCAAACGCATTCAAACAGGTTTTCAAAATGCCCGTTGCTCCGCAGTACATTCCGCCCGACACAAAGCTTGACATTGCCAACATAAACCTTGCATCCTACAGATATTATCCCGAAGGAAATTATTACTACACCGATGACAAGGAATGCTGGCAAAAAAACTTCGGCTTCAACGAGGTTTACGATAAGTTTGCACCCATAACCATGATGTATTATGACACCGTGCGTACAATTTTTAATTACGAAGGTAAAGAATGGCTTGTGCAGATGTGGAAGGGTCAGTACGGCTACTGCTTCGTTGGCGGCGAAGTCGGAATTTACACAAGACGTCCCGGCAGCGGCGGCACGCACTTTGCCTGTGCCGACAAGGAAGACTGGCTTAACATGGAAATGGCATTCGTCTGGGATGAATTCAACGACGGAAACTACATCCCGATTTTCACAAGACCCTATGAAAAATATTGGTGGTGCACGGGCTTTGTTGTCGGATTCCCCAACAAAAATATCACCAAAACTCGTGAGGAATTCCGCCTTGTGACACATATCACATTCAAAGATTCCGAAATGGCAGACGCATTCTGCAACGCCTTCTCCGCAAACGGCTTCAAGCGTGTTTCAAAACTCGATAACAACGAAATTGACACCTTTGTTCAGGTCGGCAACGAGGTTGCGTTCGTCTGGCAGAATGTTATTCATGAATAAGCAGAAAAAAGGAGCATTCCGATTGGAATGCTCCTTTAAATTTTAAGTTTAATTATTTAAACTTTCTCTTACGAGCTGCCTCTGACTTCTTCTTTCTCTTTACAGAAGGCTTTTCGTAATGTTCTCTTTTGCGAACCTCCTGGATAACGCCGTCTCTTGAAGTCTGTCTCTTGAATCTTCTGAGTGCGTTTTCGAGTGACTCGCCTTCCTTAACTTTTACCTGGCTCAATGTATTCCCTCCCCTCGTTAATTAGGGACTATAATTCAAAAATTCATAGCTTATTGTTTATTATACAATAACCATACCCTGCTTGTCAACAGAAAAAATATTAATTTTTTTAGACATTCAGGGTTTTACAACGATATTTACAAGTCTGCCCTTAACATAGAGCTCCTTGACGATTGTCATTCCGCTGATTGCTTCGGCAATCTTGTCAAGCGACTTTGCGGCTGCAAGAGCCTCTTCCTGGGTTGCTTCCGCAGCGATAACAAGCTTTTCTCTTACCTTGCCGTTAATCTGAACGGCAATTTCGATTTCGTTGTCAACGCACTTTGCCTCGTCATAAGTGGGCCAGCTTGTTTCGTTGAGCATACCCTCAAAGCCGAGCTGCTCCCACATTTCCTCTGTGATGTGAGGTGCAAAAGGATTGAGAAGCGTGATGAAGGTCTTGAGCTCGCCCTTTGTGATTGAGCCCTTGGCATAAATTTCGTTTGTAAGGGTCATCATTGCGGCGATTGCCGTGTTATACTTAAGGTTTTCAATGTCACTTGAAACCTTCTTGATTGTCTTGTGGAAGCTGCTTTCGAGCTCCTTGGAATAGCCGTCGCCCTCTGCGGCAATATCAAGCATACCCCATACTCTGTCGATAAATCTCTTGCAGCCCTTAACAGCGGTTTCACTCCAGGGAGCAGCCTTTTCGTAGTCACCCATGAAAAGAACATAGGAACGAAGAACGTCTGCACCGAATTCGTCAACAACCGTGTTGGGGTCAATAACATTGCCCTTGGATTTTGACATCTTTTCGCCGTCGGGACCGAGGATAAGACCCTGTGCGGTTCTCTTTGCGTAGGGCTCGGAAACGGGAACTTCGCCGAGGTCATAGAGGAATTTATACCAGAATCTTGAATAGATAAGATGTCTTGTAACGTGCTCCATGCCGCCGTTGTACCAGTCAACGGGCATCCAGTATTTAAGCTTATCCTTATCGGCAAAGGTTTCTGTGTTGTGGGGATCTATGTAGCGAAGGAAATACCACGATGAGCCTGCCCACTGGGGCATTGTATCGGTTTCTCTCTTTGCAGCAGCGCCGCACTTGGGGCAGGTGCAGTTTACATAGGAGTCAATCTTTGCAAGGGGGCTTTCGCCGTCTGTGCCGGGTTCAAAGTTTTCAACTGCGGGCAGCTTGAGGGGAAGCTCCTCATAGGGTACGGGAACAATTCCGCAATGGGGGCAATGAACGATGGGAATGGGCTCGCCCCAGTATCTCTGGCGATTGAATGCCCAGTCGTTCATCTTATACTGAACGCCCTTTTCGCCGATTCCCTTTTCCTGAAGGTATTCAGCCATTTTTTCAATGGAATCCTTCTTGTTGGTCATGCCGTTGAGGAAGCCGGAGTTAACCATTTCGCCGTCGCCCGTATAAGCTTCAACGCCGATGTCGCCGCCCTTGATAACCTCAATGATATCAATGCCGAATTTCTTTGCAAATTCGTAGTCACGCTGGTCATGAGCGGGAACAGCCATGATTGCACCCGTGCCGTAGCCCATCATAACGTAGTCGGAAATATAGATGGGAACTTCCTTGCCGTTGACGGGGTTTGTTGCGGTGAATCCGCTCAATTTAACGCCTGTCTTTTCCTTGACAAGTTGTGTTCTTTCAAATGCAGACTTCTTGCTGCACATATCTCTGTAAGCCTCAACCTCGTCCATGTTGCCGATCATTGAAGCATACTTGTCAATAAGAGGATGCTCGGGAGCCATTACCATGAAGGTAACGCCGTAGAGAGTGTCGGGTCTTGTGGTATAAATTTTGAGCATTTCGTCGGTATTGTTAACCGCAAAGTTAACGAATGCACCCGTTGACTTACCAATCCAGTTTTCCTGCTGGAGCTTGATGTTGGGAAGATAGTCAACCTCTTTAAGACCTTCAAGAAGCTTGTCCGCATATTCGGTTATGCGGAGATACCAGACATCCTTTGACTTCTGAACGATATCGCTGTGGCAGATATCGCACTTGCCGCCCTGTGAGTCCTCATTTGAGAGAACAACCTTACAATGGGGGCAGTAGTTAACAAGAGTTTTATCTCTGAAAACAAGACCGTTATCGAACATTTTGAGGAAAATCCACTGTGTCCACTTGTAGTAATCCTCCTGTGTTGTGTCAACAACCTTTGACCAGTCGAAGGAGAAGCCTACTCTTTTAAGCTGGCTTGTGAATTTTTCGATGTTGTTATCGGTAACCTGTCTGGGGTGAGTGTTTGTTTTGATTGCATAGTTTTCGGTGGGCAGACCGAATGCGTCAAAGCCGATGGGGAAAAGAACGTTGTAGCCCTCAAGTCTTCTCTTGCGGGAAACAACCTCAAGACCCGAATAAGCCTTGATGTGACCAACGTGCATACCTGCACCGCTGGGATAGGGGAATTCTACAAGGGCATAGAATTTGGGCTTGGAATAGTCCTCCGAGCATTCAAAGGTCTTGTTGGCATCCCATATGTCCTGCCACTTTTTTTCTACATTTTTAAAATTGTACTGAGCCATTTAATTCAACCTCTTTACAAGTTAATAGTTAAAGTGAATAGTGAACTGTTTCGGACGGATTTCACCCGTACCCGATATATAACTGCGGCGCAGCCCCTTAACTTTTCACTTTTCACTGTTCATTTTTCACTGAATCAGTCTTCTGTGATGATATCACTTAAATCCAGAATGCTTGCATCCGCCCACAAGCGTTCAAGATTATAATATTCTCTGTCCTCATGTCCGAAAATGTGAACAATAACCGAGCCGTAGTCAAGAAGAATCCAGCCCGTTGCCCTGCCCTCAATGTGTTGAGGGTCAACGCCCAGACGCTGCTTGATTTCATATTCAACGTCGTCGGCAAGAGATTTTACATGAGTGTTTGAAGTACCCGAAGCAATAACGAAATAGTCCGAAACAATTGTTACTTCCTCGGTTTTGATAGCTGTTATGTCAATCGCTTTCTTTTCGTCAAGCACTTTTACAATTTCTTTTACAAGTGAATCCATGGTTATCCTTTCTCCGCCCCGAAGTGAAGCAGCATATCATTATAGCATTCAACCGTTGCGGGGTGAATGAGCTTGTCCCCCGAAACAAGTTTTTCGATTGTATAGCGTGAGGTGTAGAGGATTGCGTGCTCAAGGCTGATATCCGCAAGCTTTCTCACAACCTCAACATCTTTATATTTCCTGTCAGCGGAAATAAAATCCGCCGTGTAAACAATTTTCTCAAGCAGAGTCATTCCCGCTCTGCCCGTTGTGTGCCATCTTACGGCACCGAGAATTTCCTCGTCATCGGTGATTTTGTTGTTTTTGAGGAATGCCGCACCCGAAATCTGATGCCAGACCTTACAGTTTGCAAGCTCAACCCTTGTCAGACCCTCGCCTGCCTTTGAAATTTCATCAATCTGCTCCGCCGCCGACGCATTTTTCATAACATCGTGAAGAAGCCCCGCAAGCCCTGCCTTTCGGGCATCCGCACCGTATTTTTCCGCAAGCAGCGCCGCACATTCGCTCACGCACTCGCTGTGGTGCATTCTGTAGTCATCAAGCTTTTCAAGAAGAAGCTTTCTGTATTCCGAAAGCCCGTCATCGTAAAGACCGTTTTCTTTGATGAAATCAAGCACCCTCGGGTCAATCAAATCCGTGCTTTTATCGTCACGGGCGATTATTCCTCTGATTTGGGTGGAGCTCAATTCAAGCGGCTCGATTTCAAGAAAAACAATTCTTTCTCTCTGCTCTTGCGTAAACTCCGACAAATCCGCCCTGTAGCCCTTTTCTCTGGAAGCGGCACAGATTATCGCAAGCTCAAGAATTTCTTCCCAGAGATACCATTGCCTGAAGGTTTTGAGCATATCCGAGCCGAAGATGAAATACAGCTCATCGTCGGGATAAAGCTTTTTAAGCTCACGCAGAGTTTCAACGGTATAGCTTTTATCGCCCCTGTCAAGCTCGATTGACGAAACCTCAAAGCGGCTGTCATCGCAGAATGCAAGGCGGCACATTTCAAGCCTTTGTGCACCGTCGGCAAGCTTGCCTGCAGCTTTATGGGGAGGAATGCAGGAGGGAATTACAATCACCTTTTCCATTCCCGCCGCATCCGCAGCCGCCTTTGCCAGCCGCACATGACCTGCATGGGGAGGATTAAAAGTGCCTCCGAAAACACCGATTTTAATAAGAAACGCCCCTTATTTAATGTTAACCTTTGTGTTCATGATTTTTGCGGTTGCCCAGAAAAGTCCCGCAGCCGCAAAAACGTTGAAAATCGTTCCCGCAAGTCCGAAGCTGAGGCCAACGGGATTTGCCATTGTTGAAACCGTGCTGTAGAAAATTCCGTCGCCCGTAACAACAATGCTGAAGGGCACATACTGTGCAAGAACAACGCCGATTACCTGCATAACGATGAACACCGCAAAGAAGATTACAACCGTTGCGAAGCCGCCGAGCTTCTGGAGTGTTCTTGTGTTTGCAAGTGTGATTGCAAAATAGAGCTGTGCAATAAGAACAACGATTCTCACGAAAATAACGAGTGCAAGAAGTGCAATAACGGTTTTAACCGTTGTGCCGTCGGGCAGACCCTCAAACATTGCTGCCATCATTTTGAGTGCCATTTTGACATCCTCGCCTATCATTGCGGTTGCATAAAGATAAACGCCTACGAAAATGCCGATTGCAACAACATAGCTCAAAAGCATCCAGCAGAAGGATGTTATTGTTTTTGCGGCAAGAAGCTGTCCGCTTGTTACGGGCAGAGTAAAGCTTAAATAGCCCTGGCTGCCGTAGAGTGTCTTTTTGAAGTTTGTAACAACGCTTACGAAGGTCATAACCACCGCAAGAATGCCCGTTGCAATCAGAACGATGGTTGAAACTGCACTTATCCATGTTACGTCAACAAGATAAGAGAGAAGCATGAGTGCCACGGCTGCAGCCGCAACAACATAAATCATACCGATAGTGTGGATATTCGCCTTGAATTCGTTCTTAATTAACTTGCCAAGCATATCCGAACACCTCCTTGAACAAATCCTCAATTGTTTTTCCTGCGGCAACGATATCATCAACCCTTGCCTTAACGAGCACCTGACCTCTGCCAATCATAAGAATGGAGTCAAAAATCTTTTCAACGTCATAGATGAGGTGGGTTGAGAGAAGAATCGTTGAGCCCTCGGGATGGTTTTTCATGATTGTGTCAAGAATGAAGGCTCTTGCTGCGGGGTCAACGCCGCCCAGAGGCTCGTCAAGCACATATAGCTTTGCATTTCTGCACATAACAAGCAGAAGCTGAAGCTTTTCCTGCATACCCTTTGACATGGTTTTGATTTTCTGCTTGGGGGGCAGCTGGAAAGTGTCAAGCATTTTGTATGCCTTTTCCTTGTTGAAATCCTTGTAGAAATCTGCCATGTATTCGATTGCGTCAACGCAGCGCATCCAGTCGGCAAGATAGGTTTTTTCGGGCAGATAGGCAACCTTTGCCTTTGTTACCGCACCGGGCTTGTCGCCGTCAATGAGAACCTCGCCGGAATAATCGTGGATAAGACCCGTTAAAATTTTGATGAGTGAGGTCTTGCCGCTGCCGTTAGGTCCGAGCAAGCCGATAATCTGACCGCCCTCAAAGCTGAACGAAACATCGCTCAAAACCTGATGGCTGCCGTAGGATTTGCGAAGATTATTTACGGAAATAATTTCAGACATTTTTTTCCTCCCGTTTTTTTCAGGATATTCCTGTTTTTTCAAAATTTACAATTGGATATATTATATCACTTTATTTTATAAAATAAAAGACTTATTTTGCGTTTTTTTTGACAATAATTGAATTATTTGTTAAATATCAAAACGGCACAGCCGAAGGGCGGCACATTATAAGGAATTTAAGCCCTATGATGTGCCGCCCAAGCCGTGCCGTTAAAGGTTATTTTCCTTCGTTTTTACGCTCGTTGATCTGGTTTGTTATTCTCACGTTTGCAGTTTTTACAACTCTGTTTACGATTGAAGAATTCATGTCAACTTCATAGCTTTTTCCTTCCGAAACCTCATTGAAGTGGCTGTCATAATCCTCTTCGGCAAACTCGCTTCTTATATAAACATTCCAGTCAAAATCTTCCTCGTTTTTCTGAACGTAATAAATCATATAGATGCCGTATTCATCGGAAAACACCGCCGTGTCGCCGGGCTTTCTTGCCTTGTCGAAAAGCCAGTTGTTTATTTGGTAGCCGTATTCGCCCGACCTTACATCCCTTTCGGGGGTATAGCTTGACATCTGTGCAATTTCAGCAAAGCTTTCGGGAGTTGCGTCGCCGTTTTTCCACTCCTCAAGCATCTTCTCAACCTTTTCAACCTCTGCCTGCTTGCCCTCCTCGTCAAGAGCCTCGTTATGGTCAACCTCATAGGACATTATGTGGCAGCTTGTGCCGTAATAGGGCAGCTCAATAACATGGCAAAGATAATCGAAAAGCTGACCCTCAACAACCTGCGTTTCGCCGGGAACACGGTCGGGGCTGAAAAGCCAGTCGGCAACCTCGTCGCCGAAGGTGTTTGCGATTGAGGTTTTGGTAACATAGAAGCACTGTGTTCTTGTTTCGGCATAATAGCCGCCGTAGGGATAGTTGCCGTTTGCGAATTCAAGAAATTCCTTTTCGGTGTTTACCTTTGAAACCTCAACGGGGTCATATTCACCCTCAATGGGATAAACTCTTGCCTTAATGATTTTGTAGTCGGAATCGTTTTCCGAAAGATACTTTGAAACCTTTTCTTCTGAATAGGAATCATAAAGCTCAAGCTTTTTTGCACTTTCGTATTTTGAAGCATATGCAACTATGATTTCTCTTGCCGCAAACATTGAATAGGTCAGTCCGTCGGTATAAATTCCCGCAACATATTCATCGGGCTCCTTCTGGAACTGATTTGCATAGTTTTCAACACGTCTGTAGGACATGATAACATCAGCAATTTCGTTTTCTTCAAGCTGAACGCCCGTTTTGATTGCCATGTCAAAGCCCGCATAATTGAGCTTTATGACATCAATTGCTTTAAGAGTGAATTCCTCTGCCCATGTCATATCCTTTGTGGGATGATTCTGTGCATCGGGAAGCTTGTCGATATCGTAGCCCGTTCTGTTTGCACCCGTTTTTTCTTTTGAATATTCAACCTCGGTCATCTGTGTGCGGTACTGGTCAAGATAATAGAGGTGGAATTCCGAGCGGGAAATATCCCTGTCGCCCAGCGTTACGGCAACTCCGTATTTTTCGCAGGCTGCGGCGCTGTCGATTGCCGCCTGATTGAGAACAGCTGCAAGCTCTTCTGCCATCTGCGTGCCGTTGTAGTCAACATAGGTGTAGTTTCCGAGCTTGATGCCCTCGCCGGAGCTTGTCGGAACGGTTGAAGGCTCTTTGTTCTTTTCAACTGCGGGCTTTATAACAAAAATGCCCAGAAGAATGCAGACAACAAGAAATATTGCCGCAGCGGCAATGATTATTGCGGTTTTCTTGTTTTTTGGGGCATCTTTTTTGCTTGCTTCCGAAGGCTTTTTCGAAGCTGTTCCGGGTTTGTTTTTCTTACTCATATCAATCACCTTAATTCTGCTTTCTTACAACTTTATATTCGTCAAAAGGATTGAAATAGGGGCACTCAAAAGCACCGCCCTGCATGAATCTGTAAAGCTCGTCCTCGTCAAGATTCACGACGCATTCATAGCATTCATAATCCTCGTTATAGTCATAGTGAGCACAGCTTTCGCATATGTTTGAGCCTGCCATTTCATTCACCTCAATAAATGGGAATTATTATTTCTTTTTCGGTTTTGACAACACCGTCCATGCCGATTTCACGCAGATGAGGTCCGAAAAAGAGTCCCGGAGCACGTCCCGAAGGATAGAGCTCCATGAGCGGAGCCATAACAAAGGCTCTTTCAAGCACACGGGGATGGGGAAGCGTCAGCTCAAAGCTTTCGCTCTTGAAGCCGTCATAGAGAATGAGGTCAAGGTCGATTATTCTCGGCCCGTTCTTTTTTTCTCTGACTCTGCCCATTGCCGCTTCAATTCCGAGGCATTCGCCAAGAAGAAGCGAAGGCGAAACGGTTGTTTCAACAAGCAAAGCGGCATTGTAAAAATATCCGTCATCCTCGCCGCAGTCAACGGGCTCGGTTTCATAAACCGAGGATGCCTTAATAATTTTTACGCCGTTGAGCTTTGCAATCGCTCTGACCGCCGCATTTATATTTTCAATTCTGTTGCCGAGGTTTGTACCAAGAGCAATTACCGCTTCACTCACAGCACTCATCCTTTCTGTTTCTCTGAATTTCAACGCCTACATATTCAAAATCCGCATCGATGGGGGCATCGGGCTTTTTGAGCCGGATGCGAAGACCCTGAATTCTTTCGAATTTCTCAAAAAGACCCTCCGAAACTCTTTCCGCCGCCCTTTCAACCAAATCGTCTTTGCGGGCGGTAAAAATGCGGATTGTTTCTTCGATTATATCGGCATAGCTGACGGTATCGTCAACCCTGTCGGTTTTGCAGGGCACGGAAATATCAACAAAAGCGTCGATATCAAGAATGAAATTCTGCCCCTGCACCTTTTCCTCGGGATTGACTCCGTGGTATGCAAAAATTTTTAAATTTCTGATAAGAATTTTGTCCATTACTTAACCTTTCTGTATATGGCGTCTGCAACTCTTGCTCCCTGCACGGCTGAAAATACGTCATGCACACGGATTATATCCGCTCCGCCCGCAATTGCCGCCGTATGAGCCGCAACGGTGCCCGCATCACGCATTGCACAGTTTTTTTCGCCGCTTGCCGTGCCGATAAATCTCTTTCTTGAGCCTGCCGCAAGAAGGGCAACGCCCTTGAATTTGAGCCATTCCATGTCACGAAGCAACTCAAGATTGTTCTCATAACTTTTCCCGAAGCCGAGCCCAGGGTCAAGGCAAAGCTGCGATTTTGGCAGACCGCATTCCGCCGCAAGGTTGAGGGTATCAATAAAGAATTTTCTGACCTCCTCAACGATTCCCTGCTCATATTCCGCAACCTCCGCAGAGCCGCAGGGGTTGTGCATCACAACATAGCCCGCACCGTATTTTGCCGCAAGCGATGCCATTTCGCCGTTGAAAACGCCGCTCACGTCATTGATTATCGCCGCACCCGCCTTGAGTGCCGCTTCGGCACAGTCGGGATAAAAGGTGTCAACGGAAATTGCAGCCGTCAGTTTTCCCTTAAGGGAGTCTATAACCTGCAAAAGCCGCTCTTTTTCTTCGGCTGCGGGAAGAATAACCGCATCGGGTCGGGTTGAGTTTGCTCCGATATCGATTATATCCGCTCCCTGCTCCTGCATTTCGAGTGCGTGCTTCAACGCAGCCTCGGGAGTGTTATAGAGTCCGCCGTCCGAAAAAGAATCGGGTGTATAATTCAGAATTCCCATAACATAGGTGCGTTTGCCGAGGGGGAATTCAAAATTGCCTGCTTTGAACATTACTGTCTGCCTCCGGTCAGAAGCGAAATTGCTTCCGCTCTTGTTTTTGAGTCGCTTCTCATTGTGCCTCGGAGTGCAGAAGTCCTTGTCTGTGCACCCGATGCCCTTGCACCTCTCATGGTCATGCAAAGATGCTCCGCCTCAACAACAACCGCAACTCCCATGGGATTGAGATGCTCGTCAAGGAAGTCCGCAATCTGTGCCGTAAGTCTTTCCTGAAGCTGGGGTCTTTTTGCGAAGGATTCGCAAATTCTCGCAAGCTTCGAAAGTCCGATAACCTTGCCGTCGGAGGGAATATAGGCAATATGTGCCTTACCCATAAATGGCAGAAGATGATGCTCACACATGGAATAAAGCGGAATGTCACGGACAACAACCATTTCCTCATTACCCTTTTCGTTGAAAAGCTTGAGATGCCTTGTCGGGTCATCCTCAAGACCCGCAAATATTTCTTCATACATTCTTGCAACTCTCGACGGAGTTTCAACAAGACCCTCTCTGTCGGGGTCCTCGCCGATGGCAATGAGAATCTCTCTCACCGCCGCCTCTATTCTTTGTTTATCCATTAAGATTACCTCTTTCAATTATATTCTATTACAACCGTAACGGTCAGCTCCTCGGGATTATGCCAGAGGTTGTTTTTGACAAATTTCTTTCCCGTTTCTTTTCCTTTTCTTTCAAAGAATCGGTTGAGCGTTCCCCTTGTCCCGAGCTCCAGAACGGCTTTCTCATAAGCCTCTTTGTTGCCGAAAACAAACATCACGCAGCCCTCACCGTCGGGCAGTGCATCGCTCACATGACGCAGAATTTTTTCTTCTGTTTCGCCGTTATATAAATCGTAATATTTTTCGGTTTTTATATAATAGTTGCCCTGTGTTGCGGTGCATTCAACATACTCGCCGTCGGGAACATGGGTTTCCTTTATCATTTCGTCGCTTAAGTTGAAGAAATCGTAGCTTTTCATGTTCAGTAAAAGTTCGTTCATCAGCTCAACATCCGACGAATCCTCCGACGGCACGGGGTCATCCCATGTGCAGTCAAGGTGATAATATTCGCCGTCGATTTTAACGATATTCCACATATGACCCACGGTTTCGCCGCTACTGTCAACGCTTTCGCCGCCAACCGTCATGCTCTCAATGCCGACCAGGTCAAAAAGCATTTTCGCAGCCTTTGAATATCCTTCGCAGGCGGTAACTCCCGTAACAAGGGCGCTGTATGCGGTTGAATATTTATAGCCTTCCTCTTTCACAAACTCATATTCGCAGTTTTCAACAATGTAGTCGTGAATTTCAAGCTCCGTCTGCCATTGGTTGTCGGTGTCGGTAAGACCCGAAATCACCTTTCGGCAAACCTCATCGATTTTTGACTGTGCCTCACGGTATTCATCTTTTGTCATGGAATATTTCATGCGGCAAAATGTTCTGAAGCCGTAGTTTTCGATGCTCTGAATACCTTTAAGAAAATACAGGTCGGGGTTATCCGCAAGAAGAGCATTGAAAACCTCCTCAAGCCCGTCACGGTCTGTTTCTGGAATCTCTATTTTTTCGGGCATCGAGTAAATATTTTTCAGAATTTCATTGTATGTATGCTTCTGGATTGACGTAAGACTGTCATAGTCGAATTTATAGGGGCTGCCGATTTCCGTCAGCTCCGCGGGCTCGGTGTCGCTCCATTTATCAAACGAATTGATAACGATTCTCGCAACCGAAATCACCGCAAACGATATGCTTACCGTTAAAAATAAGCTCAGCAGCAGCGACCAAAACTTTCTGAACATAAAACTCCTCTTTTTTCTTAATCCTCGTCAAGAAATTCCTGCGGTGTTTCCGCAACCCTCTTAACCTTGAAGCCCTTTTCAGCCATCGCTTCTACGGCTTCACGCACGGATGAAAAATCAACTATTGTTATGTTTGTTTCAAGAACATTTGAAATGTTGGAATAAACCCTTTCCGCCCTTGAAACCAGCGACGGAGTGAACACGCTTTCAAAAATTTCGGTCATAACCGACGCCTGAAACGACATTCCCCTTTCGCCGAGGGTATCGAGATAGCGGATATATTTGAGCAGGGTGTCACCCTTCATATTCTGCTTGCCTTTAACGAGAATAAGGGTCAGGTCATCGCCCCTGTATTCAATTTGCTCTGGCACGGTGACGGTCACTCCGCCGAAATAATTTATCATGGACTTAAAGCCGTCATCGTCGGAGCCGATATAGCCGTCAATTTTTATTCCGTATTCCCTTTCGAGGGCAAAAACCAGCTTGCTTTCGCCGAAGGAGCGTCGGATTTCCTCAACGCTCAGGCTTCTTGAATCGTAGTCGATATGGGTTGACGGCTTGACGGGCATAACGGCAAGCTCCCTTTCGGGCAGCTTTGCTTTTACAATCCACGCCGTTCTCATTCTGTCGTTTTCAGCGTCAGATACCCAGAAAAACCACGTTTTTTCGGCTGTAATTTCCTCTTTTTCGGTTTCACCCGCATCGGTTGACTCTTCCGTCACAGAGTCGCCGCCGACCGCCGTTTTGACGTCAAAATCATATTTGCTTAAAATTGCAAGTATGGAAATAACAAGAACTGCAAGCACGCAGGAAACAAGGATGACGGCAAATTTCTTTATGTCGCCCTTACCGTTTCCGCCGCCCGATGAAAACATCATATTGTTTTTGTTTGGCATAAAATCACGCTCGTTATTTTATAATAATTGCCGCAGTTTCTTTTTCAAGATAAAGCTCTCTTCCGCAAACTCTGCCGCCGTACAAGGCGGTATAGCCCTCCTCGGGAAGAATATAGACAATCGGATGACTGTTGCGGTTTGCAACGGTCATTATTCTTTCATTTTCATTTTTTCTTTCATATGCAACGCAGCCCAATGCCGCCGAAACGGGCACAAATTCGCCCTCTGCAAACACTCCGTGCTCCTTGCGGAGCTTTCCGAGAAAACGGTAGTGCTCAATAAGCTCCTTATCCTCATTTCCCCAAGGATAGCACCCTCTGTTGAAAGGGTCTTCGCCGCCGTCGGTGCCCGCCTCGTCGCCGTAATAAATACAGGGCACGCCGGGCAGGGTAAACTGCATTGTTGAAATAAGCTTCAGCAGTTTTTTCCCTTTTTCCTTCTGCTCATCGGAGAGCCCGCCCTGATAACGGTCAAGATGCGTGCTGCGATAACTTCCCGAGGTTGCAAGACGGTTGAGCACACGGCAGGTGTCATGAGTGCCGATATGGTTCATAAGGCAGTCAACCGCAGGCTTCGGATAATTCTCGCAGATTTCCGCAATTTTATCGTTGAAGCCCTCGGCAACGCCGCTGATTGCAAAGTTTATAAGGCTGTCGGCAAAGGGATAATTCATAACGGAATCAAGCTGTGCACCCTGAAGATATCTTCTTCTCCGGCTGTAGCTGATTTTGTTTGAAGCATCCTCCCAGACCTCGCCCAGAATATATGCGTCGCTTTTTTCCGCCTTTACGGCGTTACGCAGGGCATCAAGGAATTTATCGGGCAGCTCGTCGGCAACGTCAAGCCGCCAGCCCCTTGCACCCGCCTTGAGCCACTTACGCAGAATTCCTTTTTCACCTGCGATATATTCAATATATTTATCGTTTTCTTCGTCAATTTCGGGCAGAATGTCAACACCCCACCAGCTCTGATAATCGTCGGGGAAGGCGTTGAATTTGTACCAGTCAAAATAGGGAGATTCTTTGCTGTTATAAGCTCCGACGGTCTTGTATCTGCCGTTTTTGTTAAAATAGATACTGTCCGCACCCGTATGGCTGAAAACTCCGTCAAGCACAATGCCGATATTTCTTTTTTCAGCAGCTTTGCAAAGCTCGGAAAAATCCTTTGCCGTGCCGAGAAGCGGGTCAACCTTTTCGTAGCTTGCGGTATCGTAGCGGTGATTGGACTGTGCCTCAAAAATCGGGTTGAGATAGATGCAGCCCACGCCGAGGGATTCAAGATAGTCAAGCTTTTCTTCTATTCCCTTGAAATCGCCGCCGAAGAAATCGTATTTTGTTATTTTTCCGTCGCCGTCGGGCTCCCACATAGGCTTTTCGCCCCAGTCGGAGCGAAGCACACGGTCCTTTGGCACGCCGTTTTTCTTTTTGCCCGAATTGCGGAAACGGTCGGGAAAAATCTGATAAATAACAGAGCCCTTTATCCAGTCGGGTGTCTGAAAATCTGCAGAATAAACCGTCAGCTGAAAGCTTGTGCCGTCAGATGAAATTCTGCCCGTTGAATTCTCAAACCGAGTGATGAGCATTCCGCCGTCTTTGCGGGCAACTGCGAAATGATACCAGTAGAGTCCCTGCTTTTCGGGGGTAAACTCAACCTTCCACCATTCCTCGTTGTTTTTCTCTTCTCTTTCCCACGCCATGGGATAAATCTGTGATTTGCCGCTGTCGGAATTGACAACAAGGCTTGCTCCCGTGCAGCAGATGCTTTTGGGCAGAACAATTCTCATTGTCACCTTTTCGCCCTCACGCACGGCTCCGAAGGGCGATTTATGATAAGATAATCTTGAATTATAGGGTATAAAATCCATTTACGTCATGTCCTTAAATGAGTTGATTGCCGCGGGAATATTCTCCGCCTGCCAATAAGGCATCTCGGTTATTTTTATGAGAACATCCGTCACAAAATAACCCACACCGATAAGCAGCATTATTCCCGTCACAAGAAGAATTACGGATACGATTTTCTTTGTACGCACCCTTTCCTCATAGGTCGGACCCGTTCCGAAACGGGTTGAAAATTCGGTTATGCTTTTACGCTCGGAGGGTTTGAGTGCCTTTTCTATTTTTCCCTTTTGAGGCATGATTTTTTCCCTCCTACGCAAAAAGATTTGTGTCCGTGAAGCCCGCAAAAGCAAGGGAGAGCATTGCAACATAAAGAAACATTGCCGGCGTACCCTTGAAAATTTCGGGGATTTCGTCGTTTTCGGCAAGAATGCGTGAGCCTTGACTGATAAGTGCGGCGGCAAGCACAAACGCAATGCCCGCACCGATACCAGAGCCTATGCTGCCCGCAAACGAATATGCCGCAGAGTTGTTGATATAAGGAATTGCAAGAACAAGGGTGTTCAGAGCTGCAATTCCGAGCGTGCCGAGAAGCTTTGAATCCGCTTTGAGCACAAAACGCATAAACACCGCCTGAACAAGATAAACCGCTGCCAGCACACCGCCGTAAATTGCGGCTCTTACGGCATAGGTTGCGTTTTCAACTGCGGGAACGTTGTCAATCAGACTGCACACCGCACTTGTGATAACCGAAAATCCCGAAATCATAACGGCAAATTTGCCGAATGTGCCGGGTCGGGTTGAAACACGGATTGCCTCGCTCATGCCAAGACCAGAGCTTAACACAAGATTCTGAATAAAAACCGTATAAAGGGCGGTCATAAGCAAATCGGAAATAAATTTCATCGCTTATCCCCCTTTTCGTTTAAATCTATTCCCAAGGACTTGAAAAATTCGTCGATATCCGCCGCAGTTTCAAGCCTTATATCCTCGGGCTTCTTTTCCTTTTCGGGTTCGGGCTCGGGAATTGAAACATCCATGCTCACTTCCTCGGGCTCTTCGGAAACGTTCCAGAATTCGTCGAAAAGCTCAACCTCCGTAACGTTTTCCTCTGCCGAAGGAGTTTTTCTTTGTCTTTCAACGGGGTCGCTTTCATTTTCTGTTTCGGGATACGCCCAGGCAAGGAACGCCTTTAGCCCTGCCGCAAGGAAACCGAGAATAACAAGGCAGCCGAAGGGCAGAAGCATTCCCTTGAAGGCGATGGGCAGGTCAAGATGAATTCCGCCCAGAGATGAGCTGCCGAGAAGCTCTCTTAAAATGCCGACAAGGATAAACACGGCGGATGCACCGATGCTTACCGCTGCCGCATCGTAAAATGCAAGCTTTACGTTATTTTTTACCGCAACCTGCTCGCAATGCACGGCGGTTACGGAGTTGATTGCAATGAGGGGAAGATATATCTTCATTCCGAGGCTCAGATTAACCAATGTCTGGGTTTCGATATACCAGAGTGCGGGGCAGATAAGGGCAAGACCGATAAGAAGATAGAGAGCAACTCTTATCCAGCGTGGAATTTTTTTCAGCAATGCACTTGCGATAACGCAGGTGACAATAAGCTCTGCACACATCGCAGCCGAAAGCATAACCGCACCCTTGAGGGTTGTTGACGCCGCAACAACGGGGCAGAGTCCGACAAGCTGAATCAGCACGGGGTTATAGATAACCGCACCTTTTATGAAAACATCTTTGAAGGAGGGGGTTCTTTCGCTCATGCCTTTGCCCCCTTTCTTTTTGCGGTAACGGCATTAAAGCCTCTTACCGCCGAATCAAGAACGGGTCTTAAACCGTTTGCAAGCAGTACTGCAAAACAAACCGTTTCTTCATATGTGCCGACGGAACGCATGAACATACAGAAAAATCCGCAGACCGCACCGTAGATAACTCTGTTGATGTTGTTTTTGGGGAGAGTTGCATGGTCGGTAACAAGAAATACCGCCGCAAAAAGAAGGCTGCCCGATGAAAGCTCGAGCACAAGGCTTGTCAGAGCCGAGGCATTCGCTCTCGGTGCAAACAAAGCAAAAAGAGCACAGGCTCCGATAAAGCCTGCCGTTGCAAGAAGGGCTTTTCTTCGTCTTACAAAAAGATATGTGCAGCACACAAGCATAAGAATTCCGCAGCCCGTACCCATCGGACCCGCAACGTTGCCTGTGATGATATCAAAAACCGTTGAGGTTTTAAGATGCACCGAATTGCCCTGCGAAAGCAGCGAAGCGAGCGATACCTCACCGAGAAGCTTTCCCTCTGCGCTATACGCAAAGTCAAAAACCTGCTCCTTGAAGCAGACACTTGCAAACGCAAAGCCTGCCGCAGCGGGAACAAACGGTGCACGGGTTGCTCCGCCGAAGGGCACTTTCACCGCCGCAACGGCGAATACCGCCGCCGAAACGGGCACATAAAACGGTACGCCCGCAGGCATCATAACGGCAATTGCCGCACCGATGAAAATATTGCTCAAATCTTTGATTTTGAAGGGCTTACCGAGCACGGCACTGACGATTCCGTCGGTCAGCACAGCCGAAACCACGCTCAACAGTATGACCCATAACGCCCTGCCGCCGTAGTACCACAGGGACAGCACGCAGGGTGCGATAAGCATTATAAGATAGTCGCCGAAAAGCCTTGAAGCCTTGACGGGACTTTGTTTTGCGGCAATATTAGCCAAGGATGTCACCTCTGAAATTCCCATTATTTATTCATTGCATATCCGCCGTGAAAATCATATCATATTAATACCGAACTTTTTCAAGGAGGCTTTAACATGAAAATTAACTCCCCTGCCGAGGACAGAATTATTGTTGACCTGACCCAACAGGATATGACGGAGCTTGATATTACATATGAGGATATGGATTATTCCACAATTGAAACCCGCCGTGTAATCTGGACTCTGCTTGACAAGGCAGGCAGAATTCTCGGACGGGAGCTTGACCCGTCACGCAGAATGGTTATTGAAGCCATGCCCAAAGCCGAGGGCGGCTGCGTGCTCTGCTTCACAATGCTCGACTGCCGCAGAAAAACTTCCGCAAAGCAGTTTCTGAAAAAGCAGAGCGAATTTCTGATTTGCGATTTTGATAATCTCGATTCGCTTTTTGACGCGGCAAAGGGCTTTCGCAATTCGGACTGTGCAACCGAAAGCAGTCTTTATGAAAACGGCGGAAAATACCGTCTTATCATTTCCTGCTGCGGCGAAACACGGCGTATCAAAAACTATTTTTCCGAATTCTGCGTTGCCGAAAACGAAAATCCGCTTCTGCGTGATTTTACCCGTGAGCATTGGAAGGAGCTTGCTTCACAAAACGCAATCTCAAGCCTTTGCGGCAAGGTTTCTTAATTTTTCGATTTCCTTTGCGGGGTCGGCAGCACCGAAAACCGCACTTCCCGCAACAAAAACGTTTGCACCTGCGGCAGCGGCAATTTCAACGGTTTTTTCGTTGATTCCGCCGTCAACCTGAATATCAACCGAAAGACCTCTGCGTTCAATTTCGCTTCGCAGGGTCTTTATTTTTTCCATTGTTTCGGGCATGAATGACTGTCCGCCGAAGCCGGGCTCAACGGTCATGACAAGCACCATGTCAAGCTTTTCAAGCAGAGGAAGAATTTCCTCAACGCCCGTTTTGGGCTTGACGCTTATGCCCGCCTTGCAGCCGCATTCACGGATTTTGTCAACGGTTTCCTCTGCGGGCGACGAGCTTTCAACGTGGAATGTGATAATGTCCGCTCCCGCTTTTTTGAAATCTTCGATATATTTAAGAGGCTCATCAATCATGAGATGAACGTCAAAAACAAGGCTTGTTCTGTTTCTGATGCTTTTGATGACGGGTGCACCGAAGGTTATATTCGGAACAAATCTGCCGTCCATAACATCAAGATGAAGATAATCCGCACCGCATTTTTCCATTCTTTCGGCTTCGGAACCGAGCTGTGAAAAATCGCTTGCAAGCACGGACGGAGAAATTTTAATCATAAGGGGATACTCCTCTCCATTATAATTAATTTATTATAACAGTTTTATTTTATAAGGTCAACATTTTATTGAGAAGTTTACACAATGTTTAAATGCAAAACAAAAAGGACAGTCTCATGGACTGTCCCTGCAAATCAATTTTATCCGAGCAATATATCCGACACCAGCATAACGCAGAAGCCCGCAAGCAAAGCATAGGTTGCGCCCCGTTGACTGCCGTGGGCATGGGTTTCGGGAATCATTTCGTCGCTGACAACATAGAGCATCGTGCCGCCCGCAAACGCAAGAGCAAACGGCAGAATGACCGATGCAACACTGACCGCAAAATAGCCAATCAGCGTGCCGACAACCTCAACCAGACCCGTTATCATGGCACAGACAAAGGTCTTTTTGGGCGAAACTCCCGCCGCAAGCATGGGGCTTATAATCACCATGCCTTCGGGGATGTTCTGCAACGCAATTCCGCCCGCAATGAGAAGTGCCTGCGACTCGTTTCCCGAGCCGAAGCCGACGCCCGCCGCTATTCCCTCGGGCAGGTTGTGAATGGCAATTGCCGTAACAAAAAGCAAAACCTTACTCAAATTTGCGTTGTTGTGTTTTTCATCCTCAACACCCACAAGCCTGTGAAGATGAGGCACGATTTTATCAATCAGATTAAGGCACGCCGCACCGACGAAAATGCCGATAACGGTTATTACAATTCCGTATTTTCCGCCGTATTCCACCGACGGGATGATAAGTCCGAGCACCGCCGCAGAGAGCATGACTCCCGCCGCAAATGACAGAACGATATCGGAAAATTTGTGAGAAATTTTCTTGAAAACAAAGCCGATTACGGAGCCGATAACCGTTGCTCCGCCTACTCCGAGTGCAGTCAATAAGACAAGCTCCATAATAACTCCTTTTTAGTCCTTTTTGATTGTCTGGAGGAACTGGTTGCCCATTGAAACAAGCTCGCCCGCACCAAGCTTTGATGCGATTTTGCTGATGGGCTTGAGGGGGATTTTGCCGAGGGGCTTGAGCACGGGCGAATCAAGAGTTACGCCCGCATGGTTCTTGATAAGACGCTGAACCTCGCTGTTGAAGAGGATATCGCCGAGATTATCTTCAAGCGAAAGATTGTCGGGATTTATTTCGTCGCTTTCGCTGAACCAGTTGCGTACAAAGCTTTCGCAGCCCTCGGGAAGAACGTATGAGGGGTTGGGAATATCGGTGCCGTTGACCCTGATTTCATGGGTGCAGTCGCCCGAAACGGCGGTGATAACATTTTCGCCCTCTTTGATGACCGCATCAAATTCAAACACCTTGTCACCCTGCATTTCAACGCTTTCGCCGTTGACGGTGAGCGTTACGGTGTCGCAGTTTGAATAAACCTTGATTTTCTGCTCGCCGAGAGGTCTGTCAACAAATCTTTCGCCCGCAACGTGAACGAATTTTTCGTCTGACCAATGAGCTTTATAAACATAGAAAGCATCCTTGCGGATTTTTCTGTCCATGGTAACAAGACCCTTGTTATTTCTGCCCTTTACGCCGCCTTCGTTGCGGATTGCAGAGCCGAAATCGAACATATTCCATACATACGAGCCCCAGAGCCAGTCACGGGCATTGATTGCGTTTGCATAGTGCTCGTGATAGTATGCCTGATATTCTTCGGTATAGTCGCCCTGTGTGGGAGTT
This sequence comes from Clostridia bacterium, assembly GCA_017473165.1. Classification (GTDB taxonomy): domain Bacteria; phylum Bacillota; class Clostridia; order Oscillospirales; family Acutalibacteraceae; genus CAG-177. The sequence continues at coordinate 9,687 of JAFUNA010000023.1, read as the reverse complement.
GCGGTGTGAAGACCGACAACACCCTCTGCACCGTATTCGGAAAGGCAGAGCTTTATGTGAGGCTTCTTTTCGTGGAAATTATCGAGCCACTTGTCAATGCCGTCAACGGTCTGCATATACCAGCCGAAATAGTGGTTATAGCCAAGGATATCGGGGATTTCGTTGAGCTTTGAGTTCATCGAAACCATTGTAAGCTGTGCGGTAACCGTGGGTCTTGTTGAGTCAAGAGCATGGGCGATGTTATTGAGCTCGCTGATGCCCTTTGCAAGTCCCGATGCCGCACCGTTGATTGAAATTTCGTTTGCAACGCTCCAGCAATAGATTGAGGGATGGTTGTAATTCTGTCTGATGAGCTCCTCGAGCATGAATTTTGCCTGCTCCTGCTTTTTCTTGCTGAAATTCGAGATAACGGGAATTTCTGCCCAGACAAGGAAGCCCGCCTCGTCGCAGAGGTCATAGAATTTTTCGTCATGCTGATAGTGGGCAAGTCTGATTGAGTTTGCACCGACCTCTTTTATGAGCTCAATATCCTTTTTGTGCTCTTCAATTGTGAGAGCGTTGCCCTTCCATTCCCAGTCCTGATGACGTGAAACGCCCTTCATCTTAACGTGCTTGCCGTTAAGGAAAAAGCCCTTTTCGCTGTCAAAATAATATTCACGGAAGCCGAAACGGTCGCTGACCTCGTCAATAACCTCACCGTCTTTGACAAGGCGTGCGGTCATTGTGTAAAGATAGGGATTCTCAACGCCGTTCCAGAGCGTGGGCTCGTCAACGATAAGCTTTGCGGCGTCAACATCGGCATCAACAACGGTTTTTGCAACCTCGTTGCCATCTGCATCGGTGATAACAAATTCCTTTGTAAGACCCATGCAGCTGCCTTCGATAAGGCTTTTGACGAAAACTCTGCCGTCTGCCTTGGGAGTGATATACATTCCGCAAAGGCTCATGTCAAGCAGAGCAAAATGCGACTGTGCAACCTCGCTGATTATGTTGACATCTCTGTAAATTCCGCCGTAGAAGGTGAAATCCGCCATCTGGGGATAAAGGAATTCATTTTCGCTGTTGTCAACAATAATTCTTATTGTATTAACATCGGGCTTGATGAAATCGGTGATTTCAAAACGGAACATTGCATAGCCGTTTTCGTGGCTGCCGACATAAACGCCGTTAATGAAAACCTCGCAAACGGTGTTTGCACCTGTTATTTCGATATAAGTTCTGCCCTCAAAGCCGGGAAGAGTTTTTTCATAGACGCATCTGCCTCTGTAATAGGGCTCATCGGAGCCGCCCTGACCGTCGATTGCATTCCAGGTATGGGGCAGATTAACGGTTTCCATAACACCGTCTTTGATAAAGCTCCAATCCTGATTGATGTTTGTGATTTTTCTCATTTTTGTCACCTTTGCTTTCCCTTAAAATTGTGCTTAAATCTATCCATTTTATATTATATCACTTTATGAGCAAAAATCAAGCGATAAAAAAGCCTTCCCCTTGGTGGTAAGTGATATACAACTTCGTTGTGTGATATATTGCTTCGCAATGTGATATTTTTGCTTTCGCAAAAGTGATATTCGCCTGCGGCGAGTTTCGGACAGGCTCTGCCCGTATCCGTTTTATATTGTAGGGGACGTCGACCCCAACGCACCGTGGAATCAGCACAATTTTACGTTCAAAATCCAAACATAAAAAAGCCTTCCCCTTGAGGGGAAGGTGGCACGAAGTGGCGGATGAGGTGATGCGAAGCATTATTTCAAACCCGTTTTTTCACCCCATCACCGTCTATGACGGAGCTTCTCCTCGAGGAGAAGCCATAACAGGCAAATCCTTTTTGCATTAATCCTCAATATATTCCGCAATATCCTCAAGCCTGCAATTCAAAACTGCACAAAGCTTGTTAAGCGTTTTTGTTTCGATATTTTCGTTTGCACGCAGTCTTCTGACTGTTTTGCTGTCAATTCCGCAATTTTCTCTTAACTGATAGGTTGAAACACCTTTTTCTTTCATAACAATCCAAAGCTTATCAAAAACAATCATAACGCACCTCCATATTGACAACATAAATTATGGGGGTTATAATCTCAAATATTAAGGGGATATAATCCCCACACGAGAGATACGGTGATTATTTTGAAATTGGGGAAAATTTTAAAAGATTTGAGAAAAGAAAATAAATTTACACAAAACGATATTTGCGATGAACTAAAAAAATACGGTGTTTACATTGAGCGGAGCACCTACGCCAAATATGAAACCGACAAAAGAAGCGTTCCCTGTGAAGTTGTTGTTGCATTATCAAAAATCTACGAAATATCAACAGATGTAGTTTTAGGATGCATGTAGAGAACACGTTTCCCATCCCGCAAAATTCACATAATTATAAGAACATTAAGGAAATTCTGCATTTTCTCTTGCATTATTTCTTATTTTTTAGTATTATAAAGTGAATTTACTCAAAAAGGAGAATTCCAATGCAGGAAAACAATCAGTTCAAACCCTACATTGCAGCAAGCAAGGTTACTCCCGAATTCACCGTAACTTCAATCGTTATGGGCGTTATTCTTGCGGTAGTTTTCGGTGCTGCAAACGCATACCTCGGACTTCGTGTCGGCATGACGGTTTCGGCATCAATCCCCGCAGCGGTTATCGCAATGGGCGTTATCCGTGTTGTTATGCGTAAAAACTCAATTCTCGAAAGCAACATCGTTCAGACAACGGGCTCTGCAGGCGAATCCCTTGCCGCAGGTGCAATTTTCACCCTCCCCGCTCTCTATCTCTGGGCTGCGGAAGGCAAAATGGACAAGCCTAACCTTCTTGAAATCACCCTCATCGCCCTTCTCGGCGGACTTCTGGGCGTTTTCTTCATGGTGCCCCTTCGCAACGCTCTTATCGTTAAAGAGCACGGCACTCTCCCCTACCCCGAGGGTACAGCCTGTGCGGAAGTTCTTCTTGCAGGCGAAGAAGGCGGTGCAAACGCATCAACCGTTTTTGCAGGCATGGGCTTTGCGGCTCTCTTTAAGTTCATCATCGACGGCATCAAAGCCGTTCCCGGTGAAATTTCCTTTAAAATCAAGGGCTACGCAGGCGAATTCGGAACACAGATTTATCCCGCCGTTATGAGCGTAGGCTATATCTGCGGACCGAGAATTTCGTCCTATATGTTCGGCGGCGGTATTTTGAGCTGGCTCGTGCTCATCCCCGTTATCGTTCTTTTCGGTGAAACTCTCACCCTCTATCCCGGCACGGCTCCCATCGGCGAAATGTTCGCACAGGGCGGTGCAGGTGCAATCTGGGGAACATACATCCGCTATATCGGTGCGGGTGCTCTTGCAGCAGGCGGCATCATCAGCCTCATAAAATCCCTTCCCCTTATCGTTCGCACATTCAGAGATTCTCTCAAGAGCATGGCAGGCGGCTCAAACGTCGGCTCGGAAAGAACAAATCAGAGCCTGAGCATGAAGCTTGTTCTTATTGCAATCGCAATTCTCACTCTCCTTGTGTGGCTTGTTCCCGCAATTCCCGTTTCGCTTCTCGGTGCGGCAATCGTTGTTATTTTCGGCTTCTTCTTTGCAACCGTTTCATCAAGAATGGTCGGTCTTGTCGGCAGCAGCAACAACCCCGTTTCGGGCATGGCAATCGCAACACTCCTCATTGCAACCGTTATCCTTAAGTTCACAGGCGATACGGGTGCTCACGGCATGAGAGCAGCCATTGCAATCGGCTCAATCATCTGCATTGTTGCCGCTATTTCGGGCGACACATCACAGGACCTCAAAACAGGCTATCTTCTCGGTGCAACACCCAAAAAGCAGCAGATCGGCGAGGTTATCGGCGTTGTTGCGGCGGCACTTGCCATCGGCGGAACACTCAATCTTCTTGACTCCGCATGGGGCTTCGGCGGCGACGAGCTTGCAGCTCCCCAGGCAACTCTCATGAAGATGATTATTGAAGGCGTTATGGACGGCAATCTCCCCTGGGGACTTGTTTTCATCGGCGTTTTCATTGCAATTGTTGTTGAGCTTATCGGCATTCCCGTGCTTCCCTTCGCAATCGGCGTTTATCTTCCCGTTCATCTCAACGCCTGCATCATGGTCGGCGGTCTTATCCGTCTTGCGGTTGACAAGATGAAGAAGGACGAGGAGGAAAAGAAGAGAATCACAAGCGACGGCATCCTTTTCTGCTCGGGCATGATCGCGGGCGAAGGTCTTGTAGGTATTCTTCTTGCGCTTCTTGCCGTATTTGGTTTTAACAAGGTTATCGACATTTCGGGCTTCCTCAACCTTCCCGACGGCGTTGCAAAGGCTGCGGCACTTGTTGTTTTCGGACTCATCATTCTTTCACTTCTCAAATTCTCCGTATGGAAGAAAAAGAAGAGCAAATAAGCCATGAAAAAGAAAAAGCTTGATAAAAACTATCTTGAAAAAATTCCCGTTCATCCCGAGGGAATCCCCTGGAAAACGGATGAAAACGGAATTGTTACTCTTGAAATTGAAAGCAAGGGTGCGATGAACAGAATTGCACAGAAGCTTTTCAAAAAGCCCCGTGTCAGCTACATTCACCTCGACAAAACAGGCAGCTTTGTCTGGCCTTTGATCGACGGAAAGAAAACAATAACGGAGCTGGGCAAAGAGGTTGACGCTCACTTCGGCGAAGAAGCTCACCCCCTTTATGAAAGGCTTGCAACGTTTTTCAATATTCTGGACAGTTACAAATTTATATCCTGGATTGAATAAAAAAACAGCCTCGGTTTGAGAAATCAAGCCGAGGCATTTTTTAATATGTAACGCTGAAAAACCACGGAATGAAGAAATCCGCAACGGAAACAATCGCATCAATCGCAAACTTGAAAAGCTTGTATGTTCCGAAATCCATGCCCTCGACGGCAATAACGGGCACATCGGTTTTGCCGAGTCCGAGGTCCTTGAGGGTTTTCAGCACGAGCTTTGCGATAATCTCGTTACCGATTGAGTTGGGATGCACGCAGTCATCGGCTATGTATTCGGGATGACCCTCAAAAGCCTTGCCCACGTCAACAATAACAATGCTGCCCGGATTTTCCTTGAGATAGCGGCGGTAAACGGCGTTGAGCCTGTCAGCACCCGCCTGATAAATTTCGTTAAGGGCATTGTGCATGGGGTTATAAAGTGTCTGTGCGAGAATAACGGCATCGGGATTAAGCTCCCTTATTTTTTCGATTATTCTGCAATAATTTTCATAGAAATCTTCCGCAATCTTATCAAAGGTTGCAAGATTATTGAATGCACCCGCCTCAATTCCGAGCTGCACCATGTTTGAAGTCAGAAAATCGTTTCCGCCGATGGAAAGGCTGATTATATCCGCCTCTTCAATTGCATCGCTTACCGAGGGCAGAAGCATATGAGCAAGAAGTGCGGTTGAATTATAGCCGCTCACACAGCAGTTTTTATAGTTATAGCCGTTGGTGTCCGCAACGATTTTGCCGTAGCAGGCTTCATCGGGATTGACTATGCCCGCACCGAAGCCGATTGAATCGCCGAGAAGAAGATAGTTTGGCTTTCCTTCCTCTGCCGAAACATTGAAATACGGCATAACAACACAAACCGCCGCAATTGCAACAGTAAGAATTACCGCAATTATTTTAATCAGTTTTTTCATATGGATTTCTCCTTTGAGAATGAGTTTTCTTCATTATACACCATAATTCGGATAAATTCTATAGAATTTATTCAGTTTTACAAAAGTTTAACCTCTTTTTAACCTTATACAGGTCACCGAATACTGCGGCACGGTGTAATTGAATCTGTCCGAAACACCGTCAACCGTGAATTCGGTCATTATGCAGTCCTCTTTTGCACCAAGGATATTGTCATTGCCGAGGCTGTCGCCCGCAACCTGATTTACGGTTGCCGTGCCCTCAACATTTGCACCGTCAACGTTGATTGCAAAAACTCTGTCCGAATCGGTAACGTTGACAAGCTTTATGATAATATCGCCGCTTTCGTCGGTGCTTACAACCTGATAGCTTTCCGCCTGTGCGGAGGATGCAAAATCATGCTCGGCATAGAGAACGCCGTCAATGTAGCATTTTACGTTTGTGCCCGAAACCGTAACCTTAAGATTATAGGTTTTGCCCGTTTCGATTACGCAGGGCTTTTCCGTGTCAATAATTTTTGTCTTTACGCCGTTTTCAATCTGCTGAAGGCAGGAAACCGTGTTACCCCAGCCGCCGATATTCCAGAAATAATTGTTCTGCGTGTCCTGAACGGCAAAAGGAATTATGAATCCCTCGTCGCCGTCAAGCTTTGTTGCCTCAACGGTGTAGGTATAGTTTGTCCAGTCGTCACAGCCGAAATAGGCAACCTTGCCCGTTTCGGTGTAGGGCATCCATGTGTTGGTCTGAACAAGCTTGCCGTTCTGAATTTTAAAGTCCTTGCTTTCGCTGACATTATCCCAGTTCCACCAGAAATTCAGAGGAAGCGAGAAGCCGTCACAGCCGAGGGTTTTGCCCGTATCGTTGTCAACAATTTTAACGTTATCAAATTCGGCAGAGGTGTACCATGTGCCGACGCCCACTCTGCCCGTCAGAGGCTTCTGCTCAACCGACGCACCGTCAAGCTTTGATGAAAGCAGCTTTGTGCCTGCGTTAACCGAGAAAAGCTTCTGAACATAGTAGCTGATTGAGCCCGTCACCTGATGATTGTTGAACCAGATAAGGTCGGGTGACCAATGGGTTGCGGTGAGGTTGCCGAAAAGCGGTGCATACGCCGCCATGCGGACTATGTCGCCGTTGCGTTCAAGACCCGTCATGTATGCCGCCTCGGCAAGTGCGGCTTTGAGAGTGTTTGACCTTGCGGCATATTCGCCGAGGAAAACGTCAATCGCACCGCCGTAGGGGGTGTCTGTCATTTCGGCAACGGAACGTCTGTAATTTTCTTCATCGTAATAATCCGCATTCTTCAAAAACCATTCGGGCTCGTTATAATAATGCTGGTCGGTTGCACCCGCAAAATCCTTTACATTTTCGGAATCCCCGAGCTGCTCCTTTGCATATTCATAGGATTTCATGTAGTTTTCACCGTGGGTTGCATCGAATGCACCTGCAGAATAGACAAGCTCCAGACCCTCATAGAGAGCGGGATTTGCCTCCTTTGCTTTGTTGAAGGAATCAAGGAATATCTGATAGCGTTCAAAATAAACCTCACCCTCCTGCTCGTTCCCGATGCAGATATATTTCAACTCAAAGGGCTCGGGATGACCGAGAGATGCACGCACCTTTCCCCAGGTTGAATTCACATCACCTCTGCAGAATTCCACCAAATCGTGCATATCCTGAACATACTGTCTGAATTCATCGCTGTCCGTGTCAACGGGACCCCTGCCTCTCATCTGGCAGTAAAGTCCGCAGTTGATAACGGGCACGCCCACCGCACCGATATCCTCGGCAAGCTGAAAATATTCGTAAAAGCCAAGTCCGTAAGTCATGAAGCAGGGATAGGGGTCATCGGTTGCGGCAATGTTTGTCCAGAGGTTTGTGCCCTGTTTTCTTGCGGCAACGTCGCCGTATCCTCCGCCGAATTCAAGGGGAAGCCCGTTGCTGCCCGTTGCGATTGAATCCTTCCAGTTATAGGCAGTTTCGTAATCATAGCCCTCAATTATACATCCGCCTGGGAAGCGGAGAAACTTCGGCTCAAGCTCCTCAAGCATTTCACCGAGGTCTTTTCTCATGCCGTTTTCTCTGCCCTTGAAGGTGTCGTCGGGGAAAAGTGACACCATGTCAAGCATAACGCCGCCCTTATCCGCCAAAACCTGCAATGTCACATTTTGGTGTGCGGTTTCGTTTGAAACAAGCTCTGCGGAATATTTTGCCCATTCACCCGAAATATTTTCGATTTCGGTTTGGGCAACAACTTTATCGCCCACAGCAAGTCTGACATAAAGCTTGCCGCCATAGCCGTCAGCACCCTTTGCATAGACGGAGAAATTATATTTCTTGCCGCTTTCAACAGAAATTCCGTCAAGGAAGCCCCTGTTAGAAACGCCTGCGGGGGACTCGGAATTGTTTGTCAGCACAAGATAATTCGTGTTGTTTTCGTTGAGTGCGTTGGCTTTGTCGTCAATCTTAACCTCAACGCCCGCACCGTTTACCGCACTCCAGCCGTAGAGGGCATCCCCCGCTGCAAGCTCGGTGAATTCAAACGAGCGGTTTGCAACCATTTCGGCGTAAAGTCCGCCGTCAGCAGCAAAGTTTATATCCTCAAAGAAAATTCCGAAAAGAAGGTCGCTGATATCATGGATTTCATCACCCGCATCAATGTTGAGAGCGTAGTCGGCATTTTCCGCGCTGTATGCCGTAACGGAATTTTCGGCAGGTCTTTCTTTGGCGGGCTCATTTTCGCCCAAAGCTCCGCCCGTGAGCGACATTATCGCCGCCGTAACCGCCGCAAATGCCTTTTTAAGCCATTGAAGAATAGCGTATTTCATTGGTTTTCCTCTCTTTCAAGATACTAAATATAATAATATAGTGATTACGTTTTTAAGTCAAGACCGCATTGACAGTACATTAAAAATATTGTACTATACTTGTAATTCCGTTAAAGAAAATTCAAGGAGGAACATATATGAAATCCGATCTTATGCCTGTATGTTTCAAAAAGATATCCGATGCCGAATTTAAGGCTTATGCCAAGTGGTCCGTATCCGCTTATGCCGATCATTTAATAAAGTCCGGTGATGAAAAACTGAAATGGAAGGCAAGAAAAGAAGCCAAAGCGGAATTCTGCGATATCTACCCCGACAAAGCCGGCTCCAAGGATACCTGGTTGTATGTAATTCATAACGAAAATGATGAAAAAATCGGCGTTATAGGTTATCAGAAAAGTCCTTTTGACTCCGAAACTGCCTTTATTATCGAAAACGTTATAAAAGAAGAGTTTCGCGGAAAAGGCTACGGAAAAAGTGCTTTTATAAAGCTTCAAGAGGATGCAAAAGAAAAAGGTTTTCCTAAAATGACTCTCAATTGCTTTAAACATACCCCGATTTCTTTCTCAATGTATCAAAAAAACGGTTTCAAAATAATTGAAGATTACGGCGGAAGTGTAATAATGGAAAAAGTGCTGTAATCGGCTCGTATTCCTGTTCTTTATTCTGCAAGACTCTCCAAAAGTCCCTCACAGCCGTCATAGATATCACGCCACGCAACGTCAAAGCGGCCGCTGTACCAAGGGTCGGCAACGTCGCCGCCTCTGTCGGTAAATTCCATGAGCTTTCGGATTTTACCTTCGGGGTCAGAGCCCAGAATGCGGTACATATTGCGGATATTCATGCTGTCCATGCCAACGAAAAGGTCATATTTATCGTAGTCGCTCTTTTTCAGCTGCACAGCCCTCTTGCCCTCGCAGGAAATGCCGTGCTTTGCAAGCTCCGCCTTTGCTGGCGGATAGACGGGATTGCCGACGTCGCCCCAAATCTCTTCGGTGCTTGTTGCACCATACAGTATAAATCCGAACCTTATGCCAATCGGCGAAGGGTTCGGATTTGTTCTTTTTCTGAACGGTTTATAAAATGAAAAATGGGGCTGTAAAAAAACAGTCTGAATAAAAAAAGAACTACAAGTCTATCAAAAAAGGATAGGCTTGTAGTCTTTTTGTGATATAATTAACGTGCTAATGAAAAATAATATCACAGAAAAATATAATATACCATATCAATTAA
>JAFUNA010000022.1 GCA_017473165.1 Clostridia bacterium | reverse complement strand
CGCATCTGAAATGCAATAGGTTGCGTGCAGTCGGGCATTTCTTCGATGCAGGCATACGGGCGTATGTCAAAGAGAAAAATGCTCGAATGTGCGTAAGATATTGTATTTCAGACATATGAGATTACTGTTTCAAAAAGTATATAATCGGGTACGGGCAGAGCCCGTCCGAAACTCGCCGCAGGTATATTTCACATTCCGAAGGAATATGTTTACCATCTGGGGTCAGATGCGTGGTTGTTTGTCTTTTTGTTTACGTCGTACCAAATCTGGGGATACTTGATATCGTCGTTGAGATATGCTCTTGAGGTGTCAACCGCAACGCTTTCACCCTCTCTTCTGAGTCTTGCAACAACAACAAGTCTTGCATCCTCAAAATCATAGCAGCAGGTTGAAAGGGTCAGAATCTTGTCGGTGGGCTGAATGTCAACACCTGTTGTGTAGAATTTTCTCTTGTCGATTTCGGCAATGTAATCCGCAAACTTTCCGTCGCTTACATCGATAAAGTTATAGGGGAAAAGATAGCCGTTATCCTGACTTGCGTCGGAGTTTGAAATGAATGCGGCATAGACAAACCATGTGAAATCGCCGTAGATTGTGTTACATTCGATAACGGGAGCTTTCTGGAAGCCTGCCTCGATGAAGCGGTAGTTTTCGAGCATACCGAAAATGAGGTCGTCATGACGCATATTGTGACCGTAAACAACGGTATTCTTGTGAAGATTCTTGAAATCCGTCATTCTGTAGTCAAAGAAGGGTACACCGTAGGTTGTATATTTTCCGTAGATATCCTTCTTGAGATAGAAGTTGTTATCCGTGCCCTGTGCGATGGGAAGGTTGATGTCGAAGCCGGGAATTGAAATCCAGCCTCTCAAATCATCGTTTGCTGCATAAAGCTGGGCATATTTCGCAAGCATTCCCTCGGGGAAATCAACCGCTGCCTGCTGCTTTACTTCATCGGCAATCTCGGTTGAATCGCCGTTTGCGTTGATGTTTTCCTGCATCTGGGCAACAAGGTCATCGTTGCCCGACTTGAATCTCATGGGCTCGATGAAGTAGGTGTTGACAAGGATTCCGCAGCTGACAATGATTGTGATGATTGAAACGGAAAGAATAATCTTTCTCACAACCTCGCCTGCACCGCCCGACTTCTTGCCTTCCTTTTCCGCTGCCTGTGCGTTGTCTTTATTCTTATTTTTCTTATCTTTTTTCTTTTTCTTCTTCTTGCCGTCGTCCTCGGTAACGATTTCAAGGCTTTCTTCAACGGGAATTGTGCTCATGGGAGCAGCCTCGTAAAGCTTTTCGGGAGCTGCGGCGGCTTTTTCGTAGTCATTGCCGTCATCGGGCACATTGATAACAAAGCCTGTCTGTGCGGAAGCTTCTTCCCCTGCGGCTTCTGCAGCTTTGTCGCCGAGAAGAAATGCAAGCTCACGGTCAAATTCCTCTGAATTTGTGTCAATGTTGTCAACATCAAACGATGCCTCTGCCGCAGGTGCAACGGGTGAAGGTGCGGATGCAGCCTCGGGCTTTGCGGTTGCATACTGCTTTACGATATCATCAACGGAAATCTCTGCAGTTTCTTCTGCGGGAGCTTCGTCCTCAACGGGAAGAGCATATTCCTCGGCGGGAGCTTCGTCCTCCGTTTCGATATCATTCCAATCAATTTCCTCATCGCCGAAGGAAACCTCCTCAAAGCTCTCTTCGGGAGTGTAGTCCTGCGAAACAAGACGCTGCGCATCGGCAAGGCTGCCGTCGATTGTTGTTGCGATGCCCTCGTTTGATTCGATTTCGGAAAGAATTTCGCTGAATCCGGTTTCAACGTCGCTCTCGGACTTGAGGGAATCAATCAGGCTGAAAATGCTGTTTCTCTCAAAATCCTCTTCGGGTGCTGCTTCCTCTGCGGCTTCGGGATTGAAGAAGGCTTCCTCGGGAATTTCCTCCTCAATTTCATCCTCGTCAAGGGAAACAACGGGAATATCGGCATCAAAATAGTCCTCGGGATTCATCCAGAGCTCGTCCAGAGCACTCTTGGGAGACTCTTTTTCGGTCAAAACGGACATGGGCTTTGGCACGATTGTTTCGGGACCGCTGCTCATGATATCGTCATAGAGATTCTGAAGGTCGCTCTCAAGGCTCTTTTCGGTGTTTTCGATATCCTCATGGAATCCTTCGAAAAGGGGAGCCGATTTTGTGCTCTCCTCAAGGAAATCGCCGAGATCGATTTCGGTTATCGCCTCATCATCGGCAATTGAGCTTAATCCGTCGGGAAGTTTTTTGTTCTGGTTGTTATTTTCGTTATTAGGCATTTTTCAAATCCTCCATGCTAAAGCGTGGCGAACACAATCCTAACCGTGTTTTTTGTCGGATTATTTTCGTCACTTCTATGTTAAAATACTCGCAAATCCGCAAAGGATTTGCTGCGTTTTGTGCCTTGAATTGCCAAAAATCCTCACGACAAAAAATCTTCGACCCGAAAGCGAAGGATTTTCAGATGATTTTTGGCTGTTGAGGATGACGACAGGCTGACGCCTTTCTAAATCCGAAACGCCGAAAAGAGCTGAAAAGACTCGCTTTCGGGCAGGTTCGGATTATGTTCGCCACGCTTCAGTTTGCACTGGGCTCCCACTTCGCAGAATCCTTGTAGGGATTGGTTTTTCCCTTGGCGTTATACCAGATCTGGGGTCTGCGGTAGTCGGGATTATCTTTAACAAGAGTCAGGTCGATTTCTTCGCTTTCGCCTTCGTGAAGAAGTCTGCCCACAACAACAAGTCTTGTGTCAACACTCTTGCCGTAGTCATAAATACAGGTTGAAAGGGTTATGATTTTATCCGTCGGCTCAAGGGATACGCCCGTTTCATAGAGCATTCTCTGCTTTACCTGCTCAATATAGCCGACCATGTTGTTATCGCTCATATCGGGATATATGTAGTTGAACATATAGCCGTTATCGTCTTTTCTCTGGGTTGTTGAAAGGAATACCGCACAGATTTTGTATGTATATTCCTCGGTAAGGGTGCTGTATTTTATGAGGGGATTTTCCTTGAAATGGTTGAGGTTTCTGTAGTCATAGAGCGAGCGGAAGGACTGCTTGGGAATTCCGTCAGACCTGCCCGTTGTGTGACCGTGGATAACCATATTCTTTGAAAGTCCGTCATCAAGACAGCGGTAGTCAAGATAGATGTTGCCGTAGTTTGTGTTGATTGTTTCGTAGGTTGTTCTTTCGTAGAAATCCTTTTTGAGGTAATAACTGTTGTCGCTGCCCTGCAAAACGGCGGTATCCATTTCGGTTCCGGGAATGGAAAGCCAGCCCACAAGATTATTGTTGACCGCATAAGCCTGTTTTAATTCCTCACGGATTCCTTCGGGGAAGCTTGTCTGCTCCTTCATATCCTTTGACATGACCTTTGCAAGAGCCTGTGCGGGTGCATCGGTCACAACGTCGGCGGAAAGAACAAAATCAGCCGCTTTTTCTTCAAGCTTTACGGTTTCGGGCACGGATACGAAATTATAAACCGCAAGTGCACCGAAAACAACGGTTATAACGCCAAGCACGGCGCAAGCAGCAATCAAAGCCTTTTTCATTTGCTTTTCTCTCCTTTTTCCTCTATATACTTCCTTGCCAGATTCAGCGCTCTTGAAGCGGTGACCCAGCGGTTGTATTCCCTGTCATTCTTACCCGTTTCGATTTTCTCGCAGACCTGCAAATCCGCCGCATCAAGGGCAATAAAGCAAAGCCCCACGGGTTTGTTTGTGCCGTCGCTTCCGGGACCTGCAATTCCCGTTACGGATATTCCGATATCCGCACCCGACACACGGCGGATTCCCGCCGCCATTTCTCTTGCGGTCTGTTCGCTGACCGCACCGTATTTTATCAGAGTTTCTTTTTTAACTCCGAGAACTTTCTCCTTCATTTCGTTTGAATAGGTTATTGCACCGTATTCAAAAACGCTGCTTGCACCCGCAATGTCGGTTATTCTTTTGGGAATATAGCCTGCGGTGCAGCTTTCGGCGGTTGCGATTTTCAGATTGTTTTCTTTCAGAAGCTCAACAACCCTCTGCTCGATGCTTTCGCTGTCGATGCCGTAAACATAGCCGCCCAGTCTTTTCTTTATTTCTTCAATCACGGGCTTGCAAAGCTCCTCGGCTTCGCCCTCGCTGTGAGCTTTTGCGGTAACTCTCAAAAGTGCCTCGCCCTTTTTGGCATAGGGTGCAACGGTCGGATTTTCCATTTCAAGCAAATCCGCAACATTCTCCGCCATGGCACTCTCACCGATTCCCATTGTCCTCACCGTGTGGGAAACGATTGCGCCGTCTGCATATTCCGCAAGAAACGGAACAACGCTTTCGTGAAACATGGGGGCCATTTCGTAAGGCGGTCCGGGCAGGATTGCAACGCATTTTCCGTTTTTCTTGAGTCCCAGACCGGGGGCTGTGCCGTGGTTGTTGGTGAAAACCGTGCCTCCCACGGGCACATACGCCTGACGCAGATTGCTTTCGGGCATATCGTAGCCCTTCGAGTCAAAATAATCCTTGATTTTCTTTGCGATGGCTTCGTCAAGCTCAAGCCCGAAGCCCATAACCTCGCAGCAGACGTCCCTTGTTATGTCGTCTGCGGTAGGTCCGAGCCCTCCCGTTGCGATAACGATGTCGCTGCGGTCAAGGGCGGTTTTGAGTGCCGCCGCAAGCCTTTCGGCATTGTCGCCGACGGTTGTGTGTCGGAGCACGGAGATGCCGAGCTTTGCAAGCTCAAGGGAAAGATATCTTGAATTTGTGTTGAGTATATCGCCCAGCAGAATTTCCGTGCCTACGGACAAAATCTCGCAAACTGCCATTTCCGTTTCTCCTTTTTTAAGTGAATAGTGAAAAATGAAAAGTGAAAAGTTAAGGGTCGCTTCGCTCCGATTATATAAACGGGTACGGGCAGAGCCCGTCCTTAACTCGCCGTAAGGCGAATATCACTTTCGGCAAAGCCGAAAATCTCACATTGCGAAGCAATATATCACACGGCATAAGCCGTATATCACATTCCGCAGGAATATCAATATGCGCTGATTACAACCAGTCTTGCATTATCTGCGGCTTCGTTGACCAGCCTGTCCACTTCAAGTGCCTTTTCGCATTCCTCAACATAGTCAAGGGAGGGCTTTGTTCTGGGATGCTTGGGTGTGAACACCGTGCAGCAGTCCTCATAGGGAAGAATTGATATATCAAAAGTTTCGATTTTTCTTGAAATTGCAACAACCTCGTCCTTATCCATGCCGATAAGGGGTCTGAATACGGGCATTTCGCAAACCGCATCCGTGCAGGCAATTGCGGGCATCGTCTGGCTTGCAACCTGACCGACGCTTTCGCCCGTTATCATTGCACCGGCTCTTTCCCTTGCGGAAATTTTCTGTGCAACTCTCATCATCATTCTTCGCATGATGACGGTGAAAATATCCTCGGGGCAGTTGTCCTTTATAAGCTCCTGTGTTTCGGTGAAGGGTACAACCCACAGAGCAATTCTGCCCGAATACTTGCTGACCTGCTTGAGGAGCGAATGCACCTTCTGCTCTGCTCTTTCGCTTGTGTAGGGGGGCGATGCAAAGTGAACGGCGATAAGCTCCAGACCTCTTTTTGCCATCATATATGCAGCAACGGGGCTGTCGATTCCGCCCGAAATAAGCACGGCTGCTCTGCCTGCGGAGCCCGTGGGCATTCCGCCCGCACCCTTAATCTGTTTGCCGTGGATATATGCGTGAGAATCTCTGATTTCAACGGTCACAACCATATCGGGGTTATGAACGTCAACAACGAGATGAGAAAATTTTCTTAAAAGATAACCGCCCGTTTCCCTGCAGATTTCGGGGGAATTGAGAGGAAATTTTTTGTCGGAACGCTTTGCCTCAACCTTGAAGCTTCTGATTCCGAGAAGCTGGGGAGCCAGGTATTCTTCGGCACTTCTCAGAATTGTTTCCATATCCTTTTCAACGGCTGCAGCTCTTGAAAAACCTGCAATGCCGAAAATTTTCTTTATTCTTTCAACCGCTTCGTCAAGGTCAACGCTTTCGTCAACGGGCTCGGCAACGATTGTTGACTGGGCGATTGTAAAATTGAACTTTCCTGCGGATTCGAGCCTGCGTCGCATATTTTTTACAAGCATATCCTCAAAGGTGCGTCTGTTAAGACCTTTGAGTGCAAGCTCACCGTTTTTGATTAAAATTATCTCTTTCATGATATATCTCCGATAAATCTTTTTTCGGACGACCACAGGTCGCCCCTACGGGACTATTTAATTGCTCTTATAACTTTTTTGCCCTCTGCGATGCCCGTAATCAGAGCATCAATTTCCTGAACGGTTGTGAACCTTGAAAAGCTGATTCGCAGCGGACTGTCCAGTCTTTTTCTGTCAAGCCCCATCTGAAGAAGCACATGGCTCTTTTTGCCCTTTGAGCACGCCGAGCCGCTTGAAACGCAGATTCCTCTGTCGGAAAGGAAGTTGAGCATGGGCTCGGACTTTATTCCGATTACGGAAACGTTGGTCACATATGGCAGGGCATCGGGCGGAGAGTTGACAACAACTCCGTCAAGCTCCGTCAGCTTTGACACCATATAGTCACGGAGCATGGTTATGTGCTCCAGCTCTCTTTTGGGGTCGGGCAGGGCTCTTGCCGCCGCCGCAAAGCCTGCGATTGCGGGCATTGCCTCCGTTCCCGGTCTGATTGAAAGATTATTGTTGTTTTTCTGCTGCTCCTGCTCGCCGCCCGTTGTTACGGGCTTAATCTTAACGCCCTTGCGGATGTAGAGAGCACCCACACCCTTCGGACCGTGGATTTTATGGGAGCTTATTGTCATAAGGTCAACACCGAGCAAAGCGGGCTTTATCGGCATTTTTCCGAATGCCTGAACCGCATCGCAATGGATAAGAGCGGGGGAGCGAGCCATCATTGCGGCTCTTTTTGCCGCCTGAACGGGCATTATTGTTCCCACCTCGTTGTTGACCAGCATCATTGTTATGAGAATCGTGTTTGAGTTGACGGCGGAATAAAGCTCTCTTTCGTTTATTCTGCCGTAGCTGTCAACCTTGAGCTTTATGACCTCAAAGCCCTCGGCTTCGAGCCTGTTGAGCGTTTCGTCAACGCTGGGGTGTTCGATGCTTGTTGAAACAATCCGTCTGCCCATACGCCGCATCTGATATGCCGCACCTTTTAAGGCAAGGTTGTTGCTTTCCGTTCCGCCCGAGGTAAAGAAAATTTCTTCGGGAACACAGGAAAGAGCCTTTGCGACGGACTCTCTTGAGGAATCGAGAAGCTCCTTGGCAAGGTTGCCCTGACGGTGAAGAGAAGAGGGATTTCCCCAGCAGCGTGTCATGGCATCGGCAACGGCATTTACCGCCTCGCAGCACGGTGCGGTTGTTGCACTGTTATCAAAATATGCGTCCATCAAATCAACTTCTTCCCTGTCGGCACTACACCCATTATAATCATATTTAAAACATTATACACCATTTTCTCCTCGCTTGCAATAATTTTTTTATTTTTAAAATATTTTATATATTATATAGGGGGATTAAAAGGTGCGAAAACGCAATTTGTTGTGTGCAATTTCATCCCAACAACATTATATGCGAAAAAATTTTTTCGGACAAAGTTATCATATAATATTAAAATTAATAATCTTGCTGATATTTGTTAACAGTTTTAAAAAAATCAAAGAATATAATTAACAAATCAAACACACTTTAACAAGCAAACCGCTGCAAACTAAAGTGCAGAGTGCAAAGAGCAAAATGCAAAGTTAAGGGTCTGCGACGCAATAATATTTAAATGTGCGTGTAGGGGTTGGCGACTCGACAACCCGGGCAAGCTAAAGGCTTGCAATAAATTTTGTTATGCACCTGACGGTGCATTCGGGACGTTGAGGTCACCGTCCCCTACCGCTGAAATAGGGCAGCTTGACCCCAAGCCGCCGTAGATTACGGGTGATTTTTCGGCGGGATGAGGTCATCCCGCCCTACCGTCAAAATATTATTTATTATCTATTCAATATTCTTTATTATTTCATTTTGCATTGTAGGGGAGGGGTCACCCCTCCCGAAAAAATTGTGCTGAATTTGCGGGACGTCGAGGACGCCGTCCCCTACGGCTGAAATAAGATTTCACGGTTATAATCGGTCATAGGCAGAGCCTATCCGACACTTTGCACTTATCACTTTGAACTTTGCACTTAACAAAGTGCATTGCTGTTAATTAAAGTATAATTAAATTGAAATTTATGTGATTATATGGTAAAATGGAAATACGGCAGATTTTGCGGGACGTCGAGGACGCCGTCCCCTACAATTTTCAAAAATTCACACGGCATAAGCCGTATATCACATTCCGAAGGAATATATAAAGGGCGGTGAAAAGATGTCCGACAAAGCTGTCAAAAAACAGTATAAATTCCAGCAGGTTACCGTTATGGCTCTCATGACGGCGTTTCAGCTTGTCTGTGCCGCCTGCGTGCTCTGCAGGCAGGAAGAATTGAGCCTCACAATGGTCTACATTTTCTTCGGCTATATCGCCGCCGAATGGATTTATATGCTCCTGGGCGTGCTCGTTACGGGCAACGACTACTTTGAGCTTGAGGCAATCGCCTTTTTCCTTTCGGGAATCGGGCTGACGGTCTGCGCAAGCTTCAGCGAAAGCTACGCCCTCAAACAGCTCATCGCCATCGGAATCGGGCTTGCGGTTTATCTTATCATGCTTCTGCTGATAAAGGATGTCCACGTTGCGAATTTTCTGCGGTATCCCGCCGCCGTTGGTGCAATCCTCGTGCTTGCGGCTAACCTTGTGCTTGCGGAAACAACCAACGGCACTCTCAACTGGATTGACCTCGGATTTTTCTCGATTCAGCCCTCGGAGCTTGTGAAAATCGCCTTTATCTGGGTCGGAGCGGCGTCGCTCGATAAGCTCCTTTCGGCAACAAGCCTTACAAAATACATAATTTTCTCCCTCGGCTGCATCGGTGCACTTTTCCTCATGAGGGATTTCGGTACGGCTCTTATTTTCTTTTTTACATTTATTCTTATTGCATTTCTCCGCTCGGGAGATATCCGCACAATCGCCCTCATCTGCACCGTTGCCCTCATGGGTGCGGCTCTGATAATTTACTTCAAGCCCTACGTTGCAAACCGTTTTTCGGCTTACCGCCACGTCTGGGATTTTATCGACACAACAGGCTATCAGCAGACAAGAGTGCTGATTTATTCGGCGAGCGGCGGTCTTTTCGGACTCGGCATCGGCGAAGGATATCTGCGGAATATCTATGCGGCATCAACCGACCTTGTTTTCGGTCTGATTTGCGAAGAAATGGGTCTGCTGCTCGGAATTGCGGTGCTGCTCAGCTTTGCGGTTATTGCGTTTTTTGCCGTAAAATCCGCAAAACAGGCACCCTCAACCTTCTATGCAATCGCAGCCGTTGCGGCGGCGGGAATGCTGCTTTTCCAGCTTTCGCTCAACGTTTTCGGCATAACGGATTTGCTTCCGCTGACGGGCGTCACCCTGCCCTTCGTGAGCCGAGGCGGCTCGAGTATGCTCTGCTCGTGGGGCCTGCTTGCATTCATCCGTGCGGCGGGTGCACCCTTCACCCCGCCCAAACCCGACATCGCAGTCAAAAAAAGACTGCCTCCCAACCCTCCGACGGTTAATCCGCCGAGGGTGCAGCCCTCAAAGGCGAAAGGAGGCAGGTCATGAGAGTAACTTCAAGACGTGCGGCGATAATTTATGTGCTGATTCTCGCTTTTATCGCAGGCATCGGAATTTTCGTCGGCAGCCTTATGATTAACGGCTCGGAATGGGCTTCACACAAGGCTAACCGCCACATCTATTCGGGCGGTCAGATTATCAACGCAGGCACGATTTATGACTGCAACGGCGTTGAGCTTGCAAAAAGCTCCGACAACGAAAGAATTTTTGCAGAGGGTGCTGATTTACGCCGCTCGGTGCTCCACGTTGTGGGCGACACGGCGGGATATATCTCAACGGGCACTCATTATCTTTACCGTGACGTGCTTTCGGGCTACAGCCGCATTGAGGGCATTTATAACCTCAAGCAGAGCGGCACGGGCACAAACATCACCCTCAACATCGACAGCGAAGCCAACAAAATCGCTTACAAGGCAATGGGCGAGTATAACGGTGCGGTTGCGGTCTATAACTACAAAACAGGCAAGCTTCTCTGCAGCGTTTCAAAGCCGACTTATGACATAAACAACCGACCCGATGACCTTCTGACCAACGAAAAATACGAGGCGGTTTTCCTTGACAAGGTCATTTCGGGCGTTTACACTCCCGGCTCTATTATGAAAATCGTGACTGCCGCCTGTGCAATCGAAAACATCCCCGACATTTATTCACGCACCTTTGAATGTGACGGCGAATACGAAACGGGTGACGGCGTTGTTGTCTGCAACGGCGTGCACGGCGAGGTGGATTTTCAAAAGGCGATGAACGAATCCTGCAACTGTGCGTTTGCGGAAATTTCGATTGAGCTCGGTGCGGCAAAGCTTAAGGCTATGGCGGAATCAATGGGCTTCAACAGTCAGCTCTACGCAAAGGAAATCCGCCTTGCGAAAAGCACTTTTTCACCCGACACAAAGAGCAAAGCCGAGCTTGGCTGGGCGGGTATCGGTCAGTCAACAACGCTCGTAAACCCCTCCCATTTTCTTGCGATTATGGGTGCAATTGCCAACGGCGGCACGGGCTATGCTCCCGACAGAATCCGCTCCACGGGCACGGTTTCGGAAATGGTTGGCAGAACAAGCGAAGCGATTGTGAAAATCAACCCCGAAACGGCAACAAAGCTTCGGGAGCTTCTTCGCTCCAATGTTGAGGATAAATACGGCGATTGGAAATTTGAAAACCTTGAAATGTGCGGCAAAACGGGCACGGCACAGATTGACGGCGAAAAGAGCCATTCATGGTTTGTCGGCTATTCTCAAAGAGAGGATTTGCCCCTTGCCGTTGTCTGCATTGCGGAAAACGGCGGCTACGGCTCGGGCGTTGCCTCAAAGGTTTCGGATAAGGTTATGCAGTATTTTCTGAAAAACGGAATAAAATAAAAACAGGAAAATCGGAGGAAGAATCATGGCAACTTTCAAAGCGGTTATCTCTCTTTTTCAGGTTATTCTTTTTGCACTCGGAATTATCCCCGTCAGCACGGATATCAGCTACGGCGGCAGCACCTATGTTGCTCCCGAGGTGACAACTCCCATGGCGATTGTTGAAAACGGAAAATCCGATTTTGCAATCGTTACAGCCGACGGTGCTGACGAATGTATCCTCACGGCGGTTGAGGAATTGCAGACGTACGTTGAAAAAATCAGCGGTGCAAAGCTCCCTCACGTTGCCGAATCGGCACTTGAAAACGGACAGAAAGCAATTGTCCTCGGCGAAACGGAGCTCGAAAAGAAAATCACAGCCGTTGACCGCAAGGCAATCGGTGCTGACGGTTTTCTGCTTTATTCAAACGGCGATTACCTGCTCATTGCGGGCGGTGACAGCCGCGGCACTCTCTACGGAGTTTACACTCTGCTCGAGGAATATTTCGGCGTGCGCTGGTTCACTCCCGAGCTCGAGGTTGTTCCCGAAAGTAAGGATTTAATAATTGACGCAAACCTCAACAGAACGGTTCAGCCCTCATTTTCCGTTCGCAGAAACGATACAGTCGGCACAAACGATGCCTACCGTGCAAGAACGAAAATGAACGTTTCATTTCATTATGATATGCCCGAATACGGCGGTGCTCTGACCTATGTTCTCTGGGACGTAACCCTTGACAGGCTTGTTCCCGACTCACTTTTTGCGGAACATCCCGAATATTTTGCCCTTCAGCCCGACGGCAGACGTTCAACCGACCACGTTTGTCTTTCGCACCCCGAGGTGCTTGAAATTGCGGTTGAAAACGGCAGAAAAGCAATTCTCGAATGCGAAAAGGATGCAAAATACATCCACATCGGTCAGAAGGACAACATGAATTACTGCCGCTGCGAGAGCTGCGAGGCTCTTTATGAAAAATACGGCACGGTCTGTGCTCCGACCCTCATTTTCACAAACAGTTTTGCCGATGCTCTTGACGATGAATTCCCCGATTTCATGTTCACATTCTATGCCTACAACGAAACCGACCGTCCGCCCACGGATCTGAGCCTTAAGTGCAGCAAGAATGTTGCCCCCGTGCTCTGCGGACTCCACAAGGCGTGCAGAAGCCATCCGCTGACGGAATGCGGTGCGATGGACGGCGTTGAAAACGAAACCTTTGATATGCAGTTCGGCGACCCCGAGCCGCAGATTGCAGAGGATTTTGCCAACTGGGTTAAGGTTGCCGACACAACATATATCTACGATTACACAATCAATTTCCTCAACACGGCACAGTTCTTCTCGAATTTTGAAACCATGCAGCCCACGATGAAATATATGCACGATATCGGAATCACGGGCTATATCTATAACTGCGGCGACGGTCACTATGCGGCGTTCAACGATTTGAGAAACTATCTTCTCCGTAAGCTCCAATGGGACGTTGACTGCGACGTTGAATACCACATGACGGATTTCATCAACGCTTATTACGGCGAGGAAGCCGCACCCTATATCAGAGAATATATCGACCTGCAGACCGCAATGACCAAGGCAACGGCACACGCCTTTGACTTTGACTGGCACTATCAGGCGGGCTTCTGCTCACCCTATGCCGTTTTCAAAAGCGATTATCTTTGGCAGAAGGCACTCAATGCCGACGTTACCGAGGAGCAGAAATTCAACATCGAGGTTGATTATTTGAGCTGGGAATATTACAAAGCAAATCTCTTTATGGGCGAATATATTTTCCTCAACCCGTTCAGAATGCAGGCAATCGAGGAGCTTTATGACGAATTTGAAGCCCACGGAATGGACAGAGTTTCGTCATTCGGCATAATTCCCGAAAAGGAAAACGTTGATTTCATCCAAAGACCCTATAACTGGGGATAAAGAAAAAAGCACCTTGCGGGGTGCTTTTTTCAGTGATATACAACTTCGTTGTGTGAAATATTGCTTTGCAATGTGAAATTTTTGCATCCGCAAAAGTGATATTCGCCTGCGGCGAGTTAAGGGAAGCAAGTGAAGCTGTTGCATTGATTTTGTTTTTTGCTTTATAAAAGTTTAAGGGGCTGTTCGTTTGAACAACCCCTTAATTATTTAGTCATTATTTCTTCTGGGAGCTCTGCCGCCTCTGTCGCCCTTGAAATCCCTTCTGGGCTTTCTGGGAGCATCCGAAACGGTGTTTTCGGGAACAAGTCCTTCAACCTCAATAAGTGCCTCACGGCGTGAGAAGTTGAGTCTGCCCTGATCATCCTTGGGAAGTACCTTAACGATAACCTCATCGCCAACGTTAACTGCGTCTTCAACCTTTTCGGTTCTCTTAACGTCAAGCTGGCTGATGTGAACCATGCCTTCCTTGCCGGGAGCGATTTCAACGAATGCACCGAAGCTCATAAGGCGTGTTACGATACCCTTGTAGATTGCACCAACCTCGGGATCGTTTGCAATTGTTTCAACAATCGAGATTGCTCTGCGTGCATCGTCGATGCTTGTTGATGAAACAAAGATATTACCGTCTTCCTGAACGTCAATCTTACAGTTGCATTCAGCGCAAATCTTCTGAATAACCTTGCCCTGCTTGCCGATAACGTCACCGATCTTTTCGGGGTCAATCTTTGTTGTAAGCATCTTGGGAGCCCACTTTGAAAGCTCTGCTCTGGGCTCTGCGATAACGGGAAGCATGATTTCGTCAAGAATATAGCATCTTGCTGTATATGTCTTGTCGAGAGCTTCTCTGATGATAGCGGGTGTAAGACCGTGTACCTTGAGGTCCATCTGAATTGATGTGATACCCTTCTTTGTACCTGCAACCTTGAAGTCCATGTCGCCGAAGAAGTCCTCAAGACCCTGGATATCAACCATTGTCATGAAGCGGTCGCCTTCGGTGATAAGACCGCATGAAATACCTGCAACGGGAGCCTTGATGGGAACACCTGCTGCCATAAGTGAAAGTGTTGAACCGCAAACGGAGCCCTGTGAGGTTGAGCCGTTTGATGAAAGAACTTCGGAAACAACACGGATTGTGTAGGGGAATTCCTCAACGGAGGGAAGAACGGGAACGAGTGAACGCTCTGCGAGTGCACCGTGACCGATTTCACGTCTGCCGGGACCTCTGGAGGGCTTTGTTTCGCCAACGGAGTATGAGGGGAAGTTGTAGTGGTGCATATAACGCTTTGATTCTTCCTCGTCAAGACCGTCAAGAAGCTGTGCATCGCTCATGGGGCCGAGGGTTGTGATTGAAAGAACCTGTGTCTGTCCTCTTGTAAACATACCCGAGCCGTGAACTCTGTCAAGAAGGTCAACCTGTGCGTTGAGGGGACGGATTTCGTTGATTCCTCTGCCGTCAACACGCTTGCCGTCGTCAAGAAGCCAGCGGCGTACTACATACTTCTGAACTTTATAAAGGCATTCTTCGATTTTTACTTCCATGTCGGGGTAAATTTCGTCGAACTTCTCGTGAACCTTATCGTAAACAGGCTTAAGACGCTCGTCACGGATTCTCTTGTCGTCTGTATCAAGAGCAAAACGGATATCCTCGATTGCGAAATCCTTGATTGCTTCGTACATTTCGGGGTCGGGATCGTTTGAGGGGAAATCAACCTTTTCTTTGCCGCATTCAGCCTTGATCATGTTGATGAACTCAACGATTCTCTGGTTTTCCTTGTGAGCAAACATGATACCGTCAAACATATCGTCGTTTGAAACTTCGTTTGCACCTGCTTCAATCATTGCAACAAGCTCGCTTGTTGAAGCAACGGTAACATACATATCGCTCTTTGCTCTCTGCTCGAGAGTGGGGTTGATGACATACTGACCGTCAACAAGACCTACAACAACGCCTGAAATGGGGCCTTCCCAGGGAATTTCGGAAATTGAGATAGCGATTGAAACGCCGAGCATTGCTGCGATTTCGGGCTGGCAGTCGGGGTCAACGGACATAACCGTTGCAACAACGCCGACATCGTTTCTCATATCCTTGGGGAAAAGGGGTCTGATGGGTCTGTCGATAACACGGGAAGCAAGAGTAGCCTTTTCGCTTGCTCTGCCTTCACGGCGCTGGAATGAGCCGGGAATTCTGCCGACTGAATAGAGCTTCTCTTCGTAGTCAACTGAAAGGGGGAAGAAGTCTACGCCTTCTCTGGGCTTTGCAGCCATTGTAGCTGTGCAGAGAACGTTGGTTTCGCCGTAGCGGACAAGGCAAGCGCCGCCTGCAAGCTGTGCCATTTTGCCGACTTCAACAACAAAAGGTCTGCCTGCGATTTCGGTTTCGTAAGTTTTGAAAGCTTCGAAAAACATTTTTGTACCTCTCTGTAAAATTATATTTCCACAGGCGGCACGGTTTAGCAATAAATCCAACTGCTGAAAACAATTGTAGGGGACGGCGACCCCGACGTCCCG
Source organism: Clostridia bacterium (assembly GCA_017473165.1). Classification (GTDB taxonomy): domain Bacteria; phylum Bacillota; class Clostridia; order Oscillospirales; family Acutalibacteraceae; genus CAG-177. The sequence goes on along the minus strand of JAFUNA010000022.1, from coordinate 69,970 downwards.
AATGCGCCGCAAGGTGCATAATAATAACAGCCGAAACGAAAGTTTCTATAAAGAAAATCGCCTTTTGCAGACCTATGGTCTGCCCGGGAGGTCGAGTCGCCCTCCCCTACAAGGAAACTGCTGTTATTTTAATTTGTTTTCAGAAGCTCGATTTACCGCTAAAACCGATATCAGCCGCCTGAAAGATTCGTGCTTTAACGATGTAACAAATTAACGTTTTAACGGATTAATCTGCCGAAAAACGTGACAAAGCAGGCAAGAATATTATGTTTCCTGCCTGCTTTAATGCTGAAATTATTTACGGATACCAAGTCTTGCAATGATTGAACGGTAACGCTCAATGTCAACCTTCTGAAGGTATGCAAGAAGGTTTCTTCTGTGACCAACCATCATAAGAAGGCCTCTTCTTGAGTGGTGGTCCTTCTTGTGAACCTTGAGATGCTCGGTGAGGTCGTTGATTCTCTTTGTGAGAACAGCGATCTGAACTTCGGGTGAACCTGTGTCGCCCTCGTGAAGAGCATATTCCTGCATGATTGCGGTCTTTTCTGCCTGTGTCATTGTTTTTTCACCTCATTATAATATTTGCCTCTGCCCCCAGAATGCGGCAGGTGAACACCTCGTTGAGGTTTACTCCGCAACCCGAGAAGCGGGCATGTGCAAACGGAATTATAGCACAATAAAATCTTTTTGTAAAGACTTTTTTGAAATTTATTTCTATGCCCGATTTCCGCAGCCTGCATAGAATGATTATGGGAGCAATTGCTTCCCGAAAACAAGGCGGCTGCCGTCACAGGTGGCAGAAATGCCCATGGGGAGCCGGGTGACACATGGCGGCCGCCATAATATATAAGTGATATACAACTCCGTTGTGTGATATATTGCTTCGCAATGTGATATTTTTGTCTGCGACAAAAGTGATATTCGCCTTACGGCGAGTTGAGGGTAGGCGTTGCGCACACCCTATTAGAAATATGACTTCAAAACCGTGCGTAGGGCGACGATTTGCCTCCCTCTTGAGGGAGGTGGATTTTGCGAAGCAAAAGACGGAGGGAGTTTCCTTGCCGCCATAGATTACGGGTGATTTTTCGGCGGGATGAGGTCATCCCGCCCTACACACACATTTTGTTTTGTGCGAAATTAATGCGGTCGATTCACGAATCCCCTGCGATGTTGCCGTTGGTTGTATTTTAATTCCGCATTCCGAATTACGAATTCCGAATTTTATTAAGTGCCTTCAGCGGGTCAACGTTTTCGCCGTCGATGAGGATTTCGAGGTGAAGGTGATCCTCGTCGCTGATTTCAACAGGAATATGCCCCAGAGTTCCGATTTTTTCTCCCTTTTCAACCTGCGTGCCTTCGGGCAGGCAGGTTGCCGTTTTCATGCCGCAATATTTCGCCGTCATGCCGTTTCCGTGGTCGATTTCAACAACCGTGCCCCAGAATACATCGTCATAAACCTTTGTGATTTTACCGTCGGCAACGGCACCCACGTCGTTGCCCGCACTTCCGCCGAAATCAACGCCGTTATGCACTCTCCAGTCGCCCATGGTCTTGGACTGCACCATTTCTCCGTTGCTGAAATCGTTGATAACATCCGACCCCATGGGCAGAGCAAAATCGCCCGAAAAAGGCTTGTTTTCCTCAATTTTTTCGGTTGTTGAGATTCTCTCGTCAGCAATTCCGCTGACGCCGATGTTGACCTCATCGGTTACGGGCGGAGTGAATTCCTCCTCGCTCCATTCAACCGTCACACGGGTGAATTCGGGCTCGGTTGCATCGATTGTGCCCCTGTCTTCCGCAAAAAAGCCTGTCACCGTGCCGATTCCCACCGCAACAAGGCACACAAACAGGGCAAGATAGATGTTGGGATGCTTTTTTATTCTTCTTTTCATTACTTATTGACCTCTTTCAATTTTTCGTGATTTGCACGGGACGACGCAGAGGTCGTCCCCTACGGAAATTTACATTCATATTGTCGGCAGTTTGTTTCAATTTTATTCCACGGAACGAATTGTAAAAAAAATTTACCTTTTCTGTGTGTTTTTTTGAAATTTCCTCTTGATACTTGCGTATTTTTCTGCAATAATAATAGGGTATATTTATAAATAATGGCAGGTGTAAATCTTGGATTACAAAAAACTTGCGGAGCTTCTGTTTCCCCAAATCGACAAAACTCCCGACTATTACGAAAATCTTTATCCCGAAAGAAATCTTCCCGAGGGTGCAAGAGTGACCCGTTTTGCTCCTTCCCCCACGGGCTATCTCCATATCGGCGGACTTTTCGGCGCACTTGTTGACGTGCTCACCGCACAGGCAACAAACGGCGTTGCATATCTCCGCATCGAGGACACCGACAAAAAGCGTGAGGTTGACGACGGTGTTTCCGCAATCATCAGCGGCTTTGACTACTTCGGCGTTGAATTCAACGAGGGCGTAACGGGCTTCGGCACCGAAAAGGGTGCTTACGGTCCTTACACACAAAGCCAGCGTGCCGAAATCTATCAGACAATCGGCAAGAGCCTTGTTGAAAAAGGTCTTGCATATCCCTGCTTCTGCACGGCGGACGAGCTTTCCGCAATCCGTGAGGAGCAGACCAAGGGCGATGCTCTTATCTGGGGCTACTTCGGAAAATGGGCAAAATGCCGTGACTTAAGCCTTGAAGAAATCGAAAAGAATATTGCCGACGGCAAGCCCTGGGTGCTCCGTCTGCGTTCGGGCAACAGCGGCGAAAAGAAAATTATCTTTGACGACGTTATCAGAGGCAAAATCGAGATGCCCGAAAACATAATCGACGAGGTTCTTCTTAAGTCCGACGGAATTCCCACTTACCATTTTGCCCACGCCTGTGATGACCATTTCATGAGAACAACCCACGTTATCCGAGGCGAGGAATGGATTTCCTCCGTGCCCAAGCACATCGAGCTTTTCAAGGCTTGCGGCTACAGAGTTCCGAAATATGCCCACACTCCCCAGGTGCTCAAAATCGACGAGGAAACGGGCGACAAGAGAAAGCTTTCAAAGAGAAAAGACCCCGAGGCTGCAGTCAGCTATTTTGTTGAGGGCGGCTTCCCCAAGGAGAGCGTGCTTGAATATCTTCTGACCCTCATCAACTCAAACTTTGAGGACTGGAGAAAGGCAAATCCCAAGGAAGATATTTCCAAATTCCCCTTCAATCTCAAAAAAATGAGCTCGAGCGGCTGTCTTTTCGACCTTGTGAAGCTCAATGACGTGAGCAAAAACGTTATTTCGGTTATGACCGCACAGCAGGTTTACGATAACGTTGCCGCATGGGCAAAGGTCTATGACCCCGAATTTTACGAAATCTTTACCGCCGACCCCGAATTCTCAACGGCGGTTGTAAACATCGACAGAGAAAATCCCAAGCCCCGCAAGGATATTGCAAAATGGAGCGAGGTCAAGGATTACGTTTCCTACTTCTACAATTCAATCTACACCGCAGATTACACGCTGCCCGAAAACATTTCAAAGGCTGATGCTGCGGCAATAGTTGAAAAATACATGAACGAATTCTCACTTGCAGACGATAAAGACCAATGGTTTGCAAGAATCAAGGATATGTGCGAGCCCCTCGGCTTCACACCCAACGTTAAGGAATTCAAGAAGAATCCCGAAGCCTTCAAGGGTCATGTCGGCGACGTTTCAACGGTTATCCGCATAGCACTTACTTCCAGAAGAAACACTCCCGACCTTTATTCAATCATGCAGCTCCTCGGCGAGGATGAAATAAAGGCAAGACTCAGCGAAGCGATTAATAATTTTCAGTGAACAGTTAAAAGTTAAAAGTGAATAGTTTCGGATAGGCTCCGCCTGTGACCGATTTTATTTAGGCGGATGAGAAATCCCTCCACCGCAAGCGGTCCCCCTCCCTTAAAAGGGAGGCAGCCCCTACCGTGAAAACTTATTTCAACCGTAGGGGACGGCGTCCTCGACGTCCCGCATATAAATGCGTCGCAGACCATTAACTATTCACTCTTCACTCTTCACTTTTCACTATTCACTTTACGCTTATACAGAAAGGATGTATTACAATGGACGAAATCAAAACCAATTCCAATTTTATATTTGACTTTATCGACGAAGACCTTGCAAACGGAGTCAACACCCGTGTTCAGACCCGTTTCCCGCCCGAGCCCAACGGCTATCTTCACATCGGTCACGCAAAGGCTATAACAATCGACTTCACAACAGCCGAAAAGTACGGCGGTATCTGCAATCTCCGTCTTGACGACACCAACCCCTCAAAGGAAGACGTTGAATACGTTGATGCAATCAAAGAGGATATCGAATGGCTCGGCTTCAAGTGGAACGAGGTTCTTTATGCATCAAGCTACTTTGATTTTCTTTATGAATGTGCGATAAAGCTCATCAAGAAGGGCAAGGCATATGTATGTGACCTTACCGCCGAAGAAATCAAAGAATACAGAGGCACTCTCACCGAGCCCGGCAAGGAAAGCCCCTACCGTAACCGTTCAATCGAGGAAAATCTTGACCTCTTTGCCCGCATGACGGCAGGCGAATTCGCAAACGGAGAAAAGACACTCCGTGCAAAGATTGATATGTCATCGCCCAACATCAATATGCGTGACCCTGTTATCTACAGAATCGCTCATGTCACACACCACCAGACAGGCGACAAATGGTGCGTTTATCCCATGTATGACTTTGCTCATCCCCTTTCGGATGCAAGAGAAAACGTTACCTATTCCCTCTGCTCTCTCGAATTTGAAAACCACAGACCCCTCTATGACTGGTTCATCAACGAAATCGGCTTTGAAGAGCCCCCCAGACAGATTGAGTTTGCCCGTCTTAACCTCAACTACTGCGTAACCAGCAAGAGATATAACCTTGAAATGGTGCAGAAGGGCATCGTTGACGGCTGGGATGACCCCAGAATGATTACCCTCTGCGGCATGAGAAGAAGAGGCTACCCCGCAGCGGCTGTTCGTGAATTCATCAACCGCATCGGTGTTGCAAAGGCAGACAGCGTTGTTGACTACGGTCTGATTGAGGCTTGCGTAAGAGATAATCTCAACGAAAACGCTCCCAGAGCAATGGCTGTTATGCGACCCCTTAAGGTTGTTATCGACAACTATCCCGAAGGACAGAGCGAGGCAATCGAGGTTGAAATCAATCCTCTCAAGCCCGAGCTCGGCACAAGAACCGTTCATTTCTCAAGAGAAATTTTCGTTGAGCGTGACGACTTCATGGTTGAGCCTCCCAAGAAATATTTCAGACTTTTCCCCGGCAATGAGGTACGCCTCAAGAGTGCATATCTTGTAACCTGCAACAGCTGGGAAACCGACGATGAGGGCAACGTTACCTGCGTTCACTGCACCTATGACCCCGAAACAAAGGGCGGCGATTCTCCCGACGGCAGAAAGGTCAAGGGCACAATCCATTGGGTAAGCGCTTCCGACAGCGTACCCTGCGAAATCCGTCTTTATGACCGTCTTTTCAACGTTGAAAACCCCTTTATGGACGGCAAAGAGAATTATCTTACCCATCTTAACCCCAATTCTCTTGAAATTCTTGAAGGCTGCCTTGTTGAAGGCGGACTCAAAGACGCAAAATGCGGCGATGCCTTCCAGTTTATGCGTCAGGGCTATTTCTGCGTAGACAAGAACTCAACCGCCGACAAGCTTGTTTTCAACAGAACAGTTGACCTCAAATCATCCTGGAAATAAAATATGAACCCTGCGGTTGTTTAAGTGCAAAATGCAAAGAGCAAAGAGCAAAGTGAAGGGTCGCTACGCTCCGATTATATAAATGGGTACGGGTGAAACCCGTCATTAACTTTGCACTTATCACTTTGAACTTTGCACTCCGGTGCAGTGTTATCTTTTCACTTATCCAATCTTCCGCAAGAAAGGATTTTACAAATGAAATACGTTTTCCGTATCGTAAATGCCCTGCTCGCAGCGGCAGTTTTTCCCGCCGTTGTTTTTCTTGAATTCCTTCTTTTCAGAGTTTCAACAACTCTTTTCGATGCAGGTCTTGAAGAAACAATTTCAATCAAATTCATTTTTGATGTAATCACAGGCAAAGAGGAAATGTGGCACAACCTGATTTTCTCCGACGGCGGCGGTGTTTTCACATGGCCCGAGGCTCTTGACCCGATTAAGTCAAAGCTCATTGCCGTTGTTGTGCTTTTTGCCGTTGCACTTGTTGCAGCCCTCTTTGTTTTCATCTGGTCGATTTTCAGCAACAAACGCATTCCCGTGCTTGCTGCAAGCGGTTTGGGCATTGCATCAACCGTTGCCATGAATGCGGTTTTCAATTCCGCCGCACAGCCCCTTATGGACGGTACAATCAACGTTGTTGAAATTTTCACCTCAAACTGGATTGTCGGCATTCTCGGCAACCTCGTTAAGGTTGATTTCCTTGGCTTTGCCGGCTTCCAGAATGCAATCATCTTCCTTTTCGCGGGCATAATCGTGTGGACTCTTGCGTTCTATCTTGTTGAAATCGGCGAGCCCAAGGAAGAAAAGAAGAAGAAGGTTAAGGAGCAGAAAAAATGAAAAAAATAATTGCTCTGCTTGCAGCGGCAATCATGCTTCTCTGCACCGCCTGCACCTCATCGGGTCCCGACAGCGTTGAGCAGGACCCCGAAACCCTTCTTCAGATGGATGTTATTTCATCCTTCGGAATAACCCAGAAGCAAAACCGCATTATTGCTTACAAAGGCGAAAATTACTATCTGGAATATTTTGTTGCAATGTATGACGGCGACACAAAAACAAGCGAAAAGACATACTATTTTTATAACGACACCCGCACCTATAACGAATTCAAGGAAAAGAATTCCGATAACCCCACCATGACCTTCTTTGACGATGCACGCTATGTTATTCAGAACACGGGCATTGCAAATTCGGGCACATATGACGGCGACTATATGATTGCGGGCGAGAAATACGAGTTCAGATAATTTTTAAAATGAATAACCGCCCGTTTTTCGGGAATGCTATATGCAAACCATAAAAGGAGCGGTTAATTATGAAAAAAATTACTGCCGTACTTGCTGCAATGCTTCTCATTGCCTGCCTTTTTGCGGGCTGTGACGGGGCTGACGGCGGCAAGGTTTCGGACACATCAAACAACGATATTCCCGTTATCACAACCGATAACATGAGCGACAGCTTTGAGGACGGCTCGGTTTCGGACAAAAGCGAATCGGGAATCTTTGACACCGAAACTCAAAGCAATTCGGCGTCAACATCCGCAACAACCACAGTTGGAATGTAAAAAACAAAAGCCGGCGAGAACCGCCGGTTTTTTCTTTGGAGAAATTATGAATACAGAGGACAAGCTTTTAATTTCAAAAATTGAAGACAAGGCACGGCAATGCAGCGAAAATTCGATGATAACCAACTCGGATTTTCTTGATATGCACCAAAAATCCGTTGCCACAGGTCTGCGTTTGCCCTATCCCGACGTAAAAATGATTTTCTGGGGCAGCTTTGAGGATGCGGAGCGCACCGTTGCGGTTTTTCTGCCCGACTACATAGACGCTCAAAGCGAAGGGGAGCTTTTTTCGCATTTTGCGGAATTTACCGATGATGACCCGCTTACGGTAATCGAGCTGACAAAGGACAGATTTTCTCCCGCATTGAGCCACCGTGACTATCTCGGAGCGTTGATGGGTCTCGGAATCCGCCGTGAAATGACGGGCGACATAATCGTTTCGGAAAACGGCTGCAAAATGGCGGTGCTCTCGAAAATCGCACCCTTTATCCTTGAAAATCTCGGCAAGGCGGGCAGGGGCACTCTCACGGGCAGAATTCTTTCGGTTTCCGATGCAAGGCAGGGCACAAAGGCAGTCGGAGTGCCCGACAGCTTCACCGTTTCGTCAATGCGGCTCGACAGCGTTGTGAAAAACGCTTTCGGGGTTTCGAGGGGCGATGCCGCCGATGCGATTGAGGGCGGAGTTGTTTTTGTCAACGATCTTGAATGCACAAAGCCCGACCGAAAAATCCGGTCGGGCGACAAAATCGTTTTCCGCCGCAAGGGCAGAATTATTGTTGATGATTGTTCGGGCGTTTCCAAAAAAGGGAGAATAATTGTTAATATAATTCGTAATGTATAATTCAAATACACTTTAACAATCAAACCGCTGCAAACTAAAGTGCAGAGTGCAAAATGCAAAGTGCAAAGTTAATGGTCTGCGACGCAATTATATTAAAATGTGCGTGTAGGGGTTGGCGACTCGACAACCCGGGCAAGCTAAAGGCTTGCAATAAATTTTGTTATGCACCTGACGGTGCATTCGGGACGTTGAGGTCACCGTCCCCTACGGCTGAAATAGGTCATCCCGCCCTACCGTCAAAATATTATTTATTATCTATTCAATATTCTTTATTATTTCATTTTGCATTGTAGGGGAGGGGTCACCCCTCCCGAAATTTTGTGCTAAATATGCGGGACGTCGAGGACGCCGTCCCCTACGGCTGAAATAAGATTTCACGGTTATAATCGGTCATAGGCGGAGCCTATCCGACACTTTGCACTTATCACTTTGAACTTTGCACTTAATATGTGTGTTCGCAGATTTCCTTGATTTTTCGCTGAAGGGCAAGAAAATCTTCAAGTGCATCGGGCTTCTGGTTGGGATTTCGCAGAAGTGCGGCGGGGTGGAATGTGCCCATAAAGAGGATTCCGCCCTTTTCGATGAACTGTCCGTGCTGCTGCGTTACCTTGAAGTCCTTTGAAATGAGCCTCTGTGCCGAAATTCTGCCGAGGCAAACAATAATTTTCGGCCTGATGAGCCTTGTCTGCTCACGCAGCCACTCAATGCAGCAATCCTGCTCCTCGGGGAGAGGGTCACGGTTTTTCGGGGGTCGGCACTTAACCATGTTTGCAATATAGATATTCTTTTTGCGGTCAAGGTCAACGGCTTCAAGGAATTTGTCAAGAAGCTTTCCGCCTCTGCCAACGAAGGGCTCGCCCTGCAAATCCTCGTTTTCACCCGGTCCCTCGCCGATAAACATAACCTCTGCGTTTTCATTGCCCACTCCGAAAACAAGATTTGTTCTTGTTTCGCCGAGAGGGCATTTTTTGCACTTCATGCAATCGGATTTGAGCTGTTCCCAGTTTTCATACATGGTTTTCACCTTCCCTTTTGAATATTTCTTCGCTTTTTTCGGCATCGGCTTTAATCTGTGCCGAAAGAGCTTCCATGGAGTCAAATTTTCTTTCGTCACGGAGATATCCGAGCAGTCTTACCTCGATTTCCTGACCGTAAAGGTTTCCGCTGAAGCCCAGAATACAGGTTTCGCTGCGGAAATCCTCGTTTTCAAAAGAGGGTCGCAGTCCGATATTCGTAACCGAGGGATAAAGCACTCCGTCAACAAGCGTTGAGGAGGCATAAACTCCCTTTTTGGGAATAACAAAGCCGTTCTCAAAGCGTTGATTTATGGTCGGTGCACCGATAAGTCTGCCCCTGTGCTGACCGTCAACAACGGTTAATCTGTAGCGGAATTCTCTGCCGAGCATTGCGTTTGCAAGAGGAATGTCGCCTCTTTCAACCGCCTGACGGATTCTTGTTGAGCTGACGGGGATGCCGCCGAAATCAACGGGAGGGCTGATCTTAAGCTCCACGCCGTATTCGCTGCAGAGAGCCTTCAATTCTTCAATGCCGCCCTCGTTGTTTTTGCCGAAACGGTAATTCCAGCCGCAGCAGACTCCGCCCGCATTGAGCTTTTCAATGAGAATTTTCTCAAAAAACTCACGACACGACATATCACGAACTTCTCTGAACGACACAATTCTTTTGCCCGCACCCGTCTTTGCAATCAGCTCGTCACGCAGATTGGGCTGGAGTATCATATCGGGTGCTTTGCCCGAAACGGTGAGCATGGGGTGCTTATCAAAAAGAAGCACCAAAGGCAGAAACCCGTGCTTTTTCTGCATTTCAAAAGCACAGGTTATAACCGCAATATGTCCTTTGTGGAGTCCGTCAAAGCTGCCAAGAGTGACGGCGGTTTTAATTTCTGTCATATTATTTCTTCTTGAACTGCTGTTTCATTCGGAGCTCTTTTGAAAGAATTCTCTTGCGGAGTCGGAGCGAGGTGGGAGTTACCTCAAGAAGCTCGTCATCCTTGATGAATTCCATGCACTGCTCAAGGCTGAGCACGCTGTGGGGCACAAGGCGGAGTGCATCATCCGAGCCCGACGCACGGGTGTTTGTCAGATGCTTCTGCTTGCATACGTTGCAGACTATATCTTCATTCTTTGCACATTCGCCCACAATCATACCCTCATAAACATCAACGCCCGCAGGAATAAAGAGTCTGCCTCTGTCCTGGGTGTTGAAAAGTCCGTAGGCGGTGCTGACACCTGTTTCGTGAACAACAATCGAGCCTCTTTCACGGGTCTGGATGTCGCCCTTATAGGGTGCATAGCCGTCAAAGAGCTGATTCATGATGCCGTTGCCGTTGGTGTCGGTGAGGAATTCGGCACGGTAGCCGATAAGACCTCTTGAAGGAATTTTGAATTCAAGGTGGGTTGAGCCGCCTTCACGGGCACCCATGTTTTCAAGCTCGCCCTTGCGTGAACCGAGCTTTTCGATAACCGCACCGACATACTGCTCGGGCACTTCAACAATAAGGAGTTCCATGGGCTCCATGAGCTGACCGTCGATTTCCTTGAAGATAACCTTGGGTCTTGAAACCTGGAATTCGTAGCCCTGACGGCGCATTGTTTCAATGAGGATTGAAAGATGAAGCTCGCCTCTGCCCGAAACCTTGAAGGTGTCGGTTGATTCGGTTTCCTCAACTCTCATGCTTACGTTGGTTTCAACCTCCTTGAAAAGGCGGTCACGGATATTTCTTGAAGTTACGAACTTGCCCTCCTTGCCTGCAAAGGGGCTGTCGTTAACGATAAAGTTCATTGAAATTGTGGGATCATCAATCTTGATGAAGGGCAGAGCCTCTACGCAATCGGGTGCACAGGCAGTTTCGCCGATGTTAAGACCCTCAATGCCCGAAACGCAGATGATATCGCCCGCTTCGGCTTCCTCGCACTCAACTCGTGAAAGACCCTCAAACTGATAAAGGCGGGAAACCCTTACGTTTTCGGTTGTGCCGTCGGTTTTGCACATTGCAATCTGCTGATTCTTCTTGATTCTGCCTCTTTCAACTCTGCCGACACCGATTCTGCCCACATAGTCGTCATAATCAAGGCTCGAGAAGAGCACCTGCAGGGGCTCGTCGGGGTTACCCTCGGGAGCATCGATGTTTTCGAGAATTGCATCGAAAAGGGGACGCATATCGCCCGACCTTGCATCGGGGTCAAGGTTTGCGTAGCCGTCTCTTGCACTTGCGTAAACAACGGGGAATTCAAGCTGATCCTCGTCTGCACCAAGGTCGATAAAGAGGTCAAGCACCTCGTCAACAACCTCATAGGGGCGTGCGTTGGGACGGTCAATCTTGTTGATAACAACAAGCACCTTCTTTTTGAGGTTGAGAGCCTTTTTGAGAACAAATCTCGTCTGGGGCATACAGCCCTCAAAGGCGTCAACAAGCAGAAGCACGCCGTCAACCATCATGAGAATGCGTTCAACCTCACCGCCGAAGTCAGCATGACCCGGAGTGTCAACAATGTTGATTTTTGTGCCTTTATAGTGGATTGAAGTGTTTTTGGAAAGGATTGTAATTCCTCTTTCACGCTCAAGGTCATTGGAGTCCATAACACGGTCCGCAACCTGCTCGTTTTCACGGAAGGTACCGCTCTGCTTGAGCATTTCGTCAACCATGGTTGTTTTGCCGTGGTCAACGTGAGCGATGATAGCAATATTTCTTAAGTCTTTTTTCTGGGACAAAGGATTCACCTGTTTCGTTTTATTGAGTATTTGTAGGGGTTGTCGAGTCGCCAACCCGGGCAGACCATAGGTCTGCAATATCTTTTGTTATGCACCTGACGGTGCATTCGGGACGTCGGGGTCGCCGTCCCCTACAATTCGCCGAAAATTTCACATTGCAAAGCAATATTTCACACAACGAAGTTGTATATCACTGCTGAATTTATTCAGCAATAACCATGCCTTCTTTTTCTCTCTTTTCTTTGAGTTCGGCAAGCATCTTTTCCTTGTTCTTGCCAGCAATTTTGTAGAAGAACATGGGGATTGAGCAAAGAAGCATGCTGACACCGGGAAGGAGCGACACAAGGGTAAACATTGCAAATCTCTGGCCGAAATCAACATCAACCGCAGCCATAATTGCTTCCTTTGAAAGCATTGCGGCGGGGTCCATATCGATTGCCATATAAAGAACAATGATTCCGCAGGTTGAGAATGCGTTGCCGATTTTGTTGATGAAGCCCTGGCAAGCCGAGCCGAGACCGTTTTCTCTGACACCTGTTGTAAGCTCCATATAGTCAAGGCTGTCGCAAATCATCGCATAGGAAATAACGTTGATTACGCCAAGGGGAATTGACTGAATCATGATGAAGGGAGCAAGAATATAAATGCTTGAAAGCTCGGTTGCGTAGCCGATAGCCGTTGTGATTACGCTTGCAGCAAAGCCTGCAAGGCAGGTTGTGATAACAATTTTCTTATAGTCAAACTTCTTCATGAGCATGGGCATGATGAGCGTTGTGCCGAACATACCGACAATTGTGCAGACCTGGAAAATCGTTTTAACAAGGCTGATGCTGTTAAGGATATCAGCCTGTGAGGGATTTTCGGGTCCGATATAGAAGGAGTAACGTGCAACGTGGATTGCAGCCGCCTGAACAAGATATCTGCCGCTTGAGAAAATACCCATCAGAACAACAAGCATAAGGGGCTTGCAATGGAAAATTCTTGAAAGGCTGCCGGGCTGACCGGGAACTTTTTTCTTGTTGGGCAGGTTAACCCTTTCCTTGATGTGGAAATAGCAGTTAACATACATAATTCCGCCGATAACAACGGCAAAAAGTGCAATGAGAAAATACTTTTTCTTTTCAAAATCAAGGGGATTGGGCTCGTTGCCGAACTTTCCGTAGAACGCATTGAGAATAAGGGGAATTGCAAGGAAAAGCACCTCGGGAAGTGCCGAGCCGATGCTGTTGATAATCTTTGTGAAGGAGATAACGTCGCTTCTCTCTTTTGAGTTGGGAGTGAGCACGTTGGGAATGGTCCAGAAAGGAACGTCAGCCATTGTGTAAGCCATACCCCAGAGAACATAAACAACTGCGGAGAATATCATGAGGGGAGCTTTGTCCATATCGGGGCTCAGGTACATAAGTAATGTCAGAACGGCGATAATGGGGGTTGCCATGATAATATAGGGCTTCATTCTGCCCTTTTTCATTGTGCGTCTGTCAACAATCATGCCCATCATGGGGTCATTGATTGCGTCCCACACTCTTGCAGCGAGCATGAGCACGAGAACAAACATAAGGGGAAGCTGAAGAACATTAACATAGTAGTCGCTGATGTAGCTGGACATCATGGCATAAATCATGCCCTGTCCGCCCGCACCGAGAGCGTACATCCACAGCTCTTTTTTGCCGACATATTTCTTGTCTTGCATGGTATCTTTCCTTTCTGTTTTGGTTTATTTTACGGGACGACACGCAGGTCGTCCCCTACGGTGATGCCGTTGGTTACATTATAATTCCGAATTACGCATTCCGAATTCCGAATTATTTTTTAGCCATTTCCTCACGGTATTTTTCCTGAAGCTTAAGATAAGTTTCTTCGGGGATATCGGGGTTACCCTTGGAATAGCCGGGGATGAACATATCGCCTGCGGTCTTGGGGTCGGTGCAGCGGGTATCGTTTCTCCACTTTTCTCTTTCCTCGGGAACTCTCATGTTGGGGATTTCCATGGGAATTCCGCCCTCAAGTGCCGAGAAATAGGCAAACATACCGGGCAGGAACATATCCATTGCCTCGTAAACGTCAATAACGTCTGCAGCCTCGTTGCCGCGGAGCGACTCAATGATGTTGTGCATCAGATAGTAGTCCGCACCGCCGTGACCCGACGTTTCCGCAAGACGTGAAAGAGCATCTCTTGTTGAAACCTGTTCGGGCTTTGAGTTGTTGTCGCCCTCATTTTCGTCGCAGTTGACGTAAAGGGTCTGAACATCGCCGCTTTCGGCATCCTCACGGGCGGTTTCCATTCTGCCCTTTGAGCCGTTGAGCGAGAACCAGATTGAATGGCTCTGGCAGCCGATGCCGTGAACGCTCTTGAGAATTCCGCCGTTTTCGAGAGTTATTATTTCAAGTCCGATGGGAGCTGCCTTTGCACCCATGCGGTACATTCTGTCATTGTAAGCAACCTCAAATCCGCTTACCTTGACGGGTCTTAAGCCCGTGATGTGGATAAGAGGACCGATTGAATGTGTGCAGTAATAGAAAGCGTGCATAAGAGTACGCCAATGGTCGGGTCTGCCCTGGGTGTGCATATGCCAGTCTGCCTCGAGATTGTGCATATATTCGCCCTCGCCGTATTCAAAGTTGCCGAGAACGCCTTCGTCGCAGAGCTCCTTCATCTTCTTGGGAGCAGGCATATAGCAGCAGTTTTCGGCAAAGAAATACTTTTTGCCCGATTTTTCAACTGCTTCAACAAGCTCAACAGCTTCCTTCATTGTCTGAACGGGAAGAACTTCGCTGATAACGTTGAAGCCCTTTTCGAGAGCCTTGATTGCAAAGGGAGCGTGCTCCGTTGCGTAGTTTGCAAGCACAACAACGTCCATATCATGGGTAAGAAAATCTTCGTAATTATCATAGAAGGTGATGCCCTCACCCTCGTAATCTCTCTTTGCAAGGTTGAGCTGGGGAAGATAGTTGTCGCAGATTGCAACGGTTTTTGCACCCTTTACGCTGCGGCAGTATTCAACCATGCTTCTGCCTCTGCCGACACCAAGCACGCCGACCTTGATTGTGGGAGCTTTTTCAAGGCGTCTGCAGAATGAACGGTCCTCATAAACCATGTCGACGCTGTCAACCTCAAGCTCTGCAAGCATCCATTTCCAGCGAGCCTTCATTCCCTCGTCATATTCAACGGGGATAAAGCCTGCGGTCAGATAGCTCTTTACCGCACCCTTACGCCATTCGTCTGTGGTGAGATAAATATAGTCCGCGCCCTGATTTGCAAGCTTCTTTACGGCAATATTGTTGATATATTTGCCCAGACCCTTGCCTCTGAATTCGGTTTTGATGCCGACCATATGTACCTGACCCTCTTTTTCGTCGGGATGGTAAATGGCGGCGATTGTTCCGATATGCTCGCCCGCATAGTCAAGGAAGAAAACGTCCTTTTCGGGCACGCAGTCATCAACATCGGCTACGCACTCGTCAAAAAATTCGGGAGCGGTGTCATCGCCGACAAGACCGTTTTTGCAGCATTCAACCCATGCCGCCTTGTCTTCGATACATTCTTTATAATTTACGATTGTGTAGCCCTCGGGCAGAGTTAAATCCGCAACGGGAGTGCCCTTGAGCCAGTACATTTTAAGCTGTGCCATAGTAATCACCTTGATAATTTGAAATTAAGTGTAAAGTGCAGAGTGCAAATTGCAAAGTTAAGGGTCACTTAATATAAGTGAATAGTGAATAGTTAAGGGTCTGCGACGCAATTATATTTAATTGAGCGTGTAGGGGTTGGCGACTCGACAACCCGGGCAAGCTAAAGGCTTGCAATAAATTTTGTTATGCACCTGACGGTGCATTCGGGACGTCGAGGACGCCGTCCCCTACGGCTGAAATAAGATTTCACGGTTATAATCGGTCATAGGCGGAGCCTATCCGACACTTTGCACTTACCACTTTGAACTTTGCACTTTATTTTATTTAACTCAAAAAGGGAGTTGCCGAAACAACTCCCGATTTTTCTGAAAATTATTCGCCCTTCATTTCAAGGAGCTTAACCTTACCGTCATAGGAAGCCTGGCTTACCTTGATTGAATCTGTGATTGCAGCCTTGATATCGTCCTCTGTTGCACCAAGCTCAACAGCATATTTTCTGTCGATGAAGAGGTTGATATCCATGATATCTGCAAGTCCGTCAACGTCAATACCGCTTTCGATGCCCTTTGCGGCGTATTCCTTCTTAACCTTGCCGAGACCCATTCTCATCATCCAGGGAGGAACGCTGATGATTTTTCTGTTTTCGCCCATGCCTCTTGCGGCATAAACAATCTTAAGGAATTCCTTCCATGTCTGGTTATACATGCTGATGGGCCATGCCTTTGCACCCTTTGACTTTTCGGCTGCGCCAACGATAACCTCACCAACCTGACGGACTGTGAGCATTGCTGTGCCGCCGCCCGGATACATTGTGCAGGGAAGCTTATCCATCATCTTGATCTGCTCGATAAGGATAACCCAAACGGGCTTTCTGCCGGGCTGTGTGCCGAAGATGTAGGGAAGCTCAAGAACGGAAACGTCAAAGTTTTCGTCAGCAAATGAGAAAGCAACCTCTTCCTGATCGATACGGCTTCTTATGTAGGGATGCTTTTCTGTGAGCTTCATGTCGGGACGCTGCTTTGCAAGATATGCAAAGTATGAGCCGAGGATAACGGCATTCTTCATGCCGATTTCCTTGCAGAGGGGAAGAATTCTCTTGAGGGGAGCGATATTATATTTATAATATGCGTCATAAACGGGAGCAGGGAATTCAACTCTTTCGTCGATACCTGCAGCGAAAACAAAGCAGTCACAGCCTGCCATGATAGCCTTGATTTCTTCGTCAGTCTTTTCGTAGATGTTGCAAAGCTCGATTTCCATTTCCTTGGGAATGGGAGCACCTTCGGGGAGAGGGGGAAGAGCAACGCTCTTTACCTGATGGCCTCTTTCGAGGAAAATTCTTGCAGCTTCGCAGCCGAGAAGGCCTGTGCCGCCGATCATAAATACTTTCATTTCTTATTCCTCCTTGAATAATTTACTTTTATAATATACATTTAAATTACAGATTAGTCAAGATAAATTTAGAATGTCTTAACCAATTCTTTGAGGTAAGCCTTGAAATCCTCGCCGATTTCGTCATGATTGAGAGCAACCTCGCAGTTTGCCTTCATAATTCCGAGCTTATTGCCCATGTCATATCTCTTGCCGTCAAAGTCATATGCAAGAAGCTTATCGTTCATGCCGAGCTCGGTGAAAACATCGGTGAGATAGAATTCCTTGCCCTCGGGAGTTGCGGCAAGACCTTTTTCGATAAGGTCAAATGCTTCGGGAGGAAGAACAACTCTGCCGAGAATGGCGTAGAGCGAAAGAATTTCTTCGGGCTTGGGTTTTTCGATTATACGGCGGCAGGTCATTGCTCTGTCCTCGCCCTCGATGGGTGAAACGTCGAGCGTGCAGTAAAGTCTGATAAGCTCCTCTGAAACCTCGTTGACACCAACAACACCCTTGCCGTATTTTTCGTAGCAGCGGGTAAGCTGTGCGGTTACGGGGTCATCGGAAACGATAACGTCGTCGCCGTAAAGCACGGCAAAGGGCTCGTTGCCGACAAACGATTTACCGCAGAGAAGTGCGTGAGCAAGACCCTTTGTTTCTTTCTGGCGGATAAAATAGATGTTTGCAAGGTTTGCAACGGCTTTTACGTCCTCATAAAGCTTTGCTTTTGAGGGATTGCCGACAAGACCTGCTTCAAGCTCAAAGGAATGGTCAAAATGGTCCTCAATTGCACCCTTTCCTCTGTTTGTGATGATAAGGATATCCTCAATTCCTGCGGCAACAGCCTCTTCAACTATGTACTGAATAGCGGGCTTGTCAACGATATTCAGCATTTCCTTGGGAACTGATTTTGATGCGGGCAGAACTCTTGTGCCAAGACCTGCTGCGGGGATAATAGCCTTTCTGACTTTCATGATATATTCCTCCGTTGGTTTAAGTGATATACGGCTTGTGCCGTGTTATATATTGCTTTGCAATTTTATATTTTACATTCCGTTAATCAGTGCCGCAACGTAGTCAAGTGCCATGAGCAGCATATTGTTGCCCATAATGCTTGCGGCGAAGGCAAGAGGCGAAAGTCCGCCTCGGCGGGTAATCATCATTTTCTTGAAATTGTCATCCTCAACGGCGTTTTGAATTTCCTTGAGGTCGGCAAAAACCTTTTTATAATAAATCCTGTCGGCAGTCAGAGCGAAAAGCAGATGAAGAACAAGCTGCACTCCGCCAACAATCAACATCGGCTTTGTTGCCTTTTCCCTCATGGCTTTCGCCGCTTTCAGCAGTTCCGCTTCCGCTGCCTTGTATTCCTCGTCTGTTGTTTCCTCGGTTATTTCTATATTCTCATATACATTGAGATATTCGTTTGCCGCCGCATTCATCTGATTTGTGAAGCCCGAAAGCACCATTGATGCGGTTGCAAGAATAACAATTGCAAAAATTCCCGCTTTGTAGAGCTTTCTGTAGAAAAACCAGTAGGGTGCAAAGAAAAATGCGGCAAAGTTGAAAGAAATTTTCTTTCCGTTTGCGAATTTTTTGAACTTGGGCAGATATTTTTTTGAGCTCGCCTGAACAAAAAACGCAACATCCGTTGCCTTCTGACCCGCAATCAGCTCATCCTCGGCAATTCCCGACCCCGAAAGGAAGGGATTATTCTTATAAAAGCTCTGACCGCCCACGGGTGCACCGCAATATTTGCAATGAAGTGCATCGCTGTCGTTATCCCTGCCGCAGTATGCACATTTTTTGGGGGAGTTGTCATCGGGCTTTACTTCCTCTCCGAAAAGTGCTCCGCAGTTGCCGCAATGAAGGCTGTCGGCGGGATTTTCGCTGCCGCAGATATGGCAGATGCGGTTATCGGGATTTGCCGCCGTTTCTTCGGTTTTTACTTCCGTTTTATTTTCTTTTTTCCAAACATAGCCCGATGAATGAAGGTCATCGTTTGCACATCTGCCCCGCTCTATCCAGCATTCTCTGTGCTGGGGAGTTGCACACACAGGGCAGACAACGATATCGTCACCCTCCGCCATGGGCTTTCCGCACACAGGGCAAGGCAGGTTATCGTAGTTCACGGGCAATCATCTCCTTTTTTATATTCCTTCGGAATGTGATATACGGCTTATGCCGTGTGAAATATTGCTTTGCAATGTGATATTTTTGCTTTCGCAAAAGTGATATTCGCCTGACGGCGAGTTTCGGGTGGGCGTTGCCCACGCCCGATTATATAATACAATGTACTATCGAAATCAAGCGTAGGGCGGGATGACCTCATCCCGCCGAAAAACAACCGTAATCCACGGCGGCTTGGGGTCAAGCCGCCCTACGTTTAAGATTTAAGCGGAAATTCAGATGAACTTTCAAGGTCACTTCGGATATCGACCCTGCGGTCTGCGCGGGTTGTCGGGTCGCCAACCCCTACATCATACATACTGATTCACATTATATAATACCTAAAAAATGAAAAAATTGCAATTATTATTTAAAAAATTATTTATCTTCTTTACAATTGCGGATTTTTTAGGTATAATACATCATGAAAAATTATGCACAGGAGATTTTATATGGTTCAGTTTGAAGAATTGCGTCTTTCACTCCTCGACTATGAGGAAAAGTTAAACCAGCTCCGTGAGGCTCTGGGTCTTGACGATATGAATAAAGAAATCGAAACCCTTGAGGCGCAGACCGCCGAAGAGGGCTTCTGGAATGACCTTGCAAATTCCCAGAAGGTTCAGCAGAGAATCAGCCAGCTCAAAAACAAGGTTGGTGCATACAATTCTCTCGAAAACGAATATAACGACACCCTTGTTCTCATTGAGCTTTCAAACGAGGAAGAGGACCTCGATATGCTCGACGAATGCAAGGCAGGCGTTGACGGCTTTGTTGAAAAACTTGAAGCAATGACCTTAAGCACTCTGCTTTCGGGCGAATATGACGGCAAAAACGCTATCCTTACCTTCCACGCAGGTGCGGGCGGAACAGAGGCACAGGATTGGAACCAGATGCTTGTCAGAATGTATCAGCACTGGGGCGAAAAGCACGGCTTCAAAATCAGCATGATTGACTTCCTTGACGGCGACGAAGCAGGTCTTAAATCTGCTGTTCTCGTTGTTGAGGGTGAAAACGCATACGGCTATCTTAAAGGCGAAATGGGCGTTCACAGACTTGTCCGTGTTTCACCCTTTGACGCATCGGGCAGACGCCACACTTCCTTTGCTTCTCTTGAAGTTATGCCCGAAATCGACGACACTGTTGAGGTTGAAATCAACCCCGACGACCTCAAAATCGACTATTACCGTGCCAGCGGTGCGGGCGGTCAGAAGGTTAACAAAACCTCGTCCGCAGTCCGTATTACCCATATCCCCACAGGCATCGTTTGTGCCTGCCAGGTTGAAAGAAGCCAGCATCAGAACAGGGATGTTGCAATGAAGATGCTCAAATCCAAGCTCATCGAAATCAAGGAAAGAGAGCATCTCGACAAGATTGACGACATCAAGGGCGAGCAGAGAGAAATTGCATGGGGCAGCCAGATACGCTCCTATGTTTTCATGCCCTACACCCTCGCAAAGGACCACAGAACAGGCTTTGAAGCAGGCAACATCAACGCCGTTATGGACGGCGACATCGACGGCTTCATCAACGCTTATCTCAAGATGGAATCGCTGAAGGACAGCTCGAACAAATAAATTGCTTACGGCTACAGAATGTAGGGGTCGGCGTCCTCGACGACCCGGATGTGCCGTAGGCACATAATTAATAATAGTGAAACAGATGTCAGGCTTTTGACAGTCTTTTAATCATCTAATATTCTGATTTATTAGTTTAGATCTATTTGAAATCAACATTTTACAGACCTACGGTCTGTTCGGGACGTCGGGGACGCCGTCCCCTACAAATAATTGTTGGTTTAAAAACGGAGGGAAACATGAAAATCATCGACATTTCCCGAAAATTCTTTTCCTGCGAAATATATCCCGGTGACCCCGAGCCGAAGGCGGAGCAGGTTTGCGAAATCGGCGAAAAATCCGACTGCAATCTCTCCGTTGTTCACGCCTGCGTTCACACGGGAACCCATGCCGACGCACCTCTCCACTTCATCAGCGGCGGCAATACAATCGATGACCTGCCGCTTGAACCGTTTATCGGTCCGTGCACGGTTATCGAAGTGCCCAAGGGCGTTATAACAGGGGACTATGTTGACCGCTGTTTCCCCAAAAAATGCGAGCGGCTGCTGATTAAAGGCGGCGGCAGAGCATTTTTCATGGACTCCTCCGCAGAGGAGCTTGCGGAAAGAGGACTTCTGCTTATCGGCACGGATTCGCTTTCCGTCGGCTGCAAGGGTAACCAGACAGGCCCCCACAAAGCCTTCCTTCAGGGCGGCGTTGCCGTGCTTGAAGGTCTTGACCTTTCCAAAGTCGAGCCCGGCAATTATTTTCTCTTTGCCCCTCCCGTGCTCTATGACGGACTTGAGGGTGCTCCCGCAAGAGCCGTGCTGATTGACGACTACATTTTCTGGTCAAGAAATAACCGATAGAGGTGTGAAATGAAACGGTTTTTTGATTTCACGGTGAGCCTTCTGCTCATCATAATCCTTTCACCGTTGTTTGTTTTAATCGGCTTAATCGTGCTGATTGACGATGGCGGACCCATTGTTTTCAAGCAATACAGGGTCAAAAAGGATAATAAGCTTTTCTATATCTATAAATTCCGTACAATGAAAAACGACACCCGCAACACCGCAACAAGCGACCTTACCGAAGCGGAATTTCAAATCACAAAAAGCGGCAGATTCCTGCGTAAAACAAGCCTTGACGAGCTTCCCCAGCTTTTCAACGTGCTCATCGGCGACATGAGCTTTGTCGGTCCCCGACCCCTCATTCCCGAGGAAAAGGAAATCCGCAATCTCCGCAGGGATTACGGCGTATTTTCCGTGCGACCCGGCATCACGGGCTGGGCACAGGTTAACGGCAGAGATATGCTCACCGACGAAGAAAAAGCCCTGTTTGACAAGGAATATGTCGAAAAACAGAGCATTTTGTTCGATATTAAAATTATGATTAAAACGGTTGCCGTTGTCCTTAAAAGAGAAAACATATCCGAAGGCGGCGAGCCGCATAATAAACGCAGAATATGAAGTGATATACGGCTTATGCCGTGTGATATATTGCTTCGCAATGTGATATTTTTGTCTTCGACAAAAGTGATATTCGTCTTCGGCGAGTTAAGGGTGGGCTTTGCCCACACCCGAATTTAAATGAGTAAGGGCGAAGCCCTTCCGAAATGTTGCGAAGCAACACATCATGCACCGAAGGTGCACATCATTCATCATTCATCATTTATTCAACTCCGAGGTATTCCTCAAGGCACTGACCGCTTGCCTTCATTTCCTTGGCGGCGTCAACGCCCACATATCTCCAATGCCAGGGCTCATAAATAATCTTTGTGATGTCCTGCTTATCCTCGGGATAGCGGAGAATAAAGCCGTAGTCGGCGGCGTTTTCGTTCAGCCACTTGAATTCCTTTGTGTTTTCAAAGCTCTCGTAAAGACTGCAGATATCCATGGCAAGACCTGCGTTATGCTCGCTCGTGCCGGGAGGCAGAATAATTGTTGCCGCCATCTGAGTGGCTTCGGTTTTGCCGTAGCCCTCGTCAATATATTTCTGAATTTTTCTTTCAAAATTGTTTGTCTGACGCTCAACGGAGCGGTAGCCCGAAACGGGTGTCAGCTCAATTCCGTCTGCCTTTGCGGCAAGATACATTTCATTATAATAGGGTGCAACCCTTGAATCCAGCTTGAGGCTGTCGGGGTCATCGGTTATGCAGGGTGCAAGCTCGGGCACATAGCCGTCGGGCAGAATGTAGTCCCTGTTGACAAGAATCAGACGCCAGTCCTCAACCTCCATGTCGGCATAACAGGGCATGAAGCCCGCATAGGCATAGGCGTAATCCTCGATTTTTTCAGCCTTGATTTTCTCGGTGGTCGGTACTTCGGTTGTTGTTTCTTCGTCATTGCCGAAAATACCGTCGATTATGTTCTTTTTTGTTGTTTCCGTAATTTCAGCCATTGCCTGAACATTTTCGGAAGGATTTCCGTCAACAATTTCGGGGGATTTTCTGAAGGTTACGGCAATATATCCCGCCGCAACAACGGCAACAATCGCAACCAGCACAACGGTTAACATCTTTTTCATTTCTATACCTCGTTTTCTTTTTTTGAATAATAAAGAGTTAAAAGGAATCTTTGTGTTAAGTGCAAAGTTCAAAGTTGTAAGTGCAAAGTGTCGGATAGGCTTCGCCTATGACCGATTGTAACCGTGAAATCTTATTTCAGCTGTAGGGGACGGTGACCTCAACGTCCCGAATGCACCGTCAGGTGCATAACAAAATTTATTGCAAGCCTTTAGCTTGCCCGGGTTGTCGAGTCGCCAACCCCTACACGCTCAATTAAATATAATTGTGTCGCAGACCCTTAACTATTCACTATTCACTTTTAACTATTCACTTATATTAAGTGACCCTTAACTCTTCACTCTTCACTCTGCATTCTGCACTTAATTTTAATCCGAAATTCAGCGGTTGTCAAATAAAAACCGCATTATTAATAAAAATGTTACAGGGGAAAGCCCTCGAAAGGAGTTGCTTTTAGTGAAAGCAAGCGAAAGCGTAAAAAATTATCCGTCAACACGGCGTATGTATACAAACTATGCCGCAAGAAGCATCAAGAAAGTGTGCAAGGAAATCGGTCCCAGATATTCGGGCTCCGAGGCGGAGAAAAAAGGAATCGAATATATGTCGGAGGAGCTCAAAACCTGCTGCGACGACGTTAAAATCGAGTCTTTCACCGTTCATCCCAAGGCATTCATGGGCTGGATTCCCATGGCGGGCGTGATGATGATTGTTTCAACCATCGTATTCTTCCTCGGTCAGTTTTTTGACATTCCGTATCTTTTCTATGTGCCCGTTGTTTTTTCGGTTATCAGCCTGTTTTTCGGCATCACCGAATTCCTTTTCTATAAACAGACTCTCGATAAATTCACTCCGAAGGCAACATCATATAATACCTACGGCATCCGCAAGCCCACGGGTGAGGTTAAACGCCGCATCGTTTTCACCGGTCATGCCGACTCGGTTAAGGAATGGAGATACAGCTATCTCGGCGGCCCCAAGCTTCTCATAACCGTTCTCGGCGGTGCAATTGCAGGTCTTGTTTACTGCACCGTAATCAGCATTCTTACAACCGTTAAGTCAACAATCGACCCCGCATTCACAGCAACCTTCACCGTTGACGTTTTAAGCTATGTTCTTCTCGGCTGCAACATCTTCTTTATTCCCGTAATTTTCATGTGCAACGGCAAGCTTGTTGTTGAGGGCGCAAATGACGACCTTTCGGGCTGCTTCACTTCTCTCGCAATCCTCAAATTCCTTCAGGACAACGAAATCACCTTTGAAAACACCGAGGTTATGGCAATCTGCACGGGCTCGGAGGAAACGGGTCTTCGCGGCTCAAAAGCTTTCTGCAAGGCTCATGCCAACGAGTTTTCCGACGTTGAAACCGTTGTTATTGCTCTCGATACCATCCGTGACTTCGACTTCATGGGCGTATATAATAAGGATATGTCGGGTCTTGTAAAGAATGACGGCGAGGCTTCAAAGCTTCTCAAGGAAGGCGGAAAAATCGCAGGCTACGATATCCCCTACAGAACAGTTTCCCTCGGCTCAACCGATGCCGCCGCTTTTTCGCAGGCAGGCATCAAAGCAACCGCATTTTCCGCAATGGACCCCGCTCCCGCACGCTATTACCACACAAGACTTGATACCCACGAAAATCTTGACATGAAAACTCTTGAAGCAGGTCTTGACATCTGCCTTGAAACTCTGTTCCTGTTTGACGAAAAGGGTCTGAACGTATAAGATTTTTTCTTGTGCATTTTCTACAAAGCAAACGGCTCAATTTTTCCGAAATTAACAAAAATTATTCTTTTGTAATTTTTTGGCTGAAATTTATGAGCCTTTGTGATATAATGATTCTATTATCATCGCCAAGTGCGGAAAATTCCGCCTGCGAAAGGAGATTTACTTAAATGAAAAAGACAATTTCGGCAATTATAAGCGTTGTTCTCATTTTCTCACTTGTTTTTGCGTTTGCAGGCTGCTCGTCTACAGAGGAAGAGGGCGAAACAACAACAGTTGTCAACGTTAAAACTCCTCTCCCCACAGACATCACCTCAAGCGTTGACGAGGAAAGCAACGTTATCACAGACACAACCTATTCACCCGAGGCACTTGCCGCAAACACAGCAACAATCTTTGATTATTTCAACCTTCACGTCAACGAAATCAAGGGCGTTAAGGCAAAGGTTGAAATGAGCCAGGATAAGAGCATCGGCAAGTCAAAGGATGCAGAAGGCAACGACATCGCAATGAGCGAAAACGATTATGTCAACGCTGCAATCAACACTCTTGACAGCTATATGCTCCACAACGACGGTGCAACCGCAGAATACGGCGATGACCTTGTTGCATTCATGCCCGTAAAGGGTGCTGAATATGTAAGTGCACTCACACTTGCAGACGTTGAAAGCGCAACCTGCGTTGACGACGGTCTTTTCAGAACAATTACCCTCACTCTCAAGAGCCCCGCTCTTCCCGCAACAATCGAAAAGGCATATGACATGGGCAGCATCGACGATGTTATGACCGAGTTCAAGAAGGCTGAAAAATATCTCACCGTTGCACAGCCCACTCTTACATACAATGACTGCCAGATTATCATTCAGGCAAACAGAGAAACCGACGAGGTTACTTCAATCGAATACGTTAAGGTTATCGACGTTAAAACAGAAGTAACAGGCACAGGTTCACTCGCAGACATGGGCACGGTTCCCGTTCAGTTCCGTTACAGAAACGCAATCAGATACACAATCGACAGAACCGACCCCAACGCAACAACCGCAGCAGCTGAATAATCAAACAGAAAGCACTCTGCAAACGCAGGGTGCTTTTTTAGTGATATACGGCTTATGCCGCCGTGTTATATATCGCAAGCGATGTGATATTTTTGCTTTCGCAAAAGTGATTTTCGCCTGCGGCGAGTTGTAGGGCGGCTTGACCCAAGCCGCCGTAATAAATATAAAATTGACAATACAGCTTATATCATGTTATTATAATCAATATAAATTCAACCGAAAGTGGTAAAACTATGAAATCCAAACGAAACTACCCCATCGTAACCGTCACCAAAAAAGCGGAGGCTGCCCTCAAAAAGGGTCATCCGTGGGTCTATGACGCCGAAATAACCGACTCCTTCGGCGAATTTGAAAACGGCTGTCTTGTTGACGTTCTTTCACAAAAGGGCTCATATCTCGGCACGGGTTTTTTGAGCGAAAACAGCAAAATCCGTGTCCGTGTGCTCTCAACCAATGCAAACGATAATTTTTCTCCCGCTTTCTGGGAAAGACGCCTCAAATATGCAATCGACTACCGCAAAACCGTTATGGGCAGCGATTTTTCATGCTGCCGACTTGTTTTCGGCGAGGCTGACGGTCTGCCGGGTCTGACGGTTGACAGATTTTCCGATATCATCGTCACGCAGGTGCTCTCCTACGGCATGGAAAAAATCAAGGACATGATTTACACAACCCTTGTGAAAATTCTCCGTGACGACGGGCAGGAAATCAGCGGTCTTTTTGAGCGTAATGACGTTGCAATCCGCAAGCTTGAGGGTCTTGAGGAATACAAGGGCTGGTATGAGCCCATTCCCCACCCCGATTCCGCCGTTACCGAAATCACCGAAAACGGAATAAAATATCTTGTTGATGTTGAAAACGGTCAGAAAACAGGCTTTTTCCTTGACCAGAAATATAACCGACTCACCGTTGCACAGCTCGCAAAGGGCAAAAGGGTGCTCGACTGCTTCACTCACACGGGCTCATTCGCTCTCAACGCCGCAATGGGCGGTGCTGAAAGAGTAACCGCCGTTGATGTTTCGAAAACTGCAGTTGAAATGGCAAGGGAAAACGCAGTCCGCAACGGTCTTGACGGCAGAATGGATTTCCTTGCCGCCGATGTTTTTGACCTGCTCCCCGAGCTTGAGGCAAAAGGCGGAAAGCCCTATGATTTCATTATTCTCGACCCGCCTGCATTCACCAAAAGCCGCAAAACCGTTAAGGGTGCGGAGAGGGGCTACAAGGAAATCAACTACCGTGCAATGAAGCTCCTTCCACGGGGCGGCTACCTTGCAACCTGCTCCTGCTCCCATTTCATGAACAACGAGCTTTTTGTTAAGATGCTCCATTCCGCCGCCGCCGATGCAGGCGTACAGCTCAAGCAAATCGAGGTGCGTCAGCAATGCCGTGACCATCCGATTCTCTGGAATGTTCCCGAAACGGATTATCTTAAATTCTATATTTTTCAGGTGGTGTAAGCTATGTTTTACGAAAACTGGATGTCCTATATAAAAGACGATGCCAAAATAACTAAAATTGCTATGCCCGGCTCCCATAACTCGGGAACAATGGGCATGATAAGATTTGCGGAATGCCAGAAGGGCTCTTTCTATGAGCAGTATAAATGCGGTGTCCGTTTCTTTGACATCCGTCTCAAAATGACAAAAGACGGCAAGCTTATCGTTGCCCACGGTCTAGCCAAGGGTATGCCTGCAAAATGTGCCTTTGAAAATCTCAAAGCGATTCTGGCAGAATCCGATGAATTTTTCATTTTCGGAATTAAGACCTATATGAATCAGAAGGTCGGACCGATTACGCTTAAATATAAGGGCAATTCCGACGAAACCAGCCGATTGATAAGAGAATATCTTTCACCCGAAAAATATGCCTTCACCGACTTTGAAAATATATGCGACGTAACTATGGGCGATATAAGAAAATCGGGCAAAAAGTATATAATTATCAACAAAAATAAAGAATATGACTACAGCTGCGACTGCCCCATGCCCGACCCCTGGGATGCCAAGGTTTACGGTCTGCGACCCGATAAATTTGCAAAGGAAATTCTCAAATATTTTGACTTGAATATTGACGGATTTTTCTGGTTTCAGACCCAGCAGACTCCCAACCCCGGCACGGATAACGGCATGACAAATTTCCCCGACGACCTTGAAAGAATGAGCAAGCCCTATTTCCCGCAGATTATTTCGGATATCGCCAAAGACCCCGAAAAGCTCCGCAAGGTTAACATTGTTGCGGGCGATTTCATGACTGCCGACACCTCAAAGGCAGCTCTGATTCTGAAGCTTAACCTGCTTAAGGGCATTGTTAAAAACGAGCTCATCGGCAAATACGAAAGCTCACTCCGCTAATCGCTCCACCATTCGCTCTGCCATATTCTTTCGGAAAGGGATTTCCCGATTTCGGAAATTTTTCCGTAGTCCATGGCATCGATATAGCATTTTTCCAAATCGTCATGAACGGATTTTGCAATTTTGAGTGCACAGACCGCCTCGTCAAGCAGCTCTTTTGCCGCTTTTGAAGAAAATGCAAGCCGTGCCTTGTGGGCGGCAAGTATGTCGGCGGAATAAAACCGACGCAGAGAAACCGTTTTTGTTGGCTGAATTTCAAGATTGCAGAGCTTGTCGGCAGTAAAAAAGCCGAGAGATAATTCTTTTATGATAATATGGCGGATTTCGTTGTCGTTTGAAACCGACGGGCTTGAAATAACCGAAAAGCCCGATGCGAGGGCATAGGAGCGGATTTCGGCAATAACCTTTGCCGCCGCAACTCCGAAGCTGTCCTCAAAAACGATTTTTTCGCTGCAAAGCGACTCCGCCGTTTCGGAAAGAAAATAATATCCCTTGGGCGTAATTGCGTCGAGCAATCTGATTTTTTCAAGCCCGACCCTGCCCGACGGCTTTTTGATGTGACGAGCCGAAACCCTTGATGCGTAACGGATAAGACGGTTTTCGTCAAGAGCGTCACGGCAGATTTTTTCGCCGTCGCCGAAAACTGAAAATGCAGATTCAATAAACCGCCTGCTGCGTTTGTGGCAGGCTTTGTTTTTATCCGTCAGCTCAATAATTTTCTCTTTGTTTTCATAGATTTTTTTCTTGTCCCAGCACTCCCCGAGGTTGACGATTTCTCCCGTTGCGCCCGGATAATCGGGGTCGAGAGTGTGGGGTGACGTGCCGTCACAAATGCTGACCCGAAGCGACGGAAAAATAACTCCGTCAAGAGAATCGGGGTCAGAGGAGCAGAAAATTCTTTCGCAGTTGATGTCTTTTTTCTCCATTTCATCGGCGATTTTACGCATCAGCGTTGATTTGCCCGTACCCGGACCGCCTTTGATGATATAGGTATACTGTCCTTCGATTTTCGGCGTCAGCTGTGAAAAGCATGAGAAAAATCCGTTTTTGCCGCTTGACCCGAGAAAATAAGCTTCGTACATATATCTTCCTCCCGTAAATATTGCTTTGCAATGTTATATACAACTTCGTTGTGTGATATATCGCAAGCGATGTGATATTTCGGCTTTGCCGAAAGTGATATTCGCCTGCGGCGAGTTTCGGATAGGCTCCGCCTATGACCGATTTTATTCGGGCGGATAAGAAATCCCTCCACCGCAAGCGGTCCCCATCCCTTAAAAGGGAGGCAGCCCCTACCGTGATATTTCAATTTGAGTGTAGGGGTTACCCCTCCCGAAAAATCGTGCTGAATTCACGGGACGTCGAGGACGCCGTCCCCTACTTTTAATCCTTTCTCTACAACACAATATTCATTTTTATTTGATTTTGTGAAAAATTCCTGCGAAAATGAGCCATATTTTTTAATTTATCCCTCAAAAATAAAAATTTACCCTTGATATTATAATAATTATATTATATAATATATTGATGAACGGAGCTTTCCTTTAGTCATGTGGCGGTGGGTCCTGTGCGACAGGGCGCCGTGAACCATGTCAGGCGGGTGAACCGAGCAGCATTAAGCGGACAGTCTTGTGCGCCACAGTCTGCCTGCCGCCATATGACTAAGGGAAAGTTTTTTTATTATCATTTCAAGGGAGTGAAAGAATTGTATCAGGCGCTTTACAGAAAATGGCGTCCCCGTACCTTTAACGATGTCTACGGTCAGCCCCACGTCACAAAAACCCTGCGCAGTCAGCTTGAAAGCGGAAGAATTTCTCATGCCTATCTTTTCACGGGCTCCCGAGGAACAGGCAAAACAACCTGTGCAAAAATTCTTTCAAAGGCGGTCAACTGCCTTTCTCCCGTTGACGGAAATCCCTGCAACGAATGCGAAATCTGCAAGGGTATTGACAGCGGTGCAATCCTTGACGTTATCGAAATCGATGCCGCCAGCAACAACGGCGTTGACAACATCCGTGATTTGCGTGAGGAAGCCAATTTCACTCCCGCAAACGCAAAATACAGAGTTTATATCATCGACGAGGTTCATATGCTTTCAATCGGCGCATTCAATGCCCTTCTGAAAACCCTTGAAGAACCTCCCTCACACGTTATTTTTATCCTCGCAACAACGGAAATTCATAAGCTGCCCTCAACAATTCTTTCAAGATGTCAGCGTTTTGACTTCAAGAGAATTGCTCCCGAGGATATAACCGCAAGGCTTATGTATGTTTCCGAAAAGGAAAACGTAAATCTGACTCCCAATGCCGCAAGCCTTATTGCCCGAATTGCTGACGGCGGAATGCGAGATGCCCTTTCGCTTCTCGACAGATGCTTTGCAATGGGCACGGATATAGACGAAGCGACGGTCAGCGACGCTGCTGGAATTGCGGGAACAATTCACCTTTTCTCCTTCTCGGAATTCGTTGCAACGGGAGATTTCACCAACGCATTGAAGCTTGTTTCAAAGCTTCACAGCGAAAGCTGCGACATCGACAGCCTTTGCACCGAGCTGACACTTCATTTCCGCAATCTGATGGTTGCAAAAACCGTCAACGACTGCGAAGGTCTGATTGTCTGCTCAAAGGACGAGCTTTTGAAAATCAAGCAGAGAGCAGGGGAGCTGAAGCTTTCCAAAATTCTTTCCTGCATCGAAATTCTCGAGCAGACCGCAAAGATAATCAAAAACGCCGCAAACAAGAAAATTCAGCTTGAAGCAGCTGTGATAAAGATGTGTGCACCCTCATCATCGGGCACAGACGGAATTTCCGCCGCACTTGAGGACAGAATTTCGGCAATCGAGGATAAGCTTGAAAAAATTTCGCTTAACCGACCTGTTGCGGCATCATCTTCTCCTGCTCCGACAAGTGCACCTGTATCCGAGCAGCCGAAACCGCAGCCTGCACCCTCACCTGCTCCCGCTCCGGCTCCCGAGCCCGCACCGAAGCCTGCAGAGGAAAAACCGCAGGTTAAAATTGACGAAACCGTTGACAAGCCCCCCATTCCCAACGCACCCGACGATGATTTACCCGTACCCGACGGACCTTTCCTCAACTGGTCGGATGTGCTTGAAAAGGTCATGAAATACGATATTCCTCTTTTCGGAATTTTGGCGGACTCAACGGCATCAATAAAGAGCGGCAGAGTTGTTATCAGCTCCGAAAATCCAACGCTTTTTGATTTTATCTGCACAGAATCCCATGCAAGAGAGCTTTCAAGAGCCGTTTTTGAGGTCATGGGCAGAAAAATGAAAATTGCGGTTTCAAATCCCGAAAAAAATAAGCCCGCGGCTCAAAGTCCGCTGGAAAATCTTAAAAATAAGATAAATAAT
Organism: Clostridia bacterium; assembly: GCA_017473165.1. Taxonomy (GTDB): domain Bacteria; phylum Bacillota; class Clostridia; order Oscillospirales; family Acutalibacteraceae; genus CAG-177. Next base: position 38,386 of record JAFUNA010000022.1, on the reverse strand, counting down.
TTTAATAATAACAATTAAAGGAGAATATACAATGAAAGCAAGAATTCCCGGTGCTCCCCAGGGCGGCAACATGATGAAAAAAATTCAGGAAATGCAGGAAAATATGACAAGAATCCAGCAGGAGGTTGAAGCAACCGAATTTTCTTCAACCGTCGGCGGCGGTGCAGTTGAAGTTGTTGTTAACGGTGCTCACGAGGTAACCGCTGTTAACCTCAAGCCCGAGGTTGTTGACCCCGATGACGTTGAAATGCTTCAGGACCTCATCATTTCCGCTTTCAACGAAAGCATCCGCAAGGCTAACGATGCTATGGAGCAGGGCATGGAAAAGGCTAAAGGCGGCCTTTCAATCCCCGGTCTGTTTTAATGGGCGGCTTCACTCCGTCCCTTGAGCAGCTCATTGACCAGTTTGCAAGGCTTCCGTCAATCGGAAGAAAAAGTGCTCAAAGGCTTGCATTCCACATTCTTTCAATGAGCGATGCGGACGCAAAAAAATTTACCGATTCTATTATGAATGCTCGCACGGCAATCAAACAATGCGAAATCTGCTGCAACCTCACCGACGACAGCATTTGCACCGTCTGTGCCTCGAAGTCGAGGGATAAATCCACAATCTGCGTTGTTGAGGACCCCCGTGACGTAATTGCAATCGAGCGTACCCACGAATATAACGGACTTTATCACGTTCTGCACGGCGTTATTTCTCCGATGAACGACATAAATCCCGAAGATATCAAAATCAAAGAGCTTCTCTACCGCCTTGCCGACGATACGGTCAAGGAGGTTATCATGGCAACCAACCCCACCGTTGAGGGTGAGGCAACATCAATGTATATTTCAAGGCTGATAAAGCCAATGGGCGTTAATGTAAGCCGCCTTGCATACGGCGTGCCCGTCGGCGCTGACCTCGAATATGCCGATGAATTCACGCTCATCCGTGCGTTGGAGGGAAGAAAAGAACTTTAATTGAATTCGTAATTCGGAATGCGTAATGCGGAATTATATTGCTCCGCAAAAGCTGATTAAACCCCTTCGCCCCGAAGTGGAGGCAAATCAAACAGAATATTTCTGCTAAACATAACCAGCTCATTGTGCTCTCTAAAGATAGAGATTTTACGGAGTGAATGAATGAGTTTAATTAACAGACAGTAATATTAATTCCGAATTACGAATTACGCATTCCGAATTGATAAAGTTTTACCACATAATTATACTTTTCCACACAGGGGTTTTTCACTTTTTAACTTTGCCAAAAAACGGGAAGTTGATAACCCTTATTTATCCACTAAAAATTGTTGATAAATTTCGGGCAGTTTTCCATATTTATCAAGACTTTCAGGAGTTTTACCATTTTTCAACGCCCCCTACTGCTACTACTATAATATAACGATATATAACCTTACCTATAGAGAACGGAAAAACGGATTTTTTAAAAAGCTCCGCTTTTATGCCGATAAGGGACGTTAAAAAGTGAATAACTCAAAATTCATAAACAGGAGGAGATTCCAAATGAAATTTACCTGTAACACCAATGAACTTTCATTCATATGCCAGAATGTTCAGAGAGCTGCGTCAACAAAGACTGCCATACCTTCAATTGAGGGTATTCTTATCGTTGCCGAAAACAATTCTCTGACTCTCACGGGCTATGACCTTGAAATGGGTATAACAACAACCATTGCCGCAAGAGTTGAAGAGCCCGGCGAGCTTGTTCTCAATGCCCATATGTTCAGCGAAACCTTAAGAAAGCTTCCCGGCGACACCGTTGAAATTTTTAGCGACGAAAAGAAAATCGCAACAATTTCAAGCGGCGAATTCCAGTCGAATCTTATCGGTATTTCTGCTGAAGATTATCCCGACCTTCCTTCTGTTTCAGGCGGATATCCCGTTACCGTGCACCAGAATGTGCTCAAGGATATGATAAGAAAAACAATTTTCTCCGTTGCCGTCAAGGACAGTAAAATCGTTCACACGGGCATCAAGTTTGAGGCTGACAACCATCACCTCCGACTGATTGCCGTTGACGGCGTTCGTCTTGCAATCAGAAATGAGAGCATCGACTATGATGGCGAGCCTCTTTCGTTTGTTGTTCCCGCAAAAACTCTTTCAGAGGTTGTTAAGCTTGCGGGCGACGACGATGCTGATGTTTCAATCGGAGTCGGCAAGCGTCACATTGTTTTTGACCTCAACGGTTACCGCATTATCTCCCGCCTTCTTGACGGTGAATTCCTTAACTACAAGGCTGCAATTCCTTCCGCAGTCAAGACAACCGTAAAGGTTGACACAAGAAGACTGATTGAAAGCATTGACAGAACTTCTCTCATAATCACCGACAAAATCAAGAGCCCCGTTAAGTGCGTTATCAGCGACGGCATGATTAAAATGTCGAGCATAACCTCGCTCGGTACGGCAAATGACAGAATTCCTGCAGCTATCGAAGGCGATGAATGCACGGTAGGCTTTAATAATAAGTATATGCTTGAAGCACTTAAAGCTTGCGATGACGACGAGGTAAGAATTCTTCTCAACGGTCCTCTTGCACCCATTCTTATTGTTCCGAATGCAGGAGACAATTATATATTCTTAATTCTTCCCGTGAGGCTGAAAAATGAAGATTAAAGTTAAAGTTGCCGAAAAAAAGCAGGTGTCAAAGAAAATTGATACCGATTTTATAAGACTTGATTCTTTTCTGAAGATGAACGATGCCGTTCAGACGGGCGGTCACGCAAAAATCGTTATTCAGGAGGGTGAAGTCAGGGTCAACGGAGAAATCTGTACCCAGAGAGGAAAAAAACTCCGCAGCGGCGACAAAGCGGAGTTTGAGAATGTTATTTATATTGTTGAATAATTTAAATTTTACTCTACAGTAAATTTTTTAAGTGCAAAATGCAAAGAGCAAAGTGCAAAGATAAGGGTCTGCGACGCATTTGTATATTGCTCCGCAAAAACTGATATTATAATGGGTACGGGTGTATCCCGTCATTAACTTTGCACTTATCACTTTGAACTTTGCACTTTAATATAGTGTTATTCATAAAGAAGAAGGGAATGGTATGAAAACGTGATAATTAAACACCATTCCGCAAAGAATTTCAGAAATCTTGAGATGATTGAATTCTTTCCCCATGCCGAAATGAACGTTATCTATGGCGAAAACGGTCAGGGAAAAACAAATATAATTGAAAGCATCTGGCTTCTGACGGGGTTTTACAGCTTCCGTGCCCGAAAAAATTCCCAGCTCATTGAGCAGGGAAAGGACGAGGCGGAGATTGAAAACGATTTTTATTCACATCAGCGTGAACAAAATGCGGTTATGAAAATCAATCGCCGCAAGGAGCTTGTTTTAAACGGTGTTAAAGAAGAATCACCCCGTGTTATGATGGGCAAATATTTTGCCGTTGTTTTTTCGCCCGCTACCCTCGGAATCGTGCAGGACGGACCGGGCGAAAGAAGAAAGATGCTTGACATCGCATTGAGCCTTATAAAGCCTAATTATGCGGTTATAATGTCACGCTATCTGCGTGTGCTTGACCAGAGAAATGCCCTGCTCAAAAAAATGGGCGAAGCGGCATTTGAAACGGGCTATATTCAGCCTTGGGACACAGAGCTTGCGAATCTCGGCACAAAAATCATTAAATACCGCCTTGACTATGTTGAGCAGCTTTCTGCTCTTTCGGGTGAAATTTATGAGGGCATCAGCTCGGGCAGAGAAAAATTCAGCTTTTACTATGACTTTTCCCCGGAAAACATTGACGAACAGCAGATAAAAGAAAAGCTTATTGCAGAAATAGAAAAATGCCGTGAGGCAGACCTCAAAAGGCTTTATACCAACGCAGGTCCGCACACTCACGACCTTGTCATGACGCTCAACGGCAGAGATGCCCGCACCTTCGGCTCGCAGGGTCAGCAGAGGTCCTGTGCCCTTGCAATGAAGCTTGGCGAAGCATCAATTATTGAAAAAATTACTGGCGAAGCACCCGTTGTTTTGCTTGACGACGTTATGAGCGAGCTTGACGAAGGCAGACAGACGTTTATTCTCAACTATCTTGACAGCTGGCAGGTTTTTATCACCTGCTGCGACCCGTCACAGCTTTTACGCTCCAAAAAGGGCAAGGCATTTGAGGTTATTGACGGCAAAATCAAAGAAATGGAGCTCAACTATGTATCTTCATCTGGGACTTGATAAGGTTATCAATTTTGACGATATAATCGGAATTTTTGACCTTGACACAACAACGGTTTCAAAGAATACCCGAAATTATCTTGCCAAAGCGGAAAAAGACGGAATTGTTGAAAATGTCTGCTACGATTTGCCGAAATCCTTTATTGTATGCCGCAATAAAAAGGGCGAGGATAAGGTTTATATCGCCCAGATTTCCTCGTCAACGCTTCTCAAACGCACAAACTACGTTGATTCGCTTACAAATGTATAAAACATTATATATAAAGAAAATCCACCCGATGTGAATCGAGTGGATTAATTTTTTAATAGCCGTATTTTTGTTTCATTTCTTCTCTTGTCATGCGGGTGAGAATATTTTCGCCGTCAAAGACAATCATGCTGTAGGCGCTGCCTGCCTTTTTGCCCCGGTCAAACCATTCGGCAAATGCCTTCTGCATGGTTGTATCTCTCTGAAGCTCTTCGGGTTTAAGGCAGCTCTTATTCTGTCCGAAAATTCTCCAGCAATCGCCGAAATCATAGGTACGCTTGATGTCGAGAGGCTCAAAGTCGAGAATGAAATCGCATGTGTTTGATTTTTCGGGAAGAATGTTGAGATTGTCGGGATAAAGCAGCCATGAGCCGCAGCAGATGATGATATGCTTGCCGTCAAATCTGTCCTTGAAGAATTCAAATGCTCTCTTATATGAATCAAGTCTTATTTCATAGGTGAGAGGCTCCTGATGGGATGGAATGTGCATTCCGAGGCAGAATTCGCTGTCCTTGATGTGAATTCCGTGTCCCTCATAGAATTCCTCGCCGAAATCGGAAAGGTCATACTGGAATCTTCCGAGTGCAAAGCGGCGGAGAGTATAAAAGCTCATGAACCAGCCTTCAACGAATGTTCCGTAAATGTCAAAGTTTTCCTTGCATTCAAGCATCTTTGATTTGAGGTCAAGAACCGATCTCCAATAAATATCCTCGCTGATGCCCGCTTTTTTGTAGGCAGCCTTGAGGGGCTTTGTGCAGTTGATGAGAAGAACAAGGTTAATTGTGTAGGGCGATTCGTCGATAAGCTCTGCAAGCTCATTGACCTTATTTCTGAATTTGTCGAAGTTCTTCTTCTTAACCCAGTACATCTTATACATGTAATCGTAGATTTTATTTGCTTTTTCGTTTGCAAGAATTTTTTCGTTTGCTCTGATTATAACCTCTCTTGCATCAAGGGGATAATTATGCTTTTCCATAACAAGCAGAGCGTGTTTGTAATCTTTCATTTGTGACACCTCATCATCATTCCAACGCCGCAAGAACCGATGCGATTCTTGCAAGATCGTCTTTATCGTAAAATGCAATTTCAAGAGTTCCGTTTTCCTTTCCGTTTTTGGTAACTACCCTTGCTTTTCTGCCGAGAGAGTTATTGAGCGAAAGCTCAACCTCGTCAAAGAAGGTTGCCCTTGGAGGGGCTTTTTTTGCTTCCTTCTTTTCGGCGGTAAGAGTCTTGACCAGCTTTTCGGTTTCTCTGACGGAAAGCCCTTTTTCTATGATTAATTCCGCTGCGGAAATAACCGTCTTTTCATCGCTGATTGCCGCCAATGCTCTTGCATGACCTGCGGAAAGCTTGTTTTCACGCACCATGTCGAGAACCTTTTCGGGCAATTTGAAAAGTCGGAGTGCGTTTGCAACTGCGGGACGGGACTTGCCGACCTTCTGTGCAGCCTCCTCCTGTGTTAAATTGAAGTCCTTCATAAGGCTTGCAAAGCCCAGAGCTTCTTCAACGGGATTGAGGTCCTCACGCTGTAAATTTTCTATTAAAGAAATTACAGCCGCCTCGGTATCGCTTAAATCCTTTATAATAACGGGAACTTCTGTAAGCCCTGCAATGCGGCTTGCTCGCCAGCGTCTTTCGCCTGCGATGAGCTGATATCCGCCGCCGATTAACGGACGGACAAGCAAGGGCTGAAGCACGCCGTGCTGTGCGATTGAATCCGCAAGCTCCGAAAGAGCATCCTCGTCAAAGCTTTTTCTTGCCTGTTCTTTGTTGGGCTCAATATCCATTAAATTGAGTTTAACTGCCTGTGCTGAGCTTGTTTCATCCATGGAATTTTCCATAAGAAGCGAGTCAAGTCCTCTGCCAAGACCGCTTTTTTTAGGTGCCATTCTCGTTTACCCCTTTCCGTTCAATTTTAAAAATTCGTCTGCAAGGTCAAGATATGCGTGAGCACCCTTGGACGATTTATCGTAATACATAACGGGCTGACCGTAGCTCGGAGCCTCGGAAAGCCTTACGTTTCTGGGAATAACCGTTGCGTAGACCTTTTTCGGGAAGCAGCGTTTGACTTCCTCAACAACCTGCTGCGTAAGATTGAGCTGACCGTTATACATTGTCAGCAGCACGCCTTCAATTTCTATGTAGGGATTGTAAAGACGCTTGACGGTGCGTACGGTCTGAATGAGCTGTGAAAGTCCTTCGAGGGCAAAAAATTCGCACTGAATGGGAACAATCAGAGTGTCCGAAGCACAGAGAGCGTTGAGGGTGATGAGTCCGAGAGAGGGGGGACAGTCAAGAAAAATGAAATCGAAATCATCACGCACCGATGCGAGAGCATTTTTGAGGCGGGCTTCTCTTTTCTCAAGCTCAATCAGCTCAAGCTCCGCACCTGCAAGGTCCATGCTCGACGGAATTACGCTAACATTTTTGAAATCGGTTTTGACCGTTGCCGCCGATGCGGGGCAGTCGCCGATAAGCACGTTATATGACGATTTTTCAAGATTTCTCTTGTTAATTCCGAAGCCGCTTGTGGAGTTGCCCTGCGGGTCGATGTCAACAAGCAGAGTTTTATATCCTTTGATGCCGAGTGCGGCAACAAGGTTAACGGCGGAGGTTGTTTTGCCGACTCCGCCCTTTTGGTTAACGATTGAAATAATCTTGCCCAAAATAATCTCTCCATTTATATAATGTAATTAATATTATAGCATAGGTGTTATGAAAATGGAAGATAAAATAAAAAAATTAATTGTTTCACGTGAAACAGCAAGAGGGGCAGACATTTAGCCTGCCCCTCCCGCCGGATGTGGGTGTGAAAGAGAAAGATATGGTAAGTTAGGAGTTGTCGGAATTAACAGAACGGTGAAATAAATGAATATCAGAAGGTTTTTTCTGATTACCCCTCATTCGTCCTGCGGACACCTTCTCCCCGGGGAGAAGCCAAATTTATGCCGAAGTTTTCTTTGCTTTTATAACGCAGTTTCGGCTTTTGGGTATTCGTACAATATATTCGATATATTCGTCGGTTTCGCTTTTGGCGGAATCCGCCTCAATTCCTGCCCGACGCATTGTGTCAACCGCATGGTTAAGGGTGTTAACGAAAATTCGTACATCCTTGAAAAGCTTAACGGGCGGCTGTCTGCGGCGGCTGTCGTTGGTAAGTATCTGTGCAATCAGGCGTTCCGTTTCGGCAACGTTCAGATGCTTTTCGCCGATGATTGACATGGCACGCTCCATCTGACTGATGCTTGTCAGCTTTAAAAGTGCCCGTGCGTGGCGTTCCGTAAGATTTTCCTGAACAATTTTCAGTCGTACCTCTTCGGGAAGTCGGAGTAATCGGAGCTTGTTCGATATGGTGGGCGGTGCTTTTCCGAGCTTTTTGCAAACATCGTCACGGCTCATTCCGTAGTCGATAATCAGCTTTTCAATTGCCTGTGCTTCTTCAAAAAATCCGAGGTCGCTGCGTTGAATGTTTTCAAGCAGGGCAAAAAGTGCCGATTTTTCGTCAGATGCTTCCATTATTATGCAAGGTATCTGCGTCATGCCCACAAGCCGTGATGCACGCAGTCTGCGTTCACCCGAAATGAGCTCGTATTCGCCCTTTGAATTAATCCGCACCGCAATAGGCTGGATTATTCCGTTCTGACGGATGCTTTGTGCAAGACCTTCAAGCTCGTCAAAGTCAAACCGTGTTCTCGGCTGATTGGGATTCGGATAAATTTCCTCCTGAGGGACAAGAATAATTTGTCCGCCGATTTTGTATTTAGTGTTTTTCAAAAATTCAAATCCCCCTGTCCGTTTCGTTACTTGAATTGTAACACTCAGCAGGGGGATTGTCCAGCAAATTCGATTGTCATAAAAACCGCCGATTCGACGGCAAATGTTAAAATTAAAGGGGCTTTTTCGCAATTTGAGCCGATACTCTTGGATATTTTGGCGGAACGTGCGAAATCTTTTTGATGATAATTAAGTTTCTTTCGCCGCCGTCAGAGAGCGTAAAGCTTTTTTCGTCAATAATCTTACCGCCCAGAAGCTTAATTGCAGCCTTTGCACCCTCGATTTCTTCCTGTGCCTTCGCCGCCTTCATTGCAACGAAAACTCCGCCGACCTTGACAAAAGGCAGGCAGTATTCGCAAAGAACGTTAAGTGCGGCAACGGCTCGTGAGCATACTATATCAAATGTTTCTCTGTATTCCTTGCTCTGACCCGCTTCCTCGGCACGGGTATGGAGCACGTTTGCGGTAAGACCGAGCTCTTCAACCGTGCTTGCAACATATTTCAGCTTTTTAGCCGTGCTGTCGAGCATTGTGAGGTCAAGGCCGGGTCGCATGATAAGAAGGGGAATGCCCGGAAAGCCCGCACCTGTTCCGACATCGAGCACTCTTGCTTTTTCGTCAAATTTCGCAGCATTCAGCACGGAAATACTGTCCGCAAAATGCTTGACGGCGATGCCGTCGGGGTCGGTTATGGCGGTGAGGTTCATTGTTTTATTTTGCTCAACAAGCAGCTCGGCAAGCTTTTCAAACTGCTTGATTTTATCGTTTTCAATTGAAAGACCGAGCTTTTCGGCATCGGATATCAACAGATTGGTGTTAACCATTTATACCGTTCCTCTCAAGGTAGATAAGTAAAACCGAAATATCGGCAGGGGAAACGCCAGAAATTCTTGAAGCCTGACCAACGGTTTCGGGTCGGATTTTGCAAAGCTTTTCGGTTGCTTCAAGCCGCAGACCCGTGATGAGATTATAGTCCAGATTCTCGGGCAGACGCTTGACTTCAAGCCGACGAAGGTCATTAATCTGCATCTGCTGACGCTTGATGTAGCCCTCATACTTAATATCAATCTCAACCTGCTCAAAGATTTCATAGGGCAAATCGGGTCGTGTTTTGTCAAAGGGAGCCAAAACGTCATAGTTGAGCTGGGGTCTTTTTAAAAGCTCAATCATCTTAACGCCTTTTTCCATTGCAGATGTTTCACGTGAAACAAGAACGGCATCAAGCTCGGGAGTTTTGGGGATTGAAAGATTTTCAATTCTTTCACGCTCTTTTGCAATCAGTTCAAGCTTTTTGAGAAATTCGTTATATCTTTCCTCTGAAATCAGACCCGCTTTGTAGCCGATTTCGGTCAGTCTGCGGTCGGCGTTGTCCTGTCGGAGAATGAGTCTGTATTCAGAGCGTGAGGTCATCATTCTGTAGGGGTCGGAGCAGCCTTTTGTTACAAGGTCATCAATCAGCGTGCCGATATAAGAGGTTGTTCGGTCAAGGATAACAGGCTCCTTGCCCTTAATTTTAAGGGCGGCGTTCATGCCCGCAACAAGTCCCTGTGCGGCGGCTTCCTCGTAACCGCTGGAGCCGTTGAACTGTCCCGCACCGTAAAGCCCCTCAAAATCCTTGAATTCAAGGGTCTGACGGAGTGAAAGCGGGTCAACGCAGTCATATTCTATGGCATATGCCGTGCGAAGAAACTCTGCGTTTTCGAGTCCCGGAATGGAGCGGACAATTTTCAGCTGAACATCCTCGGGCAGGGATGACGAAAGTCCCTGAAGATACATTTCATCGGTTTTTGCACCGCAGGGCTCAACAAAAATCTGATGGCGTTCTTTTTCGGAGAAACGCACGATTTTATCCTCAATGCTGGGGCAGTATCGGGGGCCTACGCCGTCAATTTTGCCCGAATAAAGGGGAGAGCGGTGCAGATTTTCAAGAATAATCCGCTTTGTTTCAGCTCCCGTGTATGTAATATAGCAAGGCTCGGTGTTGCAAACCTCAATATCATTGTTAAAAGAAAAATGCACGATTCTTTCGTCGCCGTACTGCGGCTCAAGGCTTGCGGTGTCAACGCTGCGGCGGTTGATTCTTGGGGGAGTGCCCGTTTTGAAGCGGCGGGTGAGAAGTCCGAGCTCTTTGAGCGACTTTGCAAGCTCAACGGCGGGAAACATTCCGTCGGGTCCGCTGTCATAGGAAACGTCGCCGATATAGACCTTGCCTGCAAGGAATGTTCCCGTTGCAAGGATAACGGCTTTGGCACGGTGAAGGGCTTCAAGTCGGGTTTTGAGAATCCATTCGTCGCCGTCTTTGCGAAGGTCGATGATTTCAGCCTGTTTGAGGTAGAGATTATCGGTTTTTTCCATGACACCCTTCATGTAGTCGGAATAGGCACGGCGGTCAATCTGTGCACGCAGACTGTGCACCGCAGGACCTTTGCCGAGATTGAGCATACGGCTCTGGAGGGTGTTGAGGTCGGCGGCGATTGCCATTTCACCGCCAAGGGCATCGATTTCACGCACAAGATGACCCTTTGAAGTTCCGCCGATTGACGGATTGCAGGGCATATTGCCGACCCAGTCGAGATTGATTGTGAAAACAGCGGTTTTGCAGCCAAGACGGGCAGCGGCAAGACCTGCCTCGATGCCTGCGTGACCTGCACCGATAACGGCGACATCAAAATTTTCTGAAATGTATTCCATAAAAACACCTTTTATTTCATTTGTAGGGGTTGGCGACCCGACAACCCGGGCAGACCATAGGTCTGCAATAATTTTTGTTATGCACCTGACGGTGCATTCGGGACGTTGAGGTCACCGTCCCCTACATTCAAATTTCATTATCGGAGCGAAGCGACCGTTAACTTTGCACTTTAAACTTTGCACTTTGCACTTGAAAAAACCTCTGCTCTGGAGGCGATTGCGTGAATCGGATTTAACTCTGCATCGTTTAGAAAATTTCCATTGGCTGTAAACTAAAATAAGCTGTTTTGATGCGAAAATAGAATAATAAACGCACTTATTATTACAATAAAGAAAAATGTTTATTTGCCCACGCAGAAACGGGAGAATACCTCATCGACTACTGCGGAGGTGGCTTTTTCGCCCGTCAGCTCGAGGAGTGCATCAATCGCACAGTCGGCACAGACGTTGACCGCATCGAGTGTGACTCCCGTATTGAGTGCGGCAATCGCCTCGTCAATGTGAGTCATCGCATTTACGCAGCATTGACGCTGTCGCTCGCTTGTGAGGCAGGCGGCGTTGGGGTCAAACTCGTCGGTGGAAAAAATTTTTCTGACCGCCTTTTCAAGCTCGTCTCTGCCCTCGCCCGTTGATGCCGAAAGCTCGACAACATGGCTGAAGGCGGCGTTGATGATTTCCCTGTCGGCGGCGACGGGAAGGTCGGTTTTATTGAGAAGTGCAACGGCACGCTTGCCCCTGCATTGTTCCATAATGTCACAATCGTCGGCGGTGAGTGCCTCGCTGCCGTCAAACACGGCAAGCACAAGCTCCGCACGCTCGAGTCTGCGTTTCGCAAGACTAACGCCGATATTTTCAACAACATTTTCGGTTTCACGGATTCCCGCCGTGTCAGCGATACGCATAACAATTTCACCGAGCACAATCCGCTCCTCAACAACGTCACGGGTCGTGCCCGCAATGTCGGTTACGATTGAGCGTTCAAAGCCCGTGAGCATATTCATCAGCGTTGATTTGCCCACATTGGGTCTGCCGACGATTACGGCGTCAATTCCGTCGGTGACGGCTCGTCCGCAGTCATAGCGGCGGATGATATCGGCAAGGGCGGTGCGTGTTTCGGTGAAAACGGGCAGCATATCCCCTGCATCGGTGTCCTCGATATCCTCGTCGGGATAGTCCACCCATGCGGCAAGAGATGCACACACGCCGATGATATTATCGGCACATTTTCGGATTTCACGGCTCAGATTGCCGTCAAGAGTGTTGAGTGCGGCAGCGGCGGCCTGCTTGCCCGATGCTCCGATGAGTGCCATGACACTTTCGGCGGCGGCAAGGTCGATTTTGCCGTTGATGAATGCACGCTTTGTGAATTCGCCCGCCTCGGCGGGGGCTGCACCTGCTTCAAGTGCGGCACGCAGCACACGCTTTGTTATATAAAGACCGCCGTGACAGGAAATTTCGGCGGTGTCCTCACCCGTATAGCTTCGGGGTGCACGAAAAACGAGGCAAACTGCCTCGTCGATTTTTTCATTATTATCAAAAACCTCACCGAAATGTGCACAATAACCCCTGCTTTCGGTCAGAGCCTTTCCGCTGACGGGATGAAATATTTTTGCGGCAATTTCAACCGCATTTTCGCCCGAAATACGTACAATTCCTATTCCGCCGGGTGCGTTGGGTGTTGCGATGGCGGCAATTGTTCGGTTTTTCATTTTTATCACCTTATTCGCAGACAAGAGGCACTCTTTTGCCCGTAATTCGTTTTGCAATGCGTTTGAATGCAAGAGTTGAGGGCGAAAATTCGCCGGGAATTGTGCCCGTTACGGAGCAGTAGCCGACGTTGATATCTCTGGGCACAACGCCGAGAAGCTGTACGCCCGTTTCATCAATGCATTGGTCAATGTTGAGAAGCTTGTGCTTGCAGACGGGCTTTACCTCAAACATATTGATAACAAGACGAACGTCCTCAATTTTCAGGCGGCGGAGCTCGTCAAAGGCTCTTGAGCAGCTGCGTACGCAAACGCTGTCGGGCGTTGAGAGCACGATTGCCTTGTCTGCGGCAGCGGCAGCAAGCTGAAATCCTCTGTCGATGCCCGCAGGTCCGTCAAGGAAAATATAGTCATAGTCTTTTGAGAAGGATTTAAAGAGCTTTGCAACGGCTTCGGGAGTGAATTCGCTGTAAAAATTTCTGGGTGCGGCAAGCAAATCGATGTCGCCCTTGATGAGAGCCTGTTCACGCTCGCAGCGGTCAAGAAGCAAATCGCCCCAATCAAAGACAACGTTTTCCGTAACTCCGAAAAGCAGGTCGAGCGAACGCAGACCGATATCACAGTCGATTGCAAGAACCCTTTTGCCCTGTGAGGCAAGAGCTCTGCTGACACCTGTTACAAAAGATGATTTGCCCGAGCCGCCTTTGCCCGAGGCAACAACTATGATTTCTGCCATAATTTTGTTCCTTTCGTTATGTCAATTAGGAATTCGTAATGCGTAATTCGGAATTAGGGTCGCTTGATGTAAGTGAAAAGTTAAAAGTGAATGGTGAATAGTTAAGGATTGCTTCGCTCCGAATATATATTGCACCGCAAAAGCTGAAAATAAGCCGTAACACATCTTGCATGATGCTTCACCGCTTTAAACTGTGAAAAAGCGGTTAGGGTGGAAATGCAGTGAAATTATATTTTCTGATTTCATTAAATTTTAATTTAAAACAATTACGCATTAAGCATTGCGAATTATGCGTTGAATTACGGTATCAGCGTATTTTCGGGCTGATACTTTGCCATTTCGTCACTCTGACCGTAATAATAATCAACAATATCCGCTACAACGGGAGCAACGAATGCACCCGAGGTCATGCCCTCGCCCACAACCGCAATGGCGATTTCGGGATTTTCGTAGGGAGCAAATGCAATAAGGAAGCCGTTGTTAATCTTGACCGAAACTCCGTCAAGACGGCGGATTTCCTGTGATGTACCTGTTTTTGCGGCAACCTTTACGGGAAGTCCCGCAAAATATTTTGCACAGTAGCCCGTTGTACCAACCTGATACATACCCTGTTTTACAAGGTCAAGAGTTTCCTTGGAAACGCCTGTGTTTGAAAGAATTTCGGGCTTTGTTTCAACGATTGTCTGCGAATAGTCATATGACTTGATGCTCTTTACAAAGTGGGTTTTATATCGTGTTCCGCCGTTTGCGATGGCGGCACAGTAGTTTGCAAGCTGAATGGGAGTGAAAAGATTGCCTGCCTGTCCGATTGCAGACTGGATTGTGTAACCGGGAAGCCATTTCTGATTGAGGGTTGCACGGTATTCGGGGCTGTCGAGCACGCCCGCAGCCTCCGCAATTTCGCAGCCTGTTTTTGCTCCGAGGCCGAAAAGAGTTCTGTATTCATTCATTTTTTCAATGCCGAGAAGTCTGCCGACCTCATAAAAGAAGGTGTTGCAGGATTCGTCAATGGCATTGACAACGTCAACGTTGCTGTTGTCGTGAGCCTGCTCGCACTTGAAGTGCTGATTGAGATAAACATATGAGCCGCTGCAATGAATACGGGTTTCCTCGTCAATTATTCCCTCTTCAAGGGCGGCAATCGCAACGGAGGGCTTCATTGTTGAGCCCGTTGCGTAGGTTGAAAGAAGAGCTCTGTTCCACAGGGGCGAGCCCGCAGCCTTGTTGAGCTCCTCAACGTGGTCGCTGTAGGTTGAAATGTCATAGGTGGGATAGCTTACACTTGCAAGAATTGAGCTGTCCTTGCAGCTGAGAACAACGGCAGCACCCGCACTTTCAACCATGTTGCCTTTTGTGCCGGCATAGTCCCAGAGAGCTTTTTCAAGCGAATCCGCCGCAACCTTCTGGAGTCCCGCATCGATTGTCAGCACAACGGTGCTGCCGGGCGCGGGCTCGGTTGTGACTTCGGTTGTACGGTTGCCGCTGCCGTCGGTGAAAACGGTTTCCTCGCCGTCGGTGCCGCGGAGATATTTTTCCATGGCAAGCTCGATTCCGCTTTTGCCGATAAGGTCGGTCATGCTATAGCCCTCCGCCTTTTTCTCGGCGTATTCGTCGGCATCGATTGCACCGATTCTGCCGAGAATGTGGGGTGCAAGAGTGCCGTCGGCGTATTCTCTGACTGGGATAACCTCAAAGTCAACGCCCTTGAAATAGTTGCTGTTTTCTTTTATTTTCGAAACAACTTCGTCGGTAACTTCCGTTGCGAAGGTGTAGGGATTTCCGATTCTGAAATAGGATTTGAGCATTCCGTAGCGGACAGAGCCGATTTTTCTTGCCGTTTCGGGAGCGTATGACTGCAGGTCAAACTCGTCAATGAGGGCGTTGAAGCAGTCCTCGGGGGTTGCGTAATCATTGAGGTGGAGCATATCTTTGCTCTTCATTTCCTCAACAAGGTCCTCGCTTTCGGGTCTGAATGCGATTGCACCGCTTTCATCGAAAACAAGGGGAATTTCGTCAAGCCATTGGAGAGAATGTTTTTCGAAAAGAGAAATAAGACTCTCAATTATGGCATTTCTTTCGTCATTTTTTGTCGGGAAATAGGCACTGTCAAAAATTATTGAATAGGACTGGTTGTTATAGACAAGCGGTTTGCCGTTAACGTCAACTATTTCGCCTCTTGAAGCCTTGATTGCAGCATAGTTTTCGCTCACGGAGGAGCTTGCGGCATCGTATTCGGGGCCGTCGATGAGCTGAATTTTAACAAGGTCAAAGGCAAAAAAGACAAGGAAGGCTGTAAGCACGCACACGGAGATTATGCGTCTTTTTGCTGTGATTTTTGCGTGCATTTTGTTTCCTCCTTTGTGTAAAAATTACTCAACCGCAAATTTCTTTTCCACCGCTCTGACGGTGATGAAGGTGAGGGGGATAAAGAGCATTGTGTAGAGAATTGAGGGCAGATAATAGCGGATAAGAATGAAGCCTGCGTTGTCCATTCCGCCGCCGACAAAGCTGACCGCCCAGTAGCCGATATTATAGATAAGCGTTGCAAGGGTTGAGAGAATCATTGCCGTTACAACGTTGTTACGCATGATTGTGTTAATCAGAGTGCCGCAAACAAAGCCGACCGTAAGCAGATAGAGGGCGTTGAAGCTTGCACCCGAGGCGGTTATGTCCCAGAGTGCACCGGCGAAAAGTCCGAGCAGCATTCCCCATATGTCACGCTCATACATCGCCATGCAGACCACGGCGGGTATAAGAATCAAAGCCCTGACGCCGAAAATCTGCGGAAAAAAGCCGTCGGTGTTCTGAAGAACAGACAGCAGCAGCAAAATCAGTGCAAGGCAAAGTCTGCGGGTTATCAACTTTTTGCGTTGTGATTCCAAAGTCATGTTATTCGTTCTGTCCGTCGAATGATGTAATGATAAAAACGTCGGTTATGTCGGCAAAATCAACGCCCGGCTCGATAATTGCACTTGCGGAGATGTCAACCGTGCCGTCAACAACGTCAACTATGTTTCCGATAATCAAATCTCTGGGATAAATTCCGCCGACGCCCGAGGTGCATACAATTCCGCCTGCGGTAACCGCCGTTGATGACGAAAGTCCGGGCATATGGCATTTACCCTCCTGTGCGAGGGCAACCGTTGAGGTAACAAAGCCCAGATCACGGGTACGTACCTCATAGGCACTCACGTTTACCTTGGGGTTGAGGATTGTGTTAACCCTGCATTGGGTCGGAGTTACCGACGAAACAACGCCCACAAGATATTTGCCGTAGATTACGGGGTCGTTGACCTTTATACCGTTTGCGGAGCCCCTGTTGAGCGTGAACGAGCCGAGATTATCCGCCGCATCCCTGCCGATGATTGCAGCCTCGGCAAAAACATAGTCGGAATGCTCTTCTTTGATGCCGAGGAATTCCTGATAGAGCTCGTTTTTGCTTCGGATTTGCTCATAGTCAACAAGCTGCTCGGTGAGGGCATCAACCTGCTTACGCAGAGCCTCAACCTCGTTGGCAAGGGCGGTTGAAGATTTGAATGAAATTTTCGCATTGGAAAATTCGGCGGCAATCCGTGACGAAATCCGTGAAACCGGCCCGAAAACAATGCTTGTTACGCTTGTCAGCGGAGAGGAGGCGTTGCGGGAGGTGACGGCGAAAACCGACCCTGCAAGCAACGCTGCCGCAACAACCGCAAATATTTTAAAAGCTGCGCTTTTGAAAAAGCGTATCATTCTGTTATCACCTTAAATGTATTTTTTGTTTCCTGCAACGCTCAACGTGTCGTTTTCAAGGCAGATGCCCGTGCCGTCGGCAACGCAGTCGAGAGGATTGTTTGCAACAACAACGGGGATTTTTGTTTCCGCCGCAATGAGCTTGTCAAGACCTCTTAAAAGTGCACCGCCGCCCGTGAGCATGATTCCTCGGTCAATGATATCGGCAGCAAGCTCGGGAGGAGTTTTTTCGAGAGTGGATTTAACGGAGTCAACAATCATTGAAACCGTGTCAGCCATTGCTTCTCTGATTTCCTCGCTTGTAACGTCAACGTTCTTGGGAAGTCCGTCCATGAGGTTTCTGCCCTTGATGTTGATTGTGCCCTCGCCCTCGTAGGGGTAGGCAGAGCCGATTTTGATTTTGATATCCTCGGCTGTTCTTTCGCCGATAAGAAGATTGTATTTTTTCTTGATGTAAGCGATAATCGATTCGTCAAAGTTATCTCCCGCAACTCTTGCGGAGTTTGCGGTAACAACGTCGCCAAGAGAGATAACGGCAACCTCTGATGTGCCGCCGCCGATGTCAACAACCATGCTGCCTGCGGCTTCGCTTACGGGAAGCCCAGCACCGATTGCGGCAGCCATGGGCTCTTCGATGAGGCTTACATATTTTGCACCCGCACTCTTTGCGGCATCGTAAACAGCTTTTCTTTCAACCTCGGTAACGCCCGAAGGAATGCAGATAAGGACTCTGATGCGTGAGAAGGGAGTGCGTTTTGTTGTTCTTTTGATGAATGCGGCAATCATTTCGGCTGTGATTTCGAAATCCGCAATAACGCCGTCCTTGAGGGGGCGTACGGCGGTGATTGAGCCGGGAGTTCTGCCTATCATTTCCTTGGCTTCCGTGCCGACGGCAACAACCCTCGGGGGATTGCTTTTCTGGTCAACGGCAACAACGGAGGGCTCACGGATGACGATGCCCTTGCCCTTGACGAAAACCAGAGTGTTGGCTGTGCCTAAATCTATACCGATATCCTGTGTGAAAAGCATGGTGTTACTCCTTGTTTCAGTGAAAAATAAAGAATGGATTTATAATTCGGAATTCGGAATGCGTAATTCGGAATTATGTTGCTCCGCAAAAACTGATTTTATTAAAGAACAAACTCGATTGTTTCAAGAATTCCGGTGATTTCATCAAGGCTTTCGCCGAGGTTTCTGTCTGATGAAAGTGAAACAGAATAGGTCTGGCTGTTATGCTTGAAGAAAATGAAGCCCTGATAGATTGCCTTGCCCTGGAATTCGGGAACAAAGGCTGCAATATAGTGTGCTTCCATTTCGCCGATATTAATCTTTTTGTTTTCTTCAACTGCGTTTGCGGCAGCCTGCTTGATGTTGCCGATAAGCTCCTGCGAACCCATTACGGCATCGTTGAGGCTGATGTCGCCTGCGGTGATAATCTTTATCTGGTCTTCGCTGCCGTCTTTCTTGATGATGAGGTCGGATGCGGTTTTACTGTCTGACCAGCCGTCGGGAATGTTGATTGCGTAGTCGGGGCACTCAATTCTTCTGCCCAGAACGATGGGTCTTTCAATTGCAACTGCGTTTGTCATAAGCTCGCCGTTTTCGTCCTTGACGTTTCTGCCCTTTGAATCGGTAACAAGAACAACAAGGTTGCCTGCGGCATCTCTCTTGATTCCGCCGTCTTCGTTGGTTGCGGCTGCGTAGCTTTCCTTTGAGTCGCTGATAACAAGACCGCCCTGAAGCTTGGGCTTGCAGGCTGTGAAAACTGTGAGAATGAGAACGAATGTGAATATGAGAGCAAGATATTTTTTCATGGTGATTTTTCCTTTCATGGGTTGATTTTTTTTAACCATTAAGAGCCTTGAAGGCTTCTTTGTTGTTCTTATAAAGTGTTTTGTAAACTTCATAGTTGCGGTCATGAACCGCCTTGTTTTTGGAGTTGGGAATAAAGGTTTTCTTTGCGGGGATAAGCTTCTTTGCGTGGGAAACGTCCTCAAGAAGTCCGAGACCGACTGCCATTATAACCGCCGCACCGACTGCACCTACATTCTGGGGACTGTCAACGGTTTCAACCGTTCTGTCGGTAACGTCGGCAAGAATCTGGCAGGTAATGTCGGAAAGAGCTCCGCCGCCTACAAAGCGGATAACGTTTGAGGTGTGGATTTTCTTATCCTGTGTTTCAAGGAACCATCTCATGTGGTAGCAAACGCCCTCGAGCACCGCACGGATAAGCTCGGTTTTGCCTACGTCGAGGCTGATGTTGAAGAACATTCCTCTTGCGTTGGGATCCTCGAACGGACAGCGGTTGCCGTGAAGCCACGGAGTGAAGATAACGCCCTGACTGCCTGCGGGGATTTCGTCAACAACCTTTGAGAGATAGTCGTAAAGGCTGGTGTAGATTGTTTCGTCGGATTCCGCAACGTCGGTTTTGTTGAGGAAAATTCCGATTTCGTCAAGCGCAAGGTGATCCTTGACCCATTCAAGGCACTTGCCTGCGGTTTCGAGCTCTGCGAAATAGTTGAATGAGTCCTTCTGTGCGCCGACGATTGCCGCAATCATTGCCGATGCGTCAACAACGCTCTTGTCAACAACGGTTGAAACCCAGCCCGAAGTGCCGTTATAAACGTGGGTTTCGCCAAGCTCAACGCTGCCCGCACCAACGCCGATAAGCGAAGCATCTCCGCCGCCGCCGAAAACGGCTGTGCCTGCCTTGAGTCCAAGCTCTGCGGCAGCCTTTTCGGTGAGAGTGCCCGCCATGTCGGTGCACTTGATGATTTCGGGCATATGGTCGGGGTTAACGCCGAGCAGCTTGCAGATTGTTTTGCTGAAGCCCTCCTTGCCCTTGCGGATATCGTAGAGCAGAGTACCGAAGGCGGAGTCGGGAGTCATAACAAATTTGTCCGTCATGCGGCAGATTATGTATTCCTTGACGTCAAGCCACTTGTAGACACGCTTGAAGTTTTCGGGCTCATTGTCCTTGACCCAGTTATATTTCCAGACAGGGTCCTTGACGCTGGCGGAAACCGCACCCGTTATCATCAGCGAGGGAAGGAGCTTAAAGATGTTTGCTCCCGCAATCTGAATTCCGTTTGCGATGCCCTCTTTGATTTGCTTTTTCGCACGCTGGTCCATGTAGCTGAAGGCTCTGTGAACGGGCTTGCCGTCACGGTCAACGAGCACAAGACCCTGCATCTGTGAGCAGAATGAGATACCCTCAACCTGCTCGGGCTTTATGTCGCATTTTTCAAAAATTGTTTTGGTTGTTGAGCATATTGCAGCCCACCATTCGTCGGGGTCCTGCTCTGCGCCGCCGTCGGGCATGATGTAGAGCTTGTAGCCCTCCATAGCCGCGCTGACGAGCTTGATTTCGTTTTCGATTTCAAAAAGACAGGATTTAACGCCGGTTGTGCCGATGTCGTAGGCAATAACATATTTTTTGCTCATTGTTTCCTCCCGAAATCCGATGCAAGGCATCTGTATTTATTATATATCAAAAGATACGGATTTAATTAACGAAGTGTGACGAAAAAATTAAATTTAATGAAAAACGGATTTATAATTCGGAATTCGGAATGCGTAATTCGGAATTATGTTGCTCCGCAAAAGCTGATTTAAACCCCTCCGCCTCGCTGTGCTCGGCACCTCCCCTGAAGTGGAGGCGAATTAAAACAGAAATTTTCTGTAAAATTGCAACCTGCCCGTTGGGCTCCCTCTTGAGGGGCGAATCACCGAAACGCCGCCTGTGGCGGAAGAAGTGAGGTGATGAGGTGAAGAAACAGGGAGAATTGCCGACGCTCCAAGGAAGGCAAGACGACCATGTTTCTGAGGGCAATCTTCGCACGGAGTGACTGAGGGAGTTAAAAAGCTTTAATCAATCAGAGTTAATCCGGCTTTTTACAAAAGAATCTATATATTCACAAACACCGTAAAAGTTTTCATCAATCTCATTGTTTGGTATGCGAATAACGGTTAAATCGAATTCTTCAAGCTTTTCGGTGCGGATTTTATCTTTCAATGTGTTTGTTTTATTAAAATGCTGTGAGCCGTCAAGCTCAACAATAAGCTTTGCTTTAAAGCAATAAAAATCTACAATGTAATTTTCTATGGGTTTTTGTCTTTGAAACTTAACAGGATATGTTCGCAAAAATTCGTACCAAAGCTTTCTTTCCCAAGGAGTCATGTTTTTCCTCAAATTTTTAGCAAGGACTATATTTGAATGTTTGTACGGTATCAACTATAACCCTCGCTTTCGTTTTTGTTGCTCCGCAAAAGCTGATTTAAACCCCTCCGCCTCGCTGTGCTCGGCACCTCCCCTAAAGTGGAGGCGGCTTATGGCAGAGAAATTCTTCATTTAATTTTCAGCTATTTTGCAGCAGTCAATCCATTCAATTGCACGGGAGCATTCGAAAAGCTCGTCGCAATTGAGCTCAACGGCGCTGCTTGAGCTGCCTGCTGCAGGAAAAACGGTGTCAAAGCGTTTCATGGACTCGTCGAGATAAACTTTTACTCCGTCTTTGACCGCAAAGGGACAAACTCCGCCGACTGCGTGACCAACGAGCTCAATCGCCTCGTCGGGGGTCAGCATTTTTGCCTTGAAGCCGAAGAAATCCTTGAATTTGCGGTTGTCGATTTTGGCATCCCCTGCCGCAACAATGAGAAGCGGAGAGCCGTCGGGATATTTGAACGAGAGGGTTTTTGCGATTCTTGCGGGGATAACTCCAACCGCAACCGCCGCAAGCTCAACCGTTGCGGAGGATTCGGTGAATTCACGCACCCTGTCCTCAAATCCGAACTCACGGAGATATTCTTTTACCGATTCAACAGACATTTTATCATTCCTTACGGGCATAATTACCCACTATTACCCTATTATAAAGTTATTATAATGGTTTAACATGATAAATACAAGAGAAAAATAAAATATTTTTAAAAAATAAAAGACCGCCTTGTGAAGCTGAAAAGCTTCATAAGACAGTCTTTCGGAGCAGTAAACAAAAATTAACGGAATTTTCGGTCGGATGACGGGTGCATCCATGCACCCCTTCACTTATAAATTTGCGGCAATTTCAAGAATCAGTGCCGCTGCGGAAAGTAAAATAATGAATTTTTTCATTCTGATTTCTCCTCTTTATACGTCATTTTAAGAATTTTACCCTTTCACTATATAAGTGTCGGAATTTACCATTATTGTTGCATAAAATACAAAAATTTTTTAAATAATTTATTCCTTGACTATGTTTGCGGTTTAGTTTATATTAGTTGTAAATCTAACTTCAAGGAGGCAGACCCCATGACAAAAGCCGAAGCAATGGCAAAAGCAAAAGCACTTGTTGCAAAAATGACAGTTGAGGAAAAAATGACTCAGCTTCTCTATAATTCACCCGCCATCGAAAGACTGGGCATCAACGCCTATAACTGGTGGAATGAGGGTGCTCACGGCGTTGCCCGTGCAGGCACGGCAACCGTTTTCCCCCACACAATTGCTATGGCGGCAACCTTTGACCCCGAGCTGATTAACACAATCGCAGACGTTGTTTCAACCGAAGCCCGTGCAAAGTATAACAAGCACGTTGAATTCGGTGATTTCGATATTTTCAAGGGTCTTACCTTCTGGGCACCCAACATCAACATTTTCCGTGACCCCCGTTGGGGCAGAGGTCAGGAAACCTTCGGCGAGGACCCCTTCCTTTCTTCAACTCTCGGCTCTGCATTCATCAGAGGCATTCAGGGTGACGGCGAATTCTTAAAGGCAGCCGCATGCTCAAAGCATTTTGCGGGTCATTCGGGTCCCGAAAAAACACGTCACGGCTTCGACGCAAAAATCAGCCTCAAAGACCTTTATGAAACCTATCTTCCCGCCTTTGAAAAGACCGTTGAGGCAGGAGTTTCGGGCGTAATGGGTGCATATAACCGCACAAACGGCGAGCCCTGCTGTGCTCACAGCTATCTTCTTGTTGAAGTTCTCCGCAAAAAGTGGGGCTTCGACGGCTACATCGTTTCCGACTGCGGTGCACTCGGCGACATCTATAAATTCCACAAGTTCACCGAAACAAAGGCGGAGGCTGCTGCTGTTGCACTCAACAGCACCTGCGACCTTAACTGCGGAGAAACCTATGAGGCACTTGTTGATGCCTATGAGCAGGACCTCGTAACCGAGGAGCAGATTACCGAATCCTGCGAAAGACTCTATATGATTCGCCATCTTCTCGGCGAATTCGAGGAAACAAGACCTTATTCCGACATCGGCTATGAGGTGCTTGACTGCAAGGCACACAGAGAGCTCAATCTCCGTGCCGCCGAGCAATGCCCCGTTCTTCTCAAGAACAGCGGCTTCCTTCCTCTTGATAAAAACACAACAAAGAGAATTGCAGTAGTAGGACCTAACGCACAGTCAGTTACCGCTCTTGAAGGCAACTATAACGGCTATGCTTCCGAATATGTAACCGTTGCCGACGGCATCCGCAGAGTGTTCAGCGACGCCGCAATCAGCGTTGAAAGAGGCTCAAACTACTGCTTTGAGGCTCTCAACCATTGGAGCGGCTTCAACAATATGCTCTCCGACGGCGTTGCCGCTGCATCCGAGGCAGACATAACAGTTCTTGCTCTCGGTCTTGACTGCTCAATCGAGGGCGAGGACACAGGCTTTGACGATGCTTACACCGCCTGCGGCGACAAGAAATCCTTCTATCTGCCCGAAACACAGCAGAAGCTTGCCGAAGCGGTCTGCGACGTTTGCGAAAACGTTGTTGTTGTTCTTCTCTGCGGCAGCGCAATCGACCTTGGCGACAAGGTGACAAACCACGCAAAGGCAATCATCCACGGCTGGTATCCCGGCGCAATGGGCGGTCTTGCAATCGCAAACATCATTGCGGGCGTAGCTTCTCCCTGCGGCAAGCTCCCCGTAACAATGTTCCGCGGCGACCACGATATTCCCGATTTCGAGGATTACAACATGAAGGGAAGAACATACAGATTCATCGAGGGTGAGGCACAGTATCCCTTCGGCTTCGGTCTTTCCTACACCGAATTCGGCTATGAAAACGCAAAGATTATTTCTGCAGACGAAAATAAAATCAAGCTTTCCGTTGAAATCACAAATAAGGGCAGCCTTGACGGCATCGAAAAGGCACAGGTTTATGCAAAATACACCGACAGCCGCACCGTCACCCCCAACTTCCAGCTCTGCGGCATCAAGTCAGTTAAGCTTGCGGCGGGCGAAAAGGCAGAGGTTGAGTTTGAAATCGACAGATATTGGCTCAAAGCCGTTATCGATGACGGCTCAAGAGTTGACCCCGACGGAAACATCGCTCTCTTTGTGGGCGGACATCAGCCCGACAGCGTAAGTGACAGACTGACAGGCTATTCCTGCCTTAAGGTTGAATTATAATGAAAATAATTGCAAGCGACTATGACGGTACGCTCAACCACGGCGGTATTGACGAAAAGAAACGCAACGCCATAAAACTCTGGCAGAGCAAGGGCAATCTTTTCGGAATTGTCAGCGGTAGAGGCGGAGCGGATTTGCTCGAATTGCACGAGAGCAAAAATCTCGGCTGTGATTTTCTTGTGGGCTGCAACGGCGCGGTAATCATGAAGCCCGACGGCACAATTCTTGACGAATCCCGCTGCGACGGCTCCCTTGCAAGACCGTTGCTCGAATTCATTTTCGGAATCGGCTGCGAATGGGCGAAGGTTATGACCGAGTTCAAATGCGTTCTCGATTTGCGTGATGACGAGCGTTTTGAGGATGAATTCACCCTTGAAACCGTGCCCGAAATTCCGTATTTTAACCAGATAAGCACAATTCTGCCCGATGAAAAGGAAGCGGAGCGTGTCACCTCGGCAATCCGTGAAAAATTCGGCGACAGGCTTAATCCCCTGCAAAACGGGCAGTGCATCGACATCGTTTCCGCCGATATAAACAAGGCGGCGGGGCTTTATAAGCTGCTTGAAATTGTCGGTGCGGATTACGGCGACATAATCACCGTCGGCGATAACATAAACGATACCCACATGATAGCCGAATTCCGTTCATATGCAATGGAAAATGCGGTGCAGAGCATCAAGGATATCGCAACCGACATAACGCCCGGAATAACGGAGCTTATTGAAAAAGAAATATAAAAGCAAAAGAGGCTGTTTTAAAAGAACAGCCTCTTTCATTTGTATAAGTGAATAGTGAAAAGTGAAGAGTGAATAGTTAAGGGTCTGCGACGCAATTGTATATTGCTCCGCAAAAACTGTATTCGGGCGGATAATATCCGCCCCTACCGTGTTGCCTCAAATCAGATTGATATTGTAGGGGACGGCGTCCTCGACGTCCCGTGAAAATCAACCGCAACCGGCGGCAACACATCGCAGGTAAACCGCACGGCGATGCGGCATGACATATAATTCCGCATTCCGAATTACGCGTTCCGAATTCTTCTCACAACCTCTGCAACCGGCAGTCCGACGATGTTGAAATAATCGCCCTCAATGCGTTCAACAAGGGTGCAGCCCTTGCCCTGAATGCCGTAGCTGCCCGCCTTGTCCATGGGCTCGCCCGTTTCAACGTAGCTTTCGATTTCTTCGTCGGTCAAATCGTAAAATTTAACCTTGCTCACCTGTGCAAAGCTTTCGGCTATGCCGCCGTTGACGATGCAAACGCCCGTCACAACCTCGTGCTCAACCCCCGAAAGCATTGACAGCATTGAGATTGCATCATTTTTATCCTTGGGCTTACCGAGGATTTTTTTGTTTGCAACAACAATCGTATCCGCACCGATAACGATGCAGTTTTCCCTCTCGCCCGCAACCGCAAGAGCCTTTTTTGATGCGGTCATCTTCGCCGCCTCAACGGGGTCTGTGCCCTCGGGCACGCTCTCGTCAACTTCCTTTACGCAGACCTCAAATTCCAGCCCCGCCGTGGTCAGAAGCTCCCTTCTTCGGGGCGATGCCGACGCAAGAACAACCTTTTTCATCATTCGCCCACCTCGATTATTCCTCTGCGAACCATTTCCGCAACACGCATGATGAGCGTCTGGGTTTTTCCGTCGGGAATTTCGCCCGCAAGCACCATGTCAACCGCCTTGTCCAGAGCAATTTTCTCAACCTCGAGGTATTCGTCCTCGTCAAGGTGCATATGGGTTGATTTCAGCTGCGAAGCGGCATAGAGGTGAATTATTTCGCCGCAATATCCCGGAGTGGGATAAAATTTGCCCAAATCGTAATATTTTCCGCCGACTGTGCCCGTTTCTTCCTCAAGCTCACGCTTGCCTGCCTCAAAGGGGTCTTCGCCCTTTTCGAGCTTGCCTGCGGGCAGCTCAAGCACAACTTCCATATAGGGATATCTGAACTGGCGGACAAAAATAAGCTCTTTTTCGTCTGTCAGAGCCGCAACGCACACTCCGCCGTTATGCTCAACAACCTCACGGGTGCAGCCCTTGCCGTCGGGAAGCTCCGCTTTGTCACGGCGAACATTTATGATTTTTCCTTCGTAGATATAATTTTTTTCAACTGTTTTTTCAAAAAGCTCCATTATATTTCCTCCTGCAGGCTAATATATTTTATTGAGGTGACAAAATGAATTATATCACAAATCCGTCTGTAATGACAGCCGAAAAACAAAGAAATATGATTTTTTCTTTAAAAAGAGCCTATCCGTTTCTGAATGTTCAGTTAATCGGCAAATCTTTATGCCAAAGAGGAATATTCTGCATGAGCATCGGCAGAAGCGAAAATCCTTTGCTTATCACGGCGGGATATCACGGTCAGGAATGGCTCACAAGCCTTGCCGCACTTCGGTTTGCGGAGCTTTTACTCATGGCGAAAAGCAGAGGTCTGACCCTCTGGGATACAAGCATTGCCTGCATCAGCCGTGAGGTGATAATTGTGCCCTGCGTTAATCCCGACGGGGTGGAGATTGCAATAAACGGCATTGACGGTGCGGGTCGGTTTGCTCAAAGCGTTTCGAAAATTCAGGCGGAATCAACGGAAAAATGGAACGCAAACGCAAGGGGCGTTGACATCAACCATAATTTTGATGCGGGCTGGCAGGAGCTTCGTGCAATGGAAATCGACAGCGGAATTCTTGGCCCTTCGCCCCGAAGATACGGCAGCTATGCACCCGTCAGCGAGCCCGAAACGGCGGCAATCGTTGACCTTTGCAAAATGCGTAAGCCGAGAATGGCACTTGCTCTGCACAGTCAGGGCGAGGAAATTTTTTGGGAATACGGCGAAAAGAGACCCAAAAGAAGCCTTGAGCTTGCACGGATTTTCTCGGCGGCAAGCGGCTATGAGCTCGTTGAAAACGACGGGCTTGCATCCCACGGCGGCTTCAAGGATTGGTTTATCGAGTTTTTCAATAAGCCCGCATTCACAATCGAGATGGGCAAGGGCGAAAACCCGCTGCCGCTGACGGATTTTGACTCGATAATGGAGCATCTGCTCCCGATTCTGACCCTTGCGGCGATGCTTTGAGCTGCACGCAGAAGTCATTGATACCGTAAGGGCAGCCTGTGTCCTCACATAAAAACATCGGTAAAACCCGAAGCCAATGCCTGCAAGCACAGCCGAGAAAAAAGCAAAAACAGGATTTCTGCAATGTTCGATTCAGAGAAACGGCTTGACTGAACCCCTTTTTCTGTTTTTTGAGGTGTTAATGCAATATTGAAATATTATATGATTCATGTTACAATACATATTGTGAAATCCGTTTACAAGGAGAACAGTTATGGCAGATACAATCTACAAAGAAACCCGAAAAAAGCATGACCTGACAAGAGACGATGTTTGTGACAAGGCATCGCTTATGGATAATCCCATACAGCCCGAGCGTCTTGAAAGAATTGAAAACGGCAAATTTCCGATAACTCCCGATGAGGTAATGCTTCTTGCCGAAATCTACGGTGAGCCGACTCTCTGCAACCATTACTGTTCAAAGGAATGCCCCATCGGCGAGAAATACGTGCCCGAAGTCAAGGTCAAAGACCTCGCACAGATTGTTCTCGAAATGCTTTCATCATTAAACTCGATGAAAAAGAGCCAGGAAAGACTTATCGAAATCACCGCCGACGGTATGATTGATGACGATGAAATCAAGGATTTTGTTTTCATTCAGAAAGAGCTTGAGCGAATTTCAATTACCGTTGAAACCCTGCAGTTATGGGTGGAGCAGATGCTTGCAGACAAGAAAATCAACATAGAAAAATACAATCAAATCAAAGGCGAATAAGAAATTACGGTGTCCGATATCAAACCGGACACCTTTTTTGCATTTATTGTGAAAAAACAGGGTGTGTTTTCCGCACAAAGTGTAATTCAGTTCTGCGATTTGTTGAGCTATCATATAGTCAAGGAAACACAAAGGAGTGTTGCATATGAGCCCAAGACAGAAAATATTGGCTATCAGGCTGACAGATAAACTTGCAAAAAATCCCGATTATGCACAAACTATCGGGGTAGAAATATCAAATGAAAGTGACCGAAACAAAAACACGCACGGCAATATACTGATAACAAGGAGTGATTATCAATGCTTGAAATAATTTTTTCAATTCTTGCAATCTGGCTTTTCTTCAAAGCCATAGGATTGGCATTCAAGATAACGTGGGGTGCAGCCAAAATTGTTGCAACAATACTGCTTGCAATCGCAGTCCCCGTATTTATTCTTCTCGCAATTTTCGTCGGCGGATTTGTTCTGCTCGTACCCGTTGCACTTATCGCAGGTGCGGTGGGATTGCTTAAGGTGTGCGGTTAAAACTTTACTGAATATTGATTTGCAGTATTATTCGTGTTAAAATCAAATAAAGGAGTGAAAAACATGAAAAAATCAGGTGTAGTACCTGTTATTACAGGTTTGATTACGGGCTTGGTTACGGGTCTGATTGTATCAGCGGCGGGATTTTTTATTTCAAGCACCGCAATCAATATCCGTAATCCCGTCTTTTGGGTTATTGTTATCCTTGCCCTGTTTGCGGCAATCCTTGCAGGAAGACTTGCAAAAGGATGCAAAGATTTCGGCTGGATAACCGTTTCAAAAAAGACCGGTTCAAAGGGACGAACAAAAAAATACAGCGAATTCAGATTTTCAATAGTACCTTACATCCTGCCCATCGCCTTGACCGTTATCGTTATCGGAGCGGGCATTGTCGGCAGCACTATGTTCAACGCAACCTCTTATGCAAAAATTCTGAAGGTTAATGACTCTGATTTCACCGCCGATTTATCGGAGTCCGTTGAAACCGATTCCATAGCTCTCATGGATACCGCCTCTGCACGAATGCTCGGTGACCGTGAAATAGGTGCTCTTTCGGATGTCGTCAGCCAGTTTGATGTTTCTAACGATTACATACAGATTGACTGCAACGGAAAACCCGTAAAGGTTTCTGCTCTTGAATATGCAGGATTCTTCAAATGGATGAACAACAAAGAGGGCGTCAAAGGCTATGTTACCGTTGACCCCGTTTCAATGTCAGCTTCGTTTGAAAAATCCGAAGGCATGAAATATATTCCCTCCGCATATTTTCTTGAAGATGCAAAAAGACACATCTGGCTGGAATATCCAACATTGATGACAGAGAATCTTCATTTTGAAATCGATGAAAGCGGAAAGCCTTATTATGTTGCATCAATCGTTGATAAAACAATTTCTCTCTTCGGCGGAAAAACCGTCAGCGGTTGCATCGTGCTTGACCCCGTATCGGGCGAAATTGTTAAATATGATGTTGCGGATATTCCGAGATGGATTGACGTTGTTTTCCACGGCGATCTTATCTGCGAGCAGTATAACTGGTACGGAATGTATCAGAACGGGTTTATGAACAGTCTGTTTGCCAAAAAGGGCTGCAAGCAGGTTACAACCTACAGTTCAGAAGATGATTCATCTGACGAAACTCCCGTTTCCGATTACGGTTATGTTGCCAAAGACGGCGATATATGGATATATACGGGCGTAACTTCGGTTAACGGCGACAGCTCAAACATCGGCTTCCTTCTTGCCAACGAAAGAACGGGCGAAAGCCGCTACTATGCGATTGCAGGTGCCGATGAAAAATCCGCAATGGCAGCCGCAGAGGGCGAAGTTCAGGAAAAGGGCTATCAGGCTTCGTTCCCATCTTTGATTAACGTTGAGGGCAATCCCACATATATTATGGTGCTTAAGGATTCGGGCGGACTTGTGAAGCTTTACGCCGCAGTCAATGTTGAGCAGTACAACATTGTTACAACTGCCGCAACGCAGGCGGAATGTATCGCAAAATACAAAGCGATGCTCGGCATAAGCGAAGTTCAGACTCCGACCGATGAAATGAAGAATGTTACCGTTACAATCGCTTCCGTAAAGTATATCGATATTGACGGAAACACCTATATTTATCTGATTGACACAGAAAACAACATTTTCAAGGCAAAAGCATCAGAGCATGAAAATATG
Source organism: Clostridia bacterium (assembly GCA_017473165.1). GTDB lineage: Bacteria > Bacillota > Clostridia > Oscillospirales > Acutalibacteraceae > CAG-177. Next base: position 7,907 of record JAFUNA010000022.1, on the reverse strand, counting down.
CTGTTGCTTGAAGCAGGCGATACCGTTGAGCTTTCCTGCACGGGTTCAAAAATATTAGCTTGCAAACAGATTGTCGGTTAAAAAATCAAGCCGTTCGAGCGTAAAAACTCGGACGGCTTTTTGATTACAACATATTCAACCTATGAATATACCTTTACTCTGGTTGACGGTACAACAAATCAGTATTACATTCAGAACAGTGAAGGTAAGTATCTCACAATGGGTTCAGGCAACGGAACGGTTACTTTCTCCGATGATCCCGTTGAACTTACAGTATACGGCAGAACTGACGGAACGGTGAATATTTACAGAGGTTCATATCTTCTTGATAACTTCCAGGATGCTAATAATATGTTTAGCTGCTGGTCATCTTCCACTTCGAGCGCAGGCTCCAACCAGATTTTCACCCTTTACAGAAATGAATCGGGTATTTCAAGCGGCAATCTTTCAAGCACAAGGTCAGCCCTTCTTTCTGCATTAACCGAAGGCATAACATATGCTCCCGGCGTATATTCAACCGAAAGCTATCAGACTTTGTTTGATGCTCTTGAGGCGGGATATGATGTTTATAACAATGCAGACGCAACTGATGATGAGCTTAGCGCTGCAACCCTTGCAATCAACAATGCCATTACAGGCCTTTCAATTGAATATAAGTATATTCCTTCAACAATTTATAAGTACGGCTATAATCCCTCAGCGGATTCACCCTATTCGGTGGGCGGTGAGGCTTATAACGTGCAGACGATTGCTTCATTGAAGGCGATGATTCTTGCGGACGATAACCTTGTGGCACAAATTAAAGAAACAATCGGGTATGACACAAGAACCGATTGGGGCGAGGGTATGGCAGACGCTGCGCTTGAGGATGCAGTTGATGCTTATGCCGAGATTTATTCACTTCTGTTCACGAGCTATCCCGTAACCGATGGAACTGAGTTCAGGAGTGCTACCATCAACAAAACTGCATGGAACAGATGGACAAAGGAAAACACGCAGGGTGCAGATGAGAATAAGAATGAGGGTGCTTCTGTTCAGGGTCTTTTCAGTGCGCTTCTTGTTGACGGCTTACCTGCAGACCATGCGGATTACACATCACTTCCTTATGCTAATATCGTTCCGTCAAACTCACTTCACGATTCTTCTGACGGCTATGACCTGACAATTTATACAGCCGATTCCTCAACATCGGAAACTGTAAATCTTCCTGCACTTGAAGGAATGAGCGTGCACATCAATGATATGTTTGCCAAGGAAGAAGTTTATGTTGATTCGGATGATACAACCCAAGGCTATTCAAAGTTCTATTGGGATCTCAGCTTCCCGTTAGTTGTAAGTACAAACGAATACGGTATAAATACTTACAATTATTCAAGCTCAAACGAAAGCTATCTTTTCCAGGCAACCTATGATGATGATACAAATACCGCAACGGCACAGCTTACTCCTGTTGATGAGTGGTCAATAAGCCTTGCAGGTAAAGGCGAGGGCAAGGGATTCTTCCCCTTCAACTATCAGAACAACACAACTACCCTTACAGGTGAGAATGCCGTTTATCATTTCGGTATGTCCTTCACAACCGATTTCTACATTCCCGTTGGAGGCACATATGCTGACGGCGAAGACGTTATCTTCAACTTTTCCGGTGACGATGACGTTCTCATTTACATTGACGATGTGCTTGTTCTTGATAACGGCGGTCTCCACGGCAAGAGAGGTGCAAGCATCAACTTTACTGATGCATCCGTAACATATCAGTATGCAATGGACGTTGCTGAAGGCGAAGTCAAGAGCACCACAGAATACGGAACAACCTATACCTACGGTGAAGCAAATGACGGCATCAGCGCCGATAACCTTGCTGCACTTGCAAAGCTCAATGAGGTTCGCACGGACGGAGATCACCACACCTTTACTTTCTATTATCTTGAAAGAGGTTCAACCGATTCAAACTGCGAAATCACCTTCAACATTCAGCAGGTTTCAGAGGATGTCAAGCTCAATAACCAGACTCTTGTTATTGACTACGGTCACCCGGTAACCTATGACATAACCTCTAATAACTATATTTCAGAGGCTGCGCAGACCAAAGACGCAGCGGTTGAGTATGTGGGAATTACAGCTTCCAACACAAATCTTGATGAAATTCTCCGCTTTGACCCGCCCGATAATCTTACGGGAATATTCAGTGCGGACAATACAGTTCTCAATGTTGAAGGCCTGAATTACGGCACCTGCACCGTAAATTCTGACGGTATTTTAACATTTACACCCTCAACAATTAAGTTTACGGGCAGAGATTATTTCTATTCTTGTGCAAAGGTTACCAATGACCCCACCTATTCTACAGACACAGAATATTATCAGTACGAAAGAACGGCGTTCATCCCCGCAACTTCAATCTATTTTGAAGATAACTATTCAAACGGCATTTCATTTACCGACGGTGCAACAGCTTCGGGATTTGACAATTCAAGCTATGAATACGGCGTATGGAAAACAGTCGGCACAGAAACCGCAATGACTCAGGCTGCTGACCTTGCAGACGATGATTCCGCAAATCCCTACGGCTACGACCCCGCTTATGATAATTGCACAACTTACAGTGCATATTCAGCTCACGTTGTTTCGGTCAGTGAAAAGAATAATCCCAATTCAAAAATCAGTGGCGGCACCGGCGCATCATGGCCCACAATGGAATTTGAATTCAGCGGTACGGGCTTTGATATCATAAGCCTTACAGACAGTAAGTCAGGCGTTTTCTATCTTGATATCTATGATGAAACAGGCGCAAGAGTCGGCAAGAAGAGAATCGTTGATAATTATTATGGCTACAGCTACGGTAAGCTTTATGCAGACGCAAACGGCGAAACAACGCTTGAAGAAACCGCAGTTCCGTTCTATAACAGTATTCTCGGCACAGTTACAACGTCAAAGACTTATTACGCAGTAAAAGACGGCAGTGCTACTCAGACAGTAACTTATTACGATGTTTCGGGCAACGGCTACACCGAAACTCCCACTTATTATGATGCTGACGGTAACTTGACAGAAACAGTTACCGAAAATCCCGCTTATGCTTATAACTATGCTTACGGCTGGGTTGAAAGCGACACAGATGCAGCTCTTTATCAGATTCCCGTTATGAAGGTCAATGATCTTGAATACGGAAATTACAGAGTTGTTATTACCTGTGCATTTACGGATCTTTATAAGCATTATGAAACTGATGCAGACGGCAACAAGTATTATAATCTTTATATTGATGCTATCCGTATTTATGACCCCGCAGGCAAGGATGACGGCATTGCCGACGATCAGATTCTTCAGTCCTTTAAGGATGATAAGGAATCATATCCCAACTACCTTGAAATCAAGGATATGCTTATCGGCGCAAACACACTTTCACAGGATGCATCAACTCAGGGTGTAATCTTCATTGACGGTATTGCCGCAAGCGATAACGACCTTGAAATGTATAAGAAGGCAGGTCCCAACAACGAGCTTTACCTCGCACAGAATCAGGCAGTTGCCTTTGAAATTTGGGCAACGGCAGTTCCGGATGATGTTCAGATCGGTGTCAAGAGTGCCACAGGTGCACCTGTATTTACCGTTTCTTACGGTGCAAATACGGTAAGTACCGAAATCAACTCTGCAACAGAAATGTACAGATCAATAAACTCTGTTCTTCCCGTAGGCGGAAAGCTTGCATGGACCAATGTTCAGGTTGGCGATGTAACATATTACACCAGCGGTGTGGTTGTTATTCAGAATACATCTGCAGCAGAGAGCGTTCTTTCACTCACCAATATGAAGTGGACATTCACGGGCGCAGGTGCTTACGGTCACTATGCAGAGAATTATGACGAAGCAACCGAAAACCTTGCTCTTATGTCCAATGTTGAAACCCAGAGTTATGCTTATACCGCAATGTCAATGAGATATGCCGACCTTGAAATCGGTGAAGATGACGTAACCGTAAATGAAACCGTCAATGCAGGCGAGGATGTTGTTATCACCGTTAAAACATCCGATGATGTTTCATCGCTTATTATCAAGGATAAAAACGGCAATGTGATAACACCTGAAAGCGTAACAAGCGTTGTTAAACAGCTTGAAAATGAAAATATCAAGGAATGGACGGTTGTTCTTACCGAAAGCGAAAGCGGTACATACACTTATTCAATTTCGGGCGCTTATGTAAACGGCTACACGGGCGACAACGAGCCCGTTACAATCACAGTAACCGTTTCCGCAGTCGAAGAGGAAGAAACTACAGAACCTACTTGGTTTGAAAAGATAATCGGTTTCTTCAGAACTGTTCTGGATTTCTTTGCAAAGCTTTTGTTGAATTTCGGCATTAAGCTTGTCTGAACCGAAAGGAGGATACAATAATGAAAAAGTCATATGTAAAGCCTTTGGCTATCTATGAAGGCATTCAGCTTTCGGCGAGCGTGGCAGGCAGCTGTTCTTTGCTCGGCACGAATTCAGCTCAATATGTCTGTGCCGTTGAAGATCCTAACCTCGGTCTTTTCATCTTTGCAGAAACAACATTTGCATGCGACACAATTCCTCCCGACGGAAACGACAGTGTCTGCTACGACGTTCCCGTTGCAAACTTCAATGTTTTTTCTTCGTGATTAATTATGGCAGCGGAGTTCTTCTGAACTCCGCTGTTTCCCGAAAAAGAGGATTGATTGTTTTATGAAAAATTTTTTGAAAAATTCAATAGTTTTTCTTGTTGTTTTTTCGCTTGTGTTTCTTTGTTCCTGTAAAAAAGAGAATGAGCTCAGCAGGGAACTTGTAAACATAGCTGATATTGAAGTGCCGGTAAGCACAAATGAAATTACCGACAGGGAAATCGGTCCCTATAAAGCGAAAGAGCCTGAAAATTCGCAGGTCGGGCTTATTGTTGACAGCTGGCTTAAAATTATCAGTATCGGCGAAACAGACGGTGTTGTAAGCATCGTTATAAGAAACATCTCTGAAACAGATATTCAGCATGCCCTTCTCAGCGTTAATTGTGCAGATGAAGTTTTGAAATTCCCCATGACAACAATTCCTGCAGGGTCAACTTCAATTCTTAAAAGTGACAGACCAGTTGCGTTCGACAAAAAATCATCTTATTACAACTGGAAAATAGAAGAAAAAACTTTTTTTACGTCAGAAATCTCACTTTATCCTGAAATATTTGAGATTATGTGCTGTGATAAGCTTATATCGGTAAAAAACATTTCAGGAGAAAATATTAACGGAGATATCTTTGTTTATTATAAAAGCATTGAAAACGGCATTTTCAGCGAAGGAACAACCTACCGTGTAAGAATCAACGGTCTTGGTTCAAACCAAAAAACTCAGGTTGATGCAGAGCATTTTAAAGCTTCCGGAAGTAAGGTGATGTTTGTTACCTATGCACAGTAAGTATTATAAATTCAATGATACGGTTATAAGGGTTATCACACCCGTTAAAATCGTGAACAGCGAGCCTTATTCGCAGTTTCTTTGTGATGAATGCAAAGCTGATTTTACGGTTGAATACAGTTTTTCCGAGCTTTTGCCTGAAATACCTGACAATGCCGTTGAGGGTACGGATATCACCGTTTATAACGAACGCGGTGTTCAGTATTGCTGGTATAAAAACCACGGTGCGGAAGGATGCTATGCCTGCAGAATCTTTTCGGAAAAATCAAAAAAGGTTATTCTCCTTTCTGATTTCAGAGAAAAATTATGGAACAGAGTGGTATTTGACCTTTTGGGTTTTGAAGAACTGATGTCTGACAGTCAGAAAGCGGTTATTCACGCCTCGTACATTATAAAAAACGGCTCTGCAATTTTATTTACCGCTCCGAGCGGAACCGGAAAATCAACACAGGCTATGCTCTGGGAAAAATATGCGGACGCTGAAATTGTCAACGGTGATAAAGCGATGATTTCACGTTGCGATGAAAATATTGTTGCTTGCGGATTGCCGTTTTCGGGATCTTCGGGCTTTTGCCGCAATATAACGGCACCGATTAAAGCAGTTGTCTGTCTTGCTCAGGCAAAGGAAAACAAGCTTTGCCGTCTTTCTTCATCAGATGCGTTTGTTTTGGTTCTGACAGGTTGTTATCTGCCTGTGGGTAATCCGGATTCTTCGTCAGGCGTTATTGATATCATAAATCAGATTTGTGATGAGTTGCCTGTTTATAAGTTTGAATGTCTGCCCGATGAATCATCGGTCAGAGTATTGGAGAATGAATTATGTCTTTGAGTACGGAACCGAGGTTAATACAATATCTTCATTCCAAAGGTATCGAAAAAGGTCTGCCTGTTTCCGGTACCTTCGAATTAACTTCACGGTGTAATTTTAAATGTGAAATGTGTTATGTTCACAGCGAAAACAGCAATGTCAAAGAACTTTCTGCCGATGAATGGATTTCACTTGGTGAAGAGGCGAAGAAAGCAGGAACCTTGTTTTTGCTCCTTACCGGCGGAGAGCCTTTGATTTTAAAAGATTTTGAGCGCATTTATCGGGAACTTAACAATATGGGCTTTGTATTGTCCGTCAATACAAACGGAAGTCTTATTCATAAATATCTTGACCTTTTCAAAGAAAGACCGCCGTCAAGAATCAATATTTCTCTCTACGGTTCAGACAGCGAATCGTTTCGCAGTCTTTGCAAAGCCGATAAATTTTCAGACGTTATTGAAAACATCAAAAAACTTAAAGCACTTAATATTCCGGTGAAAATCAACACGGTGATTACAGAAAAAAACGCTCATTGCTGCAAGGATATAATCAATATTGCAAAAGAACTTGACGTGCAGATAAGCACAACTGCTTACGTTTATCCGCAAGCAAGGCTTAACAATGACTACGGACACAATTCCACCAGATTGCCGTATACCGATGCCGCTAAAATAACCGTTGAAAACGAGCTGTTTCGCAACGGTAAAGACGGTTTTATTCCGAGAGCTGAAAAGCTTCTTACCCCAAGCAACGGTATGCCTGTCGATACAGTCAGATGCAGGGCGGGAAGGTCGTCTTACTGGATAACTTCTGACGGTGCTATGCGTGCTTGCGGAATGCTCCCCGAGCTGGAAGCCCGACCGCTTGAAGTCGGATTTTGGGAAGCGTGGGAGAGAGTTAAAAGCAAAACAAAAGACGTAAAAATGCCCGCAGAATGTCATTCGTGCCTATATTTTGGTATATGTAAGGCTTGTGCGGCAATGTGTTATGCAGAAACGGGCAAATTTAACGGGAAACCCGAATACGTTTGCAAGCTTGCTGAAGAAATCTACAGGCTGACCCTGATAGAATATAACAAAATTAAAAGCGGGAGTGAAGATTCACAATGAAAATAAACAAACAAATGGTGTTCAGAGAAGTTGCGGGTGAATATCTCCTTGTTCCCGTAGGCGGCAGTGTAATCAGCACAAACGGAATTTTTATGCTGACAGAAACAGCGGCATGCATCTGGAAAATGCTTCCCGGGGCTTCTGATGAAGAAGAAATAATAACAAAAATTACAGATGAGTATGACGTCAGCAAAGAAGAAGCCGAAAAGGACGTTCTTGATTTTCTGGCATACCTCAGGTCTTTCGAAATAATTGATTGAATTTTCAAAAAATGAAAAGGAATATTTTACGACAGAGACATTGAATTCGTTATTATGAGTATACAGAAAAATCCGGATAATAAATTACATACTTACCTTCCGTTTGTTAAGTCTGTATTTCTTTTAGAATTAAATTTTTGAAAAATTTTTATTTTTTAATATTTTATGTATACTTTTTGAAACAGTAATCTCATATGTCTGAAATACAATATCTTACGCACATTCGAGCATTTTTCTCTTTGACATACGCCCGTATGCCTGCATCGAAGAAATGCCCGACTGCACGCAACCTATTGCATTTCAGATGCG
>JAFUNA010000021.1 GCA_017473165.1 Clostridia bacterium | reverse complement strand
ATTTGTTTTTCTTCCGGAAATAATTTCTCTGATTTCTTGCAAGGAGAAGCCTGCCTTTTTCAAAGCATTGATTCTATAAAAAACAAGAATTTGCTCAGAGGTATAATACCTGTAACCCGAAAACACATCGGTGTATTGGGGCTCAAGAAGCTTTTCTTTATCGTAATGACGCAGAACGGAAATTTTTGTTCCGCACATTTTTGCAAATTCTCCGATTTTCATAAGACAGATCTCCTTTGTCTAATCTAAGGTACCTTATGTGCATAGTATAAACCTGAAGTTAAGGTGAGAGTCAATACTAAATATCAAAAAATTTTAATTATGACAAAAAGATAGCTGACAACGCCACATCAAATGACGTTATCAGCTGAATTTTTATCTCAAATCAGATAACGGTGTGTAATCCGTACTGTTTCGCAGATATTCTTCCATCTTGCCGCTGAGCAGTAATCTTACATAACTCATCGGTTCGTTATAGATGAGATAATCAAGTTCTGATGTTTCGTACATATTGTTTGCATATTCGTTTTCGGCGGCGATGCAGTCGATTGATACCATTGAGCCGTCAGCAAGTTTAACTTCAACGCAAGCGGTATCGATATTAAATTCACAAGAAATAATGTCATTATTCATAAGTAAAAAAACTCCTTTTATTTGTTTAAAAAAGTAGGAAAAGTAGCGTCTGAAATCGTTGATATATAAGGGATTGAAGGTGCGGTAATTGAGGGGTACGTATAGTTTGACCTGTAACCCCGATTTTGCGGTTACTTTTTCCACATAACGAACTTTAAGGTCACAAAAATCAACTGATAAAAAACACTTTCATTACAGTTAAAAATTAACCAAATAGAGCTTCTGAAACCGTTGTATATCAACGGTCTCAAAGTGCGGCGATTGAGGGGTGCGTATAGTTTGACCTATTACCTTGATTTTGTGGTTCTATTGTTCCAAAAGCTGAATTTTAAGTTGTAAAAAATCAGTCGATTTGCAACGGTGAAAAAAGTTTGACATTTTTCCGGAAAAAGTTTAAAATATAAATGCGAGGAAAAATGTGTTTTTCATAATTAAAAGATCTCCTTTTAAATGTGAAAGGAGCGCAAAAATCAATTTGATGTCAGAAAAATCAAACAGCGGTATGGAAATTCCCGATTATGCGATTGAAAGAATTGCACGGTGCTTACTTCCGATAATGCAGGAACATTTTGAAAGCGAGGAAGGACAGCGGGAACTTAGGGAATATGAACAGACAGCTGAAGAATGAGTAAGACAGTTGCAGGCGAGACGGAAGTCCCGCCTGCTTTTTTGTTACAACTTCAAAAACTAATATCCCTGATAAAAATAAAAAATCCGAACCCATTGCCGATTGGCATTAAGTTCGGATTTCTCCATTGTGGTGGAAGAGGGTGGATTCGAACCACCGAAGTCGTTGACGGCAGATTTACAGTCTGCTCCCTTTGGCCGCTCGGGAACTCTTCCATATTAAACTGGAGCTGGTGGACGGACTCGAACCCCCGACCTGCTGATTACAAATCAGCTGCTCTACCAACTGAGCTACACCAGCATATTTTGCCGTGTTCCGTAGAACGCTCGATTAATATATCACAAATAATTCTGTTCGTCAAGTCTTTTTTTGAAATTTTTTTGATTTTTTTGTTTTTCTTTCGTTTTCTTCTTTTTCGGAACATTAAATTTATTCTTTATCAATTCCTGTAAAATCTTGACTTAATACATATTAATATGATATTATTAACACATTATGAATTTAGGAGTGAGTAACCTTGGATTTCAAAGAAAGCACCTTTATGTATGTCCTCGCTCTCGGCGTTGTGGCATTCGTAACTCTCCAGTCCGTTTTCTTTATCGTCAAATCTTGGAAGCACGCTAAAGAACTCGGCATTGAAAAAGAAAAGCTCAAAAACACAGTTGTTTCCAGCATTCTTTTCACAGTTGCACCCGCAATTTCGATTCTCGCAACCGTTATCGTTCTTGCAAACGCTCTGGGAATCGTTCTTCCCTGGATAAGACTTACCGTTATCGGTAACCTTGCTTACGAAACAACCGCCGCACAAACCGCTGTTGAAGCAATGGGCGGAACTCTCACAAGCTCAATTACAGACCCCCAGCAGTTTTCAACCGTTGCGTGGGCAATGACAATCGGCAGCATCGCTCCCCTTCTCATGCTCCCCTTCGTTTGCAAAAAGCTCCAAAACAAAATCGGCAAAGCCGTTAACAAGAGCGAAGGTGCCGCAAAGCTCGGCGACGCAATTTCCGCTGCTGCATTCATAGGTATCATCTCCGCCTTCGTTGCAAGAGCAATCGCAGGCACAACCTCCGACGGCGCAGGCAACGCAGGCTTCATGTCAATCAGCGTTCTTCTCGTTGCCGTTATCGCAATGGTTATTCTTGAAACAATCTGCAAGAAGTTCAACCTCGAAAAGCTCCGTCCCTTCACAATGCCCATTGCAATGTTTATCGGCATGGGTGCAGCAATGCTCTTTGAGGCAGTTCTTCCCGAAACAGTCACAAGCTTTATCTGGAGATAAGAAAGGAGAAAATGAATTATGCAGAAAACATATTTTGACAGAGTTCACAGATGGGGTATCCTCTGGAACATCGGTGCATTGCTCATGCTCCTTGCTATCCCCGTTGCAATTTCAACATATCTCGGCGTTTGGCCCGAGCTCAAGGTTCTCGGTACGGTTTTGAGCAAGCTTATGCTTCTCTACTGGGTAACCGCAGTTGTTGAGGTTATCACCTACGTTCCCATGCTCGGTGCAGGCGGAACATACCTCAGCTTTGTTACAGGCAACATCACAAACCTCAAGCTTCCCGTCGGTCTTGCCGCAATGGAAAACGCAAAGGTTCGTGCAAACACAGAAGAGGGCGAGGTTATTTCAACAATCGCTATCGGCGTTTCCTCAATCACAACAACGGTTATCATCGCAGTCGGCGTGCTTGCATTCTCACCCGTTCTTCCCTATATCACCGCCGAAGGCTCTGCATTCAAGCCCGCATTTGAATGGGTTCTTCCCGCTCTTTTCGGTGCACTCGGTGCAAGCTATTTTGCAAAGCATTGGAAGCTTGTTCCCCTGCCCGTTATCGTTGGCGTAATCGTACTCATTTTCTCCCCCACAATGGGCGTAGGCACTCTCATGTTTATAACAATTGTTGCTGCCGTTGCAGGCGTTGGTATTCTTTACAAAACAAAGAAATTATAATTTAATTGCCTTATTTGGTAATTTGTTGTGCAAATTTACACTTGATATCAAATAAATTTTGGTATAATATAATAACGATAATTTTATCACCCTTTTTGAAAGGAGAAATTCAAAATGATTAACTATTCACGCGAAGTACAGGAAATGTGCTGCGTAGCCAAGGGTCCCAACCACGGTCCCGCTCCCATCCCCGAAGAAGGCAAATGGGTTAAGGCTTACGAAATCAAGGATATTTCCGCTTTCACACACGGTGTTGGCTGGTGTGCTCCCCAGCAGGGTGCCTGCAAGCTTTCACTCAACGTTAAAAACGGTATCATCGAAGAAGCTCTTGTTGAAACAATCGGCTGCTCCGGTATGACTCACTCAGCAGCTATGGCAGCTGAAATTCTTCCCGGCAAGACAATCCTTGAAGCTCTCAACACAGACCTCGTTTGCGATGCTATCAACACAGCTATGAGAGAGCTCTTCCTTCAGATTGTTTACGGTCGTTCACAGTCCGCTTTCTCGGATGACGGTCTTTCAGTCGGTGCAGGTCTTGAGGACCTCGGTAAGGGTCTCCGCTCACAGGTTGGTACAATGTACGGCACAAAGGTTAAGGGCGTTCGTTACCTTGAAATGGCTGAAGGCTACGTTACAAGACTTGCTCTTGACGACGAAAATCAGGTTATCGGTTACGAATTCGTTTCACTCGGCAAGATGACAGACTTCATCAAGAAGGGTGACACACCCAACGACGCATACAACAAGGCTATCGGCACTTACGGCAGATTTGCAGACGCCGCTAAGTACATCGATCCCAGAAAAGAATAATTGCAGGAGGTAAAGAAACATGGCATTATTTGAAAGCTACGAAAGACGCATTGACCAGATCAATGCTTGTCTTAAAGAATACGGCATTTCTTCAATCGAAGAATGCAAAGAAATCACTCTTGCAAAGGGTATCGACTGCGATAAAATAGTAAGAGAAACACAGCCCATCTGCTTTGAAAACGCTGTTTGGGCATATACAGTAGGCTGCGCTATCGCTATCAAGACAGGCTGCACAAAGGCTGCTGACGCTGCTGCAGCTATCGGTATCGGTCTTCAGTCATTCTGCATCCCCGGCTCGGTTGCTGACAACAGAAAGGTTGGTCTTGGCCACGGTAACCTCGGCAAGATGCTTCTTTCAGAAGAAACAGAATGCTTCTGCTTCCTTGCAGGTCACGAATCCTTCGCTGCTGCTGAAGGTGCAATCAAGATTGCTCTTAACGCAAACAAAGTTCGCGTTAAGCCCCTTCGTGTTATCCTTAACGGTCTCGGCAAGGACGCTGCAATGATTATTTCAAGAATCAACGGCTTCACCTACTGCAAGACAGAGTTCGATCCCTATGCTGAAACAGTTACCGTTGTTGAAGAAAAAGCATATTCAAACGGCGACAGAGCAAAGGTAAGATGCTACGGTGCAGACAACGTTCCCGAAGGCGTTGCAATCATGAAGCTTGAAAACGTTGGCGTTTCCATCACAGGTAACTCAACCAACCCCACAAGATTCCAGCATCCCGTTGCAGGCACATACAAGAAATGGTGTGTTGAAAACGGCGTTAACTACTTCTCCGTTGCATCGGGCGGCGGCACAGGCCGTACACTTCACCCCGACAACATGGCAGCAGGCCCCGCTTCCTACGGTATGACAGACACAATGGGCAGAATGCACTCCGACGCACAGTTTGCAGGTTCATCATCAGTTCCCGCTCACGTTGAAATGATGGGTCTCATCGGTGCAGGTAACAACCCCATGGTTGGTATGACCGTTGCATGCGCAGTTGCAGTTGAAGAGGCAATGAAATAAGATACTTTTCTATCCCTGTTCTCATTGAGAGCAGGGATTTTTGTTTTTTGGTGTTGTGTTTTATATATACGTTATGGTAAAATGAATTCATAAAAAGGAGGCTTTGCCATGAAAAAATGGAATTTCTATACAACCAACGAAATCAAGCCCCTCGGTTGGCTCAAAAGACAGCTTGAAATACAGGCTGAAGGCTTAAGCGGAAATCTTGACAAGATTTGGCCCGACATAAAAAACAGCGCTTGGATTGGCGGCGATAAGGAAGGCTGGGAGCGTGTGCCCTATTGGCTCGACGGCTTCATTCCCCTTGCATACCTGCTCGAAAACGAAGATATGATTGCAAGAGCAAAGAAATATATTGATGCAATCATTTCTTTTCAAAAACCGGACGGCTGGATTTGCCCCTGCACCGACGAAGAAAGAAAAACATATGACACATGGGCGGTGCAGCTCATAACAAAAACTCTTACGGTTTATTATCAATGCTCAAAAGACGAAAGAATTCCCGATGTTATTTACCGCGTGCTCAAAAATTATTACGAAATGCTCAAAGGCGGCGAAATCCGACTTTTCGACTGGGGAAATGCACGCTGGTTTGAGTGCTTTATTGCCATAAACTTCATTTATGAAAGATGCGGCGAAGAATGGCTCAAAGACCTTGCAAAAATCCTCAAAGAGCAGGGCATGGACTACAACAAAACCGTTTCACTCTGGGAAAGACCGCTCAACCGCTGGAGATTTGACACCCATATAGTAAACATGGGCATGATGCTCAAAAGCGAGGCGGTTTCGCATGATATTCTCGGCATTGAGTATACCGACAACGCCGAATATCTACACGAAATTCTGAAGAAATATAACGGCACCCCCGTCGGTCTTTTCACGGGCGACGAATGCCTTTCGGGCTTGAGCCCCATTCAGGGCACAGAGCTTTGTGCCGTTGCGGAGCAGATGTATTCCTACGAAATTCTTTACGCTTGCACAGGCGATAAAAAATGGGCGGAAAGACTTGAAACGCTTGCATTCAACGCCCTGCCTGCAACAATCAGCGACGATATGTGGACTCATCAGTATGACCAGATGAGCAACCAGATTGCCTGCAAAAAGTTCCCCGGCAAGCCGATTTTCAGAACAAACTGGCAGGAATCCCACCTTTTCGGTCTTGAACCGAACTTCGGCTGCTGCACGGCAAATTTCAACCAGGCATGGCCGAAATTCGCCCTCTCCGCATTCATGCACAACGGCGATACGGTTATCAACGCTCTGCCTGTGCCGAGTGAGCTCGACGCAGACGGAAAGCACATTAAAATCGAAACAAACTACCCCTTTGAAAACTCGTTCAGATATGCTGTTGAAGCCGAAAATGCGTTCACATTCATAATCCGCATTCCTTCATTTGCCGAAAATCTTACCGTCAACGGAGAAAAAGCCGAGGGTGAAATTTCATTCGAAATCAGTGCGGGAGAAAAGCTTGAAATCAACATCAGCTTTGATGTTACTCCGCATTTTGAAAGCAGACCTCATGATTTATCAACCGTCAAATGCGGCTCACTTGTTTTCTCTCTGCCGATTAAATTTGAAAAAACCATGCTCGAATATGAGCGTGACAGCGTTGAAAGAAAATTCCCCTACTGCGATTATGAGCTCTCTCCCCTCTCCGACTGGAATTACGGCTACTGCGGCGAAAAGCTTGAAATCACAAGAAACGGCGTTTCCGATATTCCTTTTTCATCCGAAAACCCGCCCGTTACAATCAAAGCGGAGGTCTGCAAAATCAACTGGGGACTTGAGGACGGCTATGAGGACGTATGTGCGAAGATTCCCGAGTCAAGAGAGCCTGTCAGCGATACCGAAAGCATAAATCTTTATCCCTACGGCTGTGCAAAGCTCCGCATGACCGAGCTGCCGATGATAAAAAATTGTTAAACAAATGTTGAATTTTATACAATTGACACTTTTTGTATAATGTTGTAAAATATCCTTATATTTTTATTTTAAGGAGCTCACCATGAAAAAAATATTTGCGGTGCTCACCGCACTCATAATGCTTTTCTCGTTCACAGCCTGCAACAACGGCGGCGAAACAAAAGAAAACGAAACATCAACTACAACCGCCGCAGATTCGGTTGCCGAAGGCATGACGGATATTTCATCCGATATGAACAACGATGAGCAGTCAACTGAAATATCCGAAATCGTAACAGACGCAAACGGCGAAGAAATCACATCCGCCGAAACAACATTGACCGATGTTCCAACCGAATCATCAAACCCTGCCGACTGGACAAAAGAACAGATTGTTGCTTTTTACAGAAACGCCGCAATCAAATCAAAATCCGTAAAATCCACCCAGACAATGCTTATGACCGAAATCGTTGCAAATGACGGCAACGGCTTTCTCGGAACGCTTATCGAATGGGTTACACCGATTTTCAAGGCTGCCCTCAAAAACAATTCCACCGAATTTGACGGAATAACAGGCGGCTACGAAAAGCTTGTTCCCTCTGATGTCAAATCCGCAAAAGCATATAAAAGCGGCGACTATACGGTTGTTGAAATGACAATGGTTGAACAAACCGACGGAATTCACGGCGTTTGGTCAGAGGGCACGGTAGGTCACGCAATTTCCGTTGTCGGTGACATTTCCGTTGTTCAGGAGGAGCTCCCTCAATTCTATATTGATTTTGACAATGCCGACCTTAAGCTCCATTACACCAAACCCAATCTCAAAGTAAAAATTAACAAAGACGGAGTTATCGAAAAAGGCACCTGGAGCTATATTCTTAATGTTGAGATTGAAAACCTTTATATCGAAGCAAAAAAGCTTCCCATTAAGGTTATGGTAGAGAACGGCTACGGCTCGGTTGACTATAAGGTAACCGTAGGCGGCGGATTTTAAGTAAAAAAATTATGACGTATCATCGCTGTTGATGATACGTCATTTTTGTTTGTTTTTAGTGGCAACCATGTTCTCCGCAGCCGTGCTCTCCGCACTCATGGTCTGCACCGTGGTGGTCATGGTGGTCACATTTTGCATCGGGATTATAGTTGAGCTTGCCTGCAAGGAAATCCTCAACCGCCTTGTCGGCATCACCCTTTACTCCGCCGTAAATTTCAATGCCCGCATTGCCGAGAGCAATCTGTGCCCCGCCGCCGATACCGCCGCAGATAAGCACCTTCACACCGATTGCCGAAAGCATCCCCGAAAGTGCACCGTGACCGCTGCCGTTTGTGCCTATAACATCGGCTCTGACAATTTTTCCGTCGCTGACCTCATAAATCTTGAATTCGGCTGTGTGACCGAAATGCTGAAAAATTTCTCCGTTTTCATACGTTACTGCGATTCTCATGTTTTTTCTCCTTTAAATTTCAACCGTCTGCCCCGCAGACAGATATTTCAGCTTATTCATTGTCTTTTTCATGAATTCAAACTGCTCAACACCCGTGCAATGGCAGGTGTAATATTCGGTTTTGAATCCGTCAAGATATTCCGCATAGCCTTCAAGCGTTTCATCAAGCGGCAGCTTTGAAAAATGGAAGCCGCCGACAAGCACATCGGGCTCAAACCATTCGGTTATGTTCAGAATTCCTTTATGTGAGCATCCGCTGATAAGGATTTTTTTACCGTTTTCCTCAATAAGCATATATTGCTCATGGCGGAAATCATCGGGCACAAACTCTCCGTTTTGAATCATATTCAATCCGAATGAGCCGAGGTCATGATTTTTTTGCCTTGCATTGCAGCTGTAAAGTGTAACACCTTTACAAGGCTGCATTTTCTCATCGGTGAAAATCAGTCTTTCATTCCCCTTCAGCGAAGCATCAAGCCCGATATATTTCTCCGTGCCGTTATAATGCGGCTCAAAAGCGTATTTATTAATATATACGGATGCGGCTTTGTTGACTTCAAGGAATCTTTTGAGCCCGCCGCCGTGGTCGTAATGCCCGTGGGACAAAACCGCAAAATCAACCGCCGCCAAATCAACGCCGAGCTTTTCGGCATTTTTCGCAAACAAATCCGTCTGACCCATGTCAAAAAGGATTTTGTGCTCTTTTGTTTCGATATACAGAGATAAGCCGTGCTCCGCCCCGATTTCGGGAGAAACAGACGTATTTTCCGCAAGACAAATGATTTTCATTCATACACCTTTTTGTTTTTATTGTGCCTGCAAAAATCCCGCAGACCGCATGATATATTTTATAATGTATAATCCGTTTTGTCAATAAACCAAAGTATTGACACGGATTTATTCTTTTCTTATAATGTAAACAAAAAGCACAACACGGAGGTTATCATGGCTGATTTATACAGTTCAATCTGCATTTCGTCGGTAAAGGCATCTGCCCTTGAAAATGCAGGAATAGAAATTCCCGAAAACATCGCAAAGCCCATCCCCCTCATTTCCGCACTCAAAGAAAAGAAAATCGGCAAAAAAGCCGTTGACAGAACGGTGATCTACAATCCCGATGCCGTTGCACTCTGGGTTTATCAGAAATACACCGAAAAATTTACCGCCGCAGCTCTATGCTCCGACCTTGCGGTGCCCATGCTTTCGGTTATGCCCAGCGTTACACCCGTTTGCTTTGCATCGATGTATACGGGAGTTATGCCCGAAATCCACGGTATAAAGAAATATGAAAAGCCCGTTCTAACAGTAAAAACAATCTTTGACGAATTCATCAATGCAGGCAAAAAAGCAGCCATTGTTTCAACGGCTCGTGACAGCATTTCAATGATTTTCCTTGAGCGTGAAATGGAGTATTTCATA
This sequence comes from Clostridia bacterium, assembly GCA_017473165.1. Lineage (GTDB taxonomy): Bacteria > Bacillota > Clostridia > Oscillospirales > Acutalibacteraceae > CAG-177. The sequence goes on along the minus strand of JAFUNA010000021.1, from coordinate 57,352 downwards.
TATGACACACCCGAAGAGGTCAACGCAAAAGCTCTTGAGCTGATTGACGAGGATAAGTTTGACCTTATTGTCATTTACAACGGAAACTATGACGGTACAATGCACAAATTCGGACCCGAATCTCCCGAAGCTCTCGCAATGCTTGACAAGAACATTGCGTTCTATTCGGAGCTTGTTGAGAAAATTAATACTCAATGGAAAAGTCACGATGTTTTTTATGGTTTCTGCCCCGACCACGGCTGCCACGAAATTGACGGCGGCTGCGGCTCGCACGGTCTTGACATGGAGGAGGATATGAACGTTATCCACTTCTACGGCATAAAGCCCGCCGAGAAATAAGCCATGATATTCTATTTTTCAGCTACAGGCAACAGTAAATGCGTTGCAGAAAGAATTGCGGAAAGAACGGGAACAAAAACCGTTTCGATTACCGATTGCCTTAAAAACAGCAAATTCGATTTTGTGTCAAACGAAATCGTCGGCTTCGTTACGCCAACCTACAGCTGGGGTCTGCCCGTTACGGTTATCGATTTCATAAACAAGCTAAGTCTTAAATCAAACAATCCGTATGTTTTTACCGTTGCAACCTGCGGCACTCTTACGGGCGGTGCAAGCAGAATGCTGCGATGTTTGCTCAAAGAAAAAGGAATAACCGTTAATGCACAGTTTTATGTCCGTATGCCCGACACATGGACACCCGTTTTCGATTTATCCGATAAGAAAAAGGTCGAAAAAATCAACGGCAAAGCTGCCGTAAAGATTCGTTCAATCGCAAATCAGATTCATCGCAGAGTCAAGGGTAACAGAGATTACGGCAGGATGCCTTTTGCGGATTATTTCTACAAGGATTATGAAGCCATGCGTAACACAGGCAGTCTTTCCGTAAGCGAAAAATGCGTCGGCTGCGGACTGTGCGCAAAGCTCTGCCCTGTTGAAGCAATTGAAATTCAAAACGGCAAGCCTGTTTGGGTCAAAGAAAAATGTGCCATGTGCCTCGGCTGCCTGCATCATTGCCCCGAATTTGCAATCCAAAGAGGCTCAAAAACCGCTCTGCACGGTCAGTATGTTCACAAATAAAGTTAACCGCCGAAGTTTCATCCTCGGCGGTATTTTTTTATTCAATTCCTGCGAGCTTAAGGTTTGCCTGATGCTCCTCATAGGTTTCCGCATAATAGTAGTTAGCGTTTTCGTCGTGGCAGAAATAAAGATAATCAACATCTGCGGGATTGAGTGCCGCATTGATTGTCCTCAAACCCGGATTTGAAATCGGTCCTGCGGGCAATGCAGAGCATTTGTAGGTGTTATAGTAGCTGTTATAGCGGTTGATGTCGCCCGTCAGATAGGGCTTGACGTGACGCTCGATGTAGTAAATGCTTGAATCCATCTGGAGCTTCATACCCTCTTCAAGACGGTTATAGATAACTGCCGCAATCTTGGTAACCTCGTTTGCGTTTGCACCCTCTTTTTCAACTATCGATGCAACAGTCAGCACCTCGTCCATTGTGTAGCCCAAGGCGGATGCCTGTGCCTTCATGCCGTCGGTTATCTTCGCCTTGCCGTTGCGGAGGAATTTGCCGATTGCATCCTGCGGCTTCTGATTAAGGTAGAATTCGTATGTATCGGGGAAAAGATAGCCTTCAAGCTTAAAGCAGCGGTTTGCGTTTGATGGAATTGCCGCAACAAGCGGATAATAGCTGTAGTCATAGGTCTGTGCTGTGTTCATGAGGTCATCAAAGGAAGCAACTCCCTTTTCGTCAAGAATCTTGAAAATCTCGGTCATTGCCTGACCCTCTTTGAAGGTGATTTTAATTGTATGGCTTGACTGCGTTGAAGCTTCGGTTGTAGTGGTTGCCGCCGCAGTTGTCGTTTCTTTTTTGGTTGTGGTTGTTGAACTTGCGGCAGTAGATTTTTCTTCGTTTTTGCCTGTTGCTTCGGTTATTTCACGGGTGACAAGCTCTGTTATTCCGTTTATCTTATCCGTGACACTTTCGTTTTTGAATTCGGGTGCGGAATATGTACCTGTTTCGCCGTTAAAAGCGTTTATTGCCTGTGAAAGGTCAACCTGTGCTGCGGTTGAGGTCGGCTGCGTTGTTGTTTCATTCTCTGCTTCTCCGCCGCACGCCGCAAGACCGAAAAGTACGATGGCAAGCAAAATTGAAACCAAGATTTTTTTCATCTGAATTATCTCCCCTGTTTTTATTACAAGGAGATTATAACATAAATCCGTCATAATTCAATAAACTAATTGTTAATAATATCCGCCGCTGTCCCGAAGGATAACGGCGGATTTGATTTGGGTTAAATTTTCATAATTCCGAGTGCATCAAGCACAGACGAAACAAGAATAAGAACAATGCATATAGGTGCAATGTATTTGATTACAACCGTGAAAAGAGTTTTTGCCTTGAAGGGTGCGCTCACTTCAATTTCCTCAATAAGAGCCTTGGGCTTTAGAACATAGCCTACAAAAATACAGGTGAGGAGTGCAACGATGGGCATAAGAATGCTGTTGCTTGCAAAGTCGAACATATCAAGGATGCTCATGCCGTTGAGGGTGATGTTGCCGAGCACGCCGAAGCCGAGTGACGAGGGAAGTCCGAGAACAATGCTGAAAATCAGAACGCCGAGGCAGGTTCTTTTTCTTTCCCAGCCGAACTTATCTCTGACAATCGAAACAACGGTTTCCATGAGCGAGATTGATGATGTGAGGGCTGCGAAAAGAACAAGAAGGAAGAAAAGTGCACCGATGAATGTGCCGCCCTTCATGCTTTCAAAAACCTTGGGAAGGGTGATGAACATGAGTCCGGGACCCTTGCCGAGAGCGGATTCATCGCCGCCCGAGAATGCGAAAACAGAGGGAATAATCATAAGACCTGCAAGGAATGCGATGCCTGTGTCGAAAATCTCAATCTGTCTTACAGACTTTTCAAGGTTAACGTCCTTTTTCATGTATGAGCCGTAGGTAATCATAATACCCATTGCAAGCGACATTGAATAGAAAAGCTGTCCCATTGCAGAAAGCACGGTTGTTGCGGAAAATTTGCTGAAATCGGGTGTAAGGTAATATTTAACGCCCTCCAATGCACCCGGCATAAACATGGCGTAAACAGCAATAATCAGAGTAAGCACAACGAGAACGGGCATCATAACCTTGCTCACCTTTTCGATGCCCTTTTCAACACCGAGAAGAACAATGAGTGCGGTCAGACCGATGAAAAGAAGGAACCAACCGATGGGCTCAACAGGCTTTGAAATGAAGCCCTCAAAATAGCCGTCAGCCGCTGCTTCGTGAATTCCGCCGGTTGCAAAAACGGCAAGATACTTTGAAACCCAGCCGCCGATTACGGAGTAATAGGGAAGAATCATTGCGGGAACGATTGATGCAAGAACGCCGACAAATGAAAATCTTTTGTCAAGAGAGCGGAATGCACCGATTGCACTCTGGCCTGTTTTTCTGCCGATTGCAATTTCGGCACACATGAGTGCAAAGCCGAATGTAACCGCAAGAACAAGATAAACAAGAAGGAAAATTCCTCCGCCGTATTTTGCCGCAAGATAAGGGAATCTCCAGATATTGCCAAGACCGACCGCAGAGCCTGCCGCCGCAAGAACAAATCCGATTTTACCCGTAAAGCTGCTTCGTTTTTCAGACATAAAATGTCCTCCTTAATATAAATCAATATTTTCTGCTCAATTTGCCGTCTGCCTCGGAGCGTGAGATTTTTCCGATATTGCATTCAGCCATAACCTGAACATCCTTGTCATTGAGCTTGTAGAAATTCCAGACAATATAAGCCAGCAGGCATCCGATTGCGGGAACCATAACAAACACAAACCAAAGAACGTTGAGTGCGTGAGGGCTCTGAACAACGCCCGATTCGCTCAATTGCTGGAAGTTTTCAACCTCAACCGAAATCCAGCCCGTGGACTTAAGTCCGAGAAGGAACATTCCGAGTGCACCCGAAATTGCCGCCGTGAGCTTAACCATAAAGGTCTGGATTGCAAAGGTGATGCCCTTGGCTTCAATTCCCGACTTGTATTTGCCGTATTCCGCACAGTCGGGCGTAAACATAAACATGAGAACGCCGATAATTGCAAGAGGCACGGCACGGAGAGTTGAAAGAATGATGTAAAGAACGATGCTGTTATAGCCCGCAAGCCAGATTACAAGGCTCAAAACAACAACAGCAAGAGCGTTGATTTTGTAAAGCTTCATCTTGTCCATTTTGCGGAGCATACCCGGAACAAGAAGCGAGAAAATCAGCGACGGAACGGTGTTTACCGCACCGACGATAAGCGATACCATTTCGTCATTGAAAAGGTAATAGGAAACAAAAAGATTGAGCTGACCGCTTACATTTGCGGCTGAATAGAAGAAGAAGCCGAGATAATAAATGAGCAGATATTTGTTTTTGAACAGATATTTGAACATTCTGCCCACGGTGAAAGCTTCATCATCGGTTGAGGGATAGCGTTCCTTTATATTGAAAAGAACGGGAACCATTGTTGCAACTGCAAAAATGCTTGCAGCAAGAGCAACCATGGTATAGTTTGAATTTACCTTCTGGCTGACAAGCACGGTTGCGGCAACGGTTGTGAAAGCCATGCCCACTCCGCCCCAGATGCTCTTATAGGAGAGCATACTGTTTCGCTCGTCCATGTTGGTAGTCATTGAGGTTATAACGCCGTAAATGGGAACATCACAGAGGGTATAAACCGTATCCCAGATTATGTAGGCAACGGCAAACCACAAAAGCTTCTGCGTTTCGCCCGCACTCTTGGGAATGCAGAACAAAAGCAGGGTTGCAATGGGAGTTAAAGCGGTTGAAATTTTGAGCCACGGCAGGTATTTCTTTCCGCTTTTGAATTTCACGGCATCAAAAATTACGCCGAATACCGCATCATTTATTGCGTCCCATACCTTAACGGCAAGCATAACCGCAGCGGACTTTGCAAGATCAACGCCCTGAAACATCAGATATGTTGTAAGGAATGTTGAAATAAGATGGTAAATGGCATTCTGACCTGCGAAATAGACATAGTAGCTTTTTCTTTCTTTGGAGCTTGTCTGCCAGCCCGCAGGAGTTTGCTTCAGCTTTTCAAGCATTTTGTTCCCTCCTTAACAGTATTCTTATATTATAAATGAAAAGTCGGATATAGTCAATCAAATCTGCTCTAAAATGTACTGTTTTACATCATCAAGCTTGCTTTTTTGCCATTCGTTTTCTTCTGCTTTTTCCGCAAGAGGGCAAAGAATAAAGAAATCAAGCGTTTCGCCCGGCACTCTGCCTGTCCTCAACGGCTCGGCAAAGTGCTCCGCCCATTCCGCCTCGGTTGCATTCTTAAATCTGTCGGGATTGAGATATGTCATCTGCCTTTTTGTTGCGGCTATGTGCATTTTTGCCGAAAGCGGTGAGAGAAGATTGAATTCTTCCTCCTGAACATCAACGAAGATTCTCGGAAGCTCCGCTTTTATAACGTGCCCTTCACCACGCAGGATTTCAAGCCCCATGGGCTCCCATGTGAATTCTGTTTCGGTGAAATTGATTTTAACAAGCAAGCCTAACTCCGTGTTGAACTGCGAACGCTGATAATCGGTGTCAAAAATGAAATTTCCGAGAGAATAAAAAATGATTTTGTCCCCTACCGTTTCGTAATTCATCGGTACATGGGGATGATGCGACACAACAATATCGGCGCCCATTTCAAGATATCTGCGGTATCTCTCTCTTGTATAGGGCGACGGCAGCGGAGTGAATTCCTCGCCCGCATGGGCAACAACCACGCACCAACGGCAGGTCTTTTTTATTTCATTTATGGTGTTCTGAATTTCGTCAAGGTCGCTCCAGCTGTAGCAGCCCGCCTTGTTTTCATCGGCTTTTCTGCACGCACGCTGATATCCGACACCGAACATTCCGATTCCGCCTGCCTCGTCAAGAATAACGGCTCGTCTTGCTTCGTGAATGTTCATTCCCGCACCGATTGTTTTTGCACCGTTTTTCGCTGCAATTTCAAGGGTGCTTTTCATTCCGTATTCGCCCGCATCCATAATATGATTGTTGCAGATGTTCCAGATATCGGCGTTCATTTTGTTGAGCACCTTCACCGCCGCAGGGTCAATTGTGTGAAGAAGCTGCTGCACTCCGTCTTTGGTTGTATTCTGCTCAACGGGTGCAACGGGACCCTCAACATTAGCAACAACATGGTCGGCACTGTGCAGAAAGCCGAGTATTTCATCCGAAATAAGCCCGTCATCGTTCCACTTGCCGTACATATATCTGTCAAAACCGATGTCACCGGTAAAAACTATGCTTGATTTATCTTTCATAACGTTTTCCTTTCTTTATAAAGGTAATATTATAATAACACAGTAAAACAAAAAGAGCAAGGTAGAATAAATCAAAAGAAAAAAAGCAGTCCGGTGACTGCTTTTTCGGTAAGGTTGTTAACAATGAATTTAAAAGAAACTTTTTATTTGAAACATATGCGATAACGTTTTATGCTTTCAATTTGCAAATACCATGTATTTTATAAACATCTCCATAGTCAAAGTGAATATTAATTTCATTTGTTCCGTCTTTTAGTTCATATGCGGATTGCTGCATAAGCTTTTTACCGTGATAAACCGCAAACCGTATTTGTCTGTCATCATCCCAAGGAACATTATCAACAAGGCTGAACACAGGCTCAGTATCAACTTCTCTGCCAAACAATTCGTCAATACTGATATTGAATATGCTCGCAAGTTCGGGAAGAAGCATAATATCAGGAGAGCTGATTTTTTGTTCCCATTTTGAAACGGCTTGAGCGGAAATATTCAATCTTTGGGCAAGTTCTTCCTGTGTCATTGCACACAGTCTTCTGTAGTAAACGATTCGTTCTCCTATATTGAATTTCGTATTCATGTTTTGTCCTTTCTGCACTTTTTTCGGATTTGTTTGCTGATTACATTATACAAAATGAAATGCAGAAATTGAAGATAATATTTGGATTATTACTGTCATTGTTGGTTGATATGAAAATTATCAACAGATTTATTGCTTCGAAAAATCTCCGCAGTACCACCCGATCACACCGTCTTTTTTCGCTATGCAGCCTTTTGAATTAACGGATATTACGGATAGTGTATCTCCTTTTTTTACAGGCAGAATGTAATCGGTATAGTCAAAGCATTCGGTTTCATTTCTGATGTGTGAATTTGGGAATATATAATTTTCGCCCGCTTTTCATATGTTCAATATATGAAAATTCTTCGCCTTTTTCCAATATTCTGATTTCCTTGTTAAGCCAAGATATGTATATTGAATCGGTGCTCGGTTTTTGATCATCATGAGCACATACTGTTGGAATTTCAACATAGCTTATATATGTTATATCGTCAACAGAGCAATTCATATCGGGAATGATAAGAAGGTTTAACTGTCCGTCTTTTTTTACTCCGCAGCCTCCGTCTATCGAGATAATTCTTTTATCACGGTTAACAATCGGGTTCATTTGCGGTATGTCGGAGCCGTACAAAACAACAGGCCAATGACCTGCTATTATATATTTATCAAAAGCAAAGGGTGTTCTTTCCGCAAAAGCATCAAATTTTGTCAGTTCAAAAACACTTTTGTCAAGGTTGTCCGAAATCTTCTTTTCCCTCAATCCGCCGTGGACAAAAACAAAGTTTTGTGTTTCTGCAACAGTCGGCAGATTGGCGAGAAACCTGAATTCATCTTCAAAATGATTAATAACAGCCTGCTTTGATAAAAGAATATCCTCGGGTCTGTTTATCGTGTAGCCGCATTCGGCAGCAAGCTCCTCATAAAACGAAGTGCCTGTCCATTGCCTTAAGTTTAAAACATAATTATAAAAACCGTCCACATTTTCTTCGGAAAGCTCATGTATCAGCTTCATTCTGTAGGCATCCACGTTGCCGATAAGAGGAATAACGTTTCCGTTTTCTGAAATATCCATGACATAACGAAGGGTTTTCAGATTTTCAGGACCTTTTTCAATCATATCGCCGACAATAAATAAAACATCATCATCACAAAAAGAAGCTTTCTCCAAAACCTTTTTAAAGTAAGACAAATGACCGTGAATATCGCTTGTAACAAGAATCCGTTTCCCCGGCTCTATATTTATCTGTTCGATTTTTGTTGTTAAATTTATCACCACAGATCATCCCCTTGAACTGTTTTTGGCTGTGTTTAGAGTTGAAACAAGAATTCTTTTGATTTCCAAACAATCATTAAGCAACGATTCGCCCTCTTGTTTCGTAATATATTCCGACAACGCCAAAAGTCTTAACCAATATTCTGTTTCTGCGGTTTTTTTAAGTGAAATCTGAAGTTTAGCAACAAAATCAGCTTTTGAAACACCGTAAACAGCTTCATTTGCATTTGCGCTGATGCTTGTTCCGGAGCGAATAATTTGCTTTGAAATAATTGTTTCTTTTTTCTCTTTAACGAGATATTTATAGAGCTTTACTATTCGCACAGCAAATTCCAAGGATTTGTCTAACAATATATTTTCTTTCATTTTCCACCTCAAAAGAATAAAGAAAAAAGAATATCGAATAAAGAATAATACAAACAGCGCAAAAACACTTGTTTTATTATTTCATATTTATTCTCTATTCTTTCTTCTTTTAGCCTCGCAAGAGGCGCTGTTTGGCCCGCCCGAAGGGATTTGAACCCCCGTTCTTCAGAATCGGAATCTGCTGCGTTATCCAACTGCGCCACGGGCGGAAATATCAAATTGCAAAAGTGACTATACACTAAACATTATAAAATGTCAAGAAAACAAAAGCGAATTTTGTAATCGGGGTCGGTTAATTCTGACCCCTTTGACTATCGATAAACTCAATTTTTGAAAATAAACTGCAGTTCGCTGTTTCGGCTCCCTTGAGAGGGAGCTGTCACGGAGTGACTGAAGGAGTTTCGGATTTTGCGTAAAATCATTGATTTGTAAAAGATTTCACCGATAAACCCCTCCGTCTTTTGCTTTGCAAAATCCACCTCCCCTGAAGGGGAGGCAATTTTGTTGAGCAATTTTTCATGTTTATAATAACTTTTTCGACAAACTGTGGGGTCGGAATTAACCGACCCCTTTCATTTTACTTTATCTTCTCGATAACCTCGCCCGACACGGGTTTGGTTTTGTTGATGAATTCCTGAACGGCTTCTGCAGAGGGCATTGCCGCAGAGCAGCTGTGTGCCGAAACAAGCATTGATGCCGATGCGGTTGCAAATTCAAGTGCATCGGGAACGCTCTTGCCGTTAAGGAGCGAATAAATAAACGCCGATGCGTAGCCGTCGCCGCCGCCGAAGCCCTTGAGCATCTTTACGGGGAAGGGCTTAACCTTATAAGCCGAGCCGTCATCAAGATATGCAACAGAGCCTTCCTTGCCGTGCTTGATGATTACGATTTTGTTGCCGTAGGAAAACCAGCGTGCAGCGGATTCCTCGTCGCTTGCACAAACGCCCTCAACCGCTTCTGTGAGGTCAAATTCTTCTCTTGATCCGAGAACAATGTCGCTGTTCTTTGCGGCGATTGAATAATAAAGCGATATTTCATCCTTATTCTTCCAGGTATAGCTTCTGTAGTCGATATCAAAGATAACAACAACGCCGTTTTTCTTTGCAAGGAAAAGGGTTTTGAGTGCCGCTTCTCTTGAAGGGCTTGCACAAAGTGCCGTGCCCGAAATAACAACTGCCTTTGCCTGCTTGATATATTCCTCGTCAACATCGTCAACGCAGACCTGAAGGTCTGCAACACCCTCGCGGTACATAAGAATACTGCTCTGTGTGGGGCTGAGGATTTCCGTGAAGGTCAGACCAAGCTTTTCGCCGTTTTCGCATCTGAAAACGTGTGAAACGTCAATTCCGTCTGCCTTGAAATAGTTTTCAACATAATCGCCGAACTGGTCATCGGAAACTCTTGCGATAAATCCGCACTTTGCACCCAGTCTTGCAAGTCCGACTGCGATATTTGCGGGCGAACCGCCCACATACTTGTTGAAATTGCTGCTCTGCGAAAGAGGCATATTCATATCCGTGGGGTTAAAATCGATTGCGATTCGACCGATGGGGATAACGTCAAGAGGCTTTTTGCTGTCAAATTCTATGTAACTCATTATATATCATCCTTTCAGGCTTTGTTTGCACAGCCGAATATTTCTATATGCTTCATTGCGTTTCTATACGCACCCTCAACCTCGGCGGTCTGCAAATCGTAGTAGCCCTTGATTGCCTGTGCGGCATAGGCTTCTCTTGCACTTTGCTCAACGCTGTCAAAGGTTGCGGTTGCAATGTTTATTTTATTGATTCCGAGCTTTATACACTTTTTGAAATCGTCGGGAAGAATTCCGGTTCCTCCGTGAAGAACAAGAGGAGCTTTCACAAGACCTGCAGTTTCTTCAAGAATGTCAAAACGGAGCTTCGGAGCCTGCTTATAGTTGCCGTGAGCATTACCGATTGCAACGGCAAGGGCGTCAACTCCCGTTTTTTCGTAAAATTCAAGAGCCTGTACGGGAGAAGTGCAGTTGATTGCGATATCCTCGCTGCCGTCTTCGCTTCCGCCTACGCAGCCGATTTCACCCTCGCAGTCGGCATCATATTCCGATGCAAGCTGCTTTGTTTCAGCAGTAATTCTTGCATTTTCTTCAAACGGAAGATGTGAGCCATCAAGCATAACGCTTGTGAAACCGAATTCAAGAGCCTGCTTTATTTTCTCCGTGGTTTTACCGTGGTCAAAATGAACGGCAACGGGCACGGAGCTTGCTTTTGCGGCGGCTACCATCAAAGGTCCGATAAGCTCCAGAGGGGAATGATTGAGCCTTACCTCGGCTATCTGAATTATGGCGGGGCTTTTGGTTTCCTCAACGGCTTTCAGCACGCCGAGCACCATTTCCATGTTGGCAACGCTGAAGCTGCCCACAGCATAGCCCTCCTGCCTTGCTTTTTGAAGAAGAGGACTCATTTTAACCAGCGGCATTGGATTTATCTTCCTTTCCGTAATATAGCACAGCACAGATTGCACTTGTCAGCGGCAGAGTGAGAAGCATTCCCATGCTGCCCGCAAGTGCCTGCAGAATTTCCGCAACGATAAGCTCCTTGTTTATAACCTGCTCTATATTTGCATTATATGCAACAAGCAGCAAAACGCAGGTCAGCGAGCTGCCGATATAGGCAAGAACAAGGGTGTTTGCCATTGTGCCCATCATATCCCTGCCGATTGTAAAGCCCGATTTCATAAGCTCCTTTGGCTTTATTTCGGGGGATTTGAGGCGAAGCTCATAAAGCGACGAAGAAATGGACATTGAAACGTCCATAACCGCACCGACCGCACCGACGATTATCATGGCAAAAATAATCGCCTTGAGGTTAATGGGATTATCGGGATAAAGCTGGAAAAGATAGATTGACTCCTCCTCCAGCAGACCCGTCATGTTCATAAATTTGTCCATTATCAGCACAATCAAGCCCGCACAGAGCACACCGCAAACGCAGCCTATGCCCGCACAGAGAGCCTTCTTGTTGAATCCGCTGATAATGCTTAAGGTCATAACCGTTATGAAAACGCAAACGGCGATTGACCAGAAATAGATGTTGTGTCCGTTAAGGATTGCGGGAACAAGAACAACAAAGACCGAAAGGCAGGTAAATCCGAGAGAAATAACGGTTTTGAGTCCCTGCATTTTTGAAAATACTATCACAAGAATGCAGAAAATTGCCAGAAGCCACAGAAGCGGCGTAATTCTCACGAAATCGCCGAAGTAATAGTGTGTCACTCCGTCCTGCGTATAGCTTTCAACAAGGATTTTGTCATTCTGCTCAACCTGTCGGGGGCTGAAGGCATAGGACTTGTCGATTTCCTGAATAACGTCAAGGGTTTTGCCTCTCAAATCGGTGTTGAGAGCCTGTGCCTTGAAACGCACGGTCACAAACTCGTTTTCACCCGAAACATTGCCCGTTACCGCTTCGGTTACACGGATAACACGGCAGCGGATTGTTTCGCCTTCCATTTCGCCTTTGAAAATCGTTCCGTCGCCGACGATAAAAAGGTAGGCACAAAGAATAACCAAAGCCGATACAAATACCGCAATAATCTGGTATATTGTCTGCTTGTTTTTCATTGTTTTACCTCATTTTCTTTTGTATAAACGGTCATTGCAACACCTGTATCATTTACAAGAATATCGGGCGGCAGTTTTGAAAATTTAACGGTTACATAAATATCCCCTGCCGCACCCGAAACATTAATAATCTGAATAAAATATACAACCCAAAACCATGACTCATGAACAAACACATTTATAACCGCAAGAACTATACCCCACACAACAATGGGAGCAAGTGTGATTATTATATAGTCTCTTTTATTGAAATATGCTTTACTGCCTGCGTATGCGTAAAGACCCGTAAAACCGTAAGTCGGCTTCATACCGCTGAAATGCTTCATACATATTCCATGCACAATCTCATGCAGGAGTATGTAAGCAACAGCCCCAATTGCAATTACCGCAAATCTCGCAAAGTATACGCCCAAACCTTCTGACATATCAAAAATCATGCTGACAGGGTTAAAAATATGTGCAGCTACAACCATAACAGCAATTATCGCCAAGCCGAGCAAATTAACAAGTAAAGCAAGCTTTTTATTCTTCTGCAAATCTATATCGAGCAGTTTAGTGTAATTTTCAGGGAGTGTTATTTGGGTTTTCATATCTGTGTAGCCTTCCTTATTTTGCTGAAGTTGCCTTTGCTTTTCTTGATTCGATTTCAGAAACCATTTCCGCCTGCTTCTTCTCTGTGACTTTATAGAAGAAAATGGGAACCGCACAGGCAAACATACTTACAACACCTGAAATCACGAGAACATCCCAGAGTGCATCGGGATTTGCAACCTCATAAGTTCTTGCGTTGATGCCTGCAATGCTCATTGAAAGAACGCCGATAAACGCACCGACTGCCATACCGATTTTGTTGATGAGAGTCTGCATTGCAAAGCAGATGCCTTCGCCTCTTTCACCTGTTTTCCATTCAAGATAGTCAACGGTATCGCCGATCATAGCATATGTGATAATGTTGTTAACGCCCTGGGGAATACCGAGAAGAACAAGTCCGATTGCACAGATAACCATCTTCCAGGGTGCATCGTAGCCAACGAAATACATGATTGCCATAACAACGCCGCCGAAAAGGTGAACTGCGATATATGACCATTTCTTTGTGAACTTCTTTGACATCCAGGGAACAAGGATTGATGCAACAAGTCCGCCGGGAACAACAAGGAGGGTTATGATTCCGTAAAGACCCTCGTTCTGAAGAACATACTTTGCAAAGTAAAGACCGCCTGTGTAGGAATAAACCATTCTTGCACCGCCGAAAACGCCGGAAAGAACGATAAGAAGAAGCTGATCGTTCTTGAAGAGGAGCTTGAGGTTATGACCGAATGAGGGGGAATTTTCGTCTGATGTGAAGCGTTCCTGTGTGTTCTTGAAGCCGTAGAAGAACATGGGGATAGCTGCAACAACAAGAACAACGGATGCAATGAAATAAACCCACTTAAGAGTGTCTGCGTTTGCGATTTCCATACCGTCTTTTACGGTTCCGATAAAGGTCTTGACCGCTTCTGCTTCGGTGATGCCCTGATTTGCAACCATGTTTGCGATTGCTTCAGCCTTGTTCTGAAGAATAAGAGCCTTGTCGGCATCGGTATCGGCATACTTGAACTTTTCGGTGATTGCACCTGTTATCATGGGAAGGAAAACGGTAACAATACCTGCACCGACAGTGCAGAACATACGGGCAACGGTAAGGATGTTACCTCTTGTTACCGTGTTGTTTGTAAGACAGGTTGAAAGGCCCCAATAGGGAACGTCTGCGATAGTGTAAGTAACGCTCCAAACAACATAGATAGCACCGATTACGGTGAAGGCAAGAGTTGTCTGTGAGCCGTTATAAATTTTTTCTGCACTGAAAACGGGAAGGAAGCAGAGAATTGTCATAATTCCGATGGGAATTGCCATCCACTTGAGATAAGGACGGCATTTGCCCCACTTTGTGCGGGTTTTGTCAACAACAGAGCCCATGATGGGGTCGTTGAGTGCGTCAAAAATACGAGCACCGAGCATAAGGATAGCAACAGCTGTTGCACCCTTTACGCTGCCGACCATAACGCCGTCAGCACCGAAAAGAAGTGCGTCGGTCATAAATACCGTTATGTAAGAGCCGATGATGGTACAGATAAAATTTTGACCGAAGCCTGCAACGCTGTAAGCGATTGCTTCTTTTGGCTGAACGCCCGTGCCCGGAGTTGTTCCGAACAGCTTGTGTAAAAAGCCTTGTTTCATTTTGTAAGATTCCTTTCGTTATTAAAATAGCGATTTATAAAAATCCAGAGCCTTGAACTGGCGTCTGGTTTGTGCCAGAAGAAATTTTTCGCAGATATAAGCCAGCCTTTTTTCTTCGTTTTCGGGAAGAGAAAAGGAATACATCCTTTCAACGGGGTTTGCACACACATGACGCATTGCCGCAAGAATGCCCGGCGTTATTTTTTCGCCGCTTCCGCAGCCTTGGCAATAAAGGCAGCCCTCGGAAACATTGAAAAGCATTTCTCCGTCAGGCTCGTTTCCGCAACGGGAGCAAACGGTCAGGTCGGGCATAAAGCCCACAAATGCCATGAATTTGAGCTCCGTTACCGCCTTAAGAAAATCCTTTGACCTTCTTTGGGTGCGGAGCAGATGGAGCGAATTGAGTATCACTCTCAAAAAATCCCTTGCAGGCTCCATTTCGGGAGCGAGCTCCTCTGCAAGAGAGCAGAAATATTGTGCAAGAGCCAGCTTTTCGATGTCATCACGCAGTTCAAAAAAAACTTCTTTCGCCACCGCATCGTCAATTATGTAGCTGTCCCTGCTTTTATAGACGGAAAAATCCGAATAACAGAGGGACTGGGTTGCACCGTGCATTTTGCTGTTTATTTTTTTTGCTCTGTTGGCAAAGGCTCTCAAAACTCCGAATTCGGAGGTCAGCAGGGTTACCAGACGGTCACTTTCCCCCGTATCCTTGACCCTGAGCACCAGAGCGTCGGTATTCATTCTCATTTTGCTTTGCCCCCGATGAGCTTAAGTTTACGCAGTTTCGGAATTCAAGATAATCTCCCACCGAACCCGACTCGGAAAATTTTCGCCATGCGGCATTCCTGTCCATTTCATCATCTCCCGTTAATAATTTGCCCTTTCAACGGGAAGATATAAACGGAAAATTATGAAAAGTGTCAAGCATCGCATTTATAATTCTTATTAATTAGGATTGATTGTATGATTAGCGGGAAATGATGAGGATTGGCGTTTTTCTCGCATGAAGGCGTATCAGGTATACGTCGAATGCGAAAAGACGTCAAGCATCGCATTTATCGCAATCAGACAATTAATCCAGACCGAAGTTGTGGATAATACCCTCTCGGTTTCTCCAGCCCTCTTTAACTTTTACCCAGCATTGAAGGTTGATTTTGCATTGGAAGAAATTTTCCATATCAACTCTTGCCTTTGAGGAAATCCGCTTGAGCATATCGCCTTTTTTGCCGATGATTATGCCCTTGTGGGTATCCTTTTCGCAATAGATTGTTGCCTCAACATCCATGATTCCGCCCGTGGGTCTTTCACGCATTTTTTCAATGCTGACCGCAACGCCGTGGGGCACTTCCTTATCGAGAAGAAGAAGCATTTTTTCACGGATAATCTCGCCCGCAAGCACCCTTTCGGGCTGGTCGGTGAGAGTATCGTCGGGGAAGAAATGAACTGATTCATAAGTCAGTTTTTTTAGCTCCGAAATAAGAACGTCAACGTTTTCGTTCTTGAGTGCACTCACGGGCACAACCGCCTCAAAGTCATAGACACTTGTAAACTGAACGATACGCTCCATGAGCTGTTCTTTCTGCTTCACGGTGTCAATCTTGTTGATGGCAAGCACAACGGGAGCTTTTTCAGCCTTGAGCCTTTTGAGAAGCTCAAGCTCCGTTTCTCTGATTTCACCCTCGGGCTCGGTTACGAAAAGGCAGGCATCAACGCCCGTTATTCCGTCGCCGACGGCTTTAATCATTTTTTCGCCGAGCTTGGTTTTGGGGCGGTGATAACCGGGAGTATCGGTGAAAACAAGCTGTGTTTCTCCCTCGGTGAGCACGCCCATGATTCTTGTGCGTGTTGTCTGGGGCTTCTGGGTTACGATTGCAACCTTCTGAC
Source organism: Clostridia bacterium (assembly GCA_017473165.1). Classification (GTDB taxonomy): domain Bacteria; phylum Bacillota; class Clostridia; order Oscillospirales; family Acutalibacteraceae; genus CAG-177. The sequence continues at coordinate 41,121 of JAFUNA010000021.1, read as the reverse complement.
CCAGCATTCTGTTGAGAAGCGAGGATTTGCCCACATTGGGACATCCTACGATTGCAACAAAAGCGGTTTTTGTCATTATATTTTCCTCACTTAACGTGTTTTTTAAAGAAATCCCTTATTCCCAAAGGTCCCGCAAAAACGAATATCACGCTTGCAATGAAGCTGACAGCAAATCCGATTAGAACAGGAATGTTTTCTTTATAGTATTCAAACATTTTTACGAACGCTTCGGGCTGATATAAAATCGATATGCCTGCCGCAACAGCACCCATTGCTCCGAAAAGCACGGCACCTGCTGCCGCATCCTTTGCAATTTTTGCAAGGGGTTTGAGCTCTTTTGTCTGCAAATCAACCGACTTTTCAACGGCGGTATTGACCGCCTCAAGTGCCATAACAACGGCACAGGCAATGAAAAGAATTGCAAACTGTGTTCTGCTCACCTCAAAGAAATCGTGGACTGTGAGAAATCCGAACATATAAAGAGCAAAGCAAAGATGCACCCTCATGTTGCGTTCGTGCAGAATGCAGTATGTAATTCCCTTGAAGGCATATACAAAGCTTTTAAGAAATCGTTTCATACAGTTTCATCATCCATATAGTAGCTTGAATTTCTTTTGAGTCCCAGCTGGGTGAGAACAGCTTCTTCCTTTTCACGCATTCTGACGCTCTCAATTCCGCCGTTTACATGGTCATAGCCAAGCAGATGGAGCATTGAATGAACGGTTAAAAATCCGATTTCACGCTGAAGGGAATGACCGTATCTGTCAGCCTGATCAATTGCGTGATTGATTGAAATAACGATATCGCCCAGAAGCTTTGCACCCGTGTCGTTATTGATGTCGTAAACACCGTTTTCGCCAAGGGGGAAAGACAAAACATCCGTTGCCCTGTCGATGTTTCTGTGCTGAAGGTTGAGCTGATGAATCATGTCATCGTCAACAAACATAACGCTCACTTCCGCCGAGCCGTCAAACTGCTCCTGAACAAGCACAGCCGTGCAGCATCTTCGCACAAGCATACGCACGCCCGCAGGAATTCTGACTTCGCTTTGCTCGTTGGAAATGATTACCTTAACCTTTCCTTTCATTCCTTTTACGCTCCTCATCCTGTTTTTCGTACGCCTTGATGATATCCTGCACCAGTCTGTGGCGTACAACGTCTTTTTCGCTGAACCTTACCGTTCCTATATCTTCAACATTCTTTAAAATTCTGACTGCTTCTTTGAGTCCCGAACGCTTGCCGTCGGGAAGGTCAATCTGGGTAACGTCGCCCGTTACAACCATCTTGGAATTAAAACCCAGACGGGTAAGAAACATTTTCATCTGCTCCGCCGTTGTGTTCTGTGCTTCGTCAAGGATAATGAAGCTGTCATCAAGGGTGCGTCCTCTCATGTAAGCAAGCGGTGCAACCTCGATATCGCCACGCTCCTGGTGCTTCTGAAAATTCTCCGCACCGAGCATATCGAAAAGGGCATCGTAAAGCGGTCTTAAATAAGGGTCAACCTTTGACTGCAAATCGCCTGGCAGAAAGCCCAGCTTTTCGCCCGCTTCAACCGCAGGTCTGGTGAGAACGATTCTGTTGATTTCCTTTGCACGGAATGCGGTAACAGCCATGGCAACCGCAAGGTAGGTTTTGCCCGTACCTGCAGGACCGATGCCGAAGGTTATTGTGTTGTTTCTGATTGTTTCAATATATTTTTTCTGACCGAGGGTTTTGGGCTTTACGGGCTTGCCTTTTGAGGTTATGCAGACGCAGTCGGCTGCCATATGGACAAGCTTATCTTCATTGCCGTCATTGACAAGAGAAAGCACATAGCGGACATTCTGGTCGCTCAAGGATTCGCCTCTGTTAATAAGAGTCAGAAGTCCGTTGATTGCTCTTACGCCCTTCTGAACATTCTCCGCCTCGCCCGCAACCTTAAGCTCCGAGCCTCTGCTGATTACCGAAACGGAAAACTCTTTTTCGATAAGCTTGATGTTTTCATCAAAGCTGCCGAAAAGGCTTACCGCCTGCTCCATTCTGTCAACATTGATTATCTGTTCAAACATTGCCTCACCTCGGGTAGAACATACTGATTTACAGTATAGTATAACACAACTTTTTTCAAATGTCACTATTATTTTATAGATTATTTATAAAATATATTTCTACTAACTCACCTTCAGCAAGTGAAATACAGCATCTTTGCGGATAAAGTGCAGAGTGCAAAGTGCAAAATGCAGAGTTAAGGGTCTGCGACGCAATTATATTAAAATGTGTGTAGGGGCAATTCACAAATTGCCCGCAAAAATCTGCTGAAATTATCGGGAAAACACACAGGGTTTCCCCCTACGCAGTTATTGTTGTTTGCATTTAAAATCGGTCATAGGCGGAGCCTATCCGACACTTTGCACTTACCACTTTGAACTTTGCACTTAACCAATCCCCACGTATTGTCAAATGAAATATTCTTATATTAATATTTGGTGCATTGACTTTTTATTAGTATAGTGATATCATTATCTAAATATAATTTAAATTAAAATGGAGGAAGTATGCTCGAATTTGTTCTGGAAATATCCCATTATTCGCTGCCCGTACTCGGTCTTGCGGTGCTTATTCTGTGCTTCATCGCTCTCATTCGACGCAAACGCCCTCCGCTGGGCAAAACAAAGCTCATTAACACCGTCAACGGCGATGTTTTTCCCTTGGTAAGCCGTGAAGCATCCATAGGCAGACACAAAAACAACGATATTGTTCTGAATTATCCCACCGTTTCAAGAACTCACGCCGTAATCGTCTGCTCCAAAAACGGCTGGTATATAACGGAAATCCGCTCCGCATCGGAGGTTCTTGTCAACGGAAATCCCGTGGAAAAGAAAGCCTTCCTTAAAACGGGCGACAAAATAACAATGGGAAACATAACACTGATTTTTGATAACAAGCAGGGCTGATAAATGACTGAAATTTTAACCATGAACAACGGACTGCGTATAGTCCTTGAACCAATTGAAAACGCAAAAACCTGTTCCCTCGGAGTGTGGATTGCAAGCGGCTCAAGCTACGAAACTCCCGAAACCGCAGGCACATCCCATTTCATTGAGCATATGCTTTTCAGAGGCACAAAAACCCGCTCCGCTCTCGACCTTGCGGTTGAAATGGACGAAATCGGCGGAATCATGAACGCCTACACGGCAAGGGAAATGACCTGCTTCTATGCTCACACCCTTTCGGAGCATATGGCAAAGGCACTTGACATAATCTGCGATATGATAATGAATCCGAAGCTTTCGGAGGATGATATTGCCCTTGAAAAGGGCGTCATAAAAGAAGAAATCGCAATGTATGAGGACAGCCCCGAGGACCTTTGCGCCGACGTTTATTACGAAAACGTCTGGAACGGAAGTATGCTGGGCACAAACATTCTCGGCACGGAGAAAACCGTTGATTCCGTTACCCGCGAAAGCCTTATCGCACACATGAAAAAGTTTTATGTGCCCGAAAGAATGGTTGTCAGCATCGGCGGAAATTTCGACAGGGAAAAAGCTCTTGAAATCTGCAAAGGTTACTTTGATATTCTTGAAAATACGAACTTTGAAATCAACCCCGCAGAGGCGGAATATCATACAAGTATGACTCTCCTCAAAAAAGATTTAATGCAAAATCAGCTTGTCATGGGCTTCCCCGGAATTTCGCTCACCGACAAACGCCGTGAACCCGCATTGCTGATTTCATCAATTCTCGGCTCGGCATCGTCATCAAGGCTTTTTCAGCGTATAAGAGAAGAACTCGGGCTGGTTTATTCTGTTGACACCGCCTGCGTTTCTCACCTCAAAGCGGGAGTTTTCATTGTTTGCATGGGATTGAGCGAAAAATCCGAAGAAAAAGCAATCGGAGAAGCGTTGAAAATCATTTCGGATTTCCCCGAAACCGTAACCGAAAAAGAGCTTGCAAGAGCAAAGGAGCAATCCGTTGCAGGCTTTGTTATGAATCTTGAAAACGTTTCCTCACGCACCTCACGAAACGGCAGAAACGTTCTGCTCTATAATAAAATCACCACAGAGGACGAGGTTGTTAACAAAATCCGTGCAGTTACCCTTGACGAGCTCAAAGGAACGGCAAGAGAATTGCTTGATTTAACAAAAATTTCGTTCTGTGCCGCAGGCAAACTGAAGAACGAAAAAACATATAAAAAGATATTTCAGAAAGAAGTAACGCAAAATGATTAACAGAAAAGATGTTAAAAGAATCGTTGTCAAGGTCGGCACATCAACCCTCACCTATGACACGGGAAAAATAAATATCCGCCGAATGTCAAAGCTTGCACAGGTTTTGAGCGATCTGAAAAACGCAGGCATTGAGGTCACCCTTGTAACCTCGGGTGCAATCGGAGTCGGCGTAGGCAAGCTCGGTCTTAAAGAAAGACCCAAAGACACTCCGGGCAGACAGGCTGCCGCAACCGTCGGTCAATGCGAGCTTATGTTCCTTTATGACAAATTCTTCGGCGAATTCGGCAACATAACGGGTCAGCTCCTCGTCACAAAAGACGATTTTGAGAATGAGGAAAGACACACAAATCTCCATAACTCATTCATGAAGCTTTTCGAATACGGTGCAATCCCCGTTGTTAACGAAAACGACAGCGTTGCGGTTGAAGAAATTGTTTTCGGAGATAACGACAGCCTTTCGGCTCACGTTGCAAAAATCGTCGGTGCCGATACCCTCATAATTCTCACCGACATCGAAGGACTTTTCAGCGCAAATCCCAGAGAGGATGAAAACGCCGTGCTTATTCACACGGTTGATGCGATAACAGACGATATTCTTGCCCTTGCGGGCGGAAGCGGCACAAACAGAGGTACGGGCGGCATGATAACAAAGCTTCATGCGGCACAAATCGCAACCGAAGCGGGCATCAACACAGTTGTTATGAACGGCGATGACCCCGAAGACATCTACAAACTCATTGACGGCAGACAGACAGGCACTCTGTTTAAGGCTAAAGCGGAGGTATGAACATGAGCGAAATGATTAACACAGGTGCACGCTCAAAGGCTGCACAAATAATCCTTGCAAAGGCAGGCGGAGCGGCAATCGACAAGGCTCTCAATGCAATTGCAGCCGCACTCGAAAAGAACACGGTATTCATTCTTGAAGAAAATTCGAAGGACATAAGAGCTGCCCGTGATGCGGGTATCTCCGAGGCTATGATTGACCGCCTTACCCTCACTCAAAACAGAATTTCGGGCATGGCAGACGGTCTGCGTCAGGTTGCCGCAGGCGAAAATCCCGTGGGCAAAACTCTTTGGGGCGAAACCCGTCCCAACGGATTGAGAATAGAAAAGGTTTCCGTGCCCATAGGCGTTATTGCCGTTATTTTTGAGGCAAGACCCAACGTTACCGCCGATGCCGCCGCAATCTGCCTCAAGGCGGGTAACTCGGTTATTCTCAAAGGTGGCAAGGAAGCCATCAATTCAAACAAGGCAATCGCAGCGGTTATGCGTTCCGCTCTTGCGGATTCGGGGCTTCCCGAGGACTGCATAATTCTTATTGATAACATTTCAAGACAGGCTGCAACAGAGCTTATGCGTCTTAACGGCTATGTGGATTTGCTCATTCCCCGAGGCGGTGCGGGACTTATCCGCTCCGTTGTTGAAAACGCAACCGTACCCGTTATCGAAACAGGCGTCGGCAACTGCCACGTTTATATCGATAAAGATGCCGACATCAACATGGCTGCGGATATCGTTGCAAACGCAAAGGCATCAAGAGTTTCCGTGTGCAACGCCTGCGAAAGCCTGCTCATTCACAAGGATATTGCCGAAATTGCTCTCATTCCCGTTGGCGAAGCACTTAAGGAAAAGAATGTTGAAATCAGAGGCGATGAAGCCGTCTGCGAAATTCTTCCTTATGCCGTTCCCGCAACTGACGATGACTGGGCAACGGAATATCTTGACTATAAAATCAGCGTTAAAACCGTTGAGAATATTGACGAAGCAATTTCACACATTGCACAGTACGGTACGGGTCACAGCGAGGCAATCATAACAGACAGCTATGCTGCCGCCGAAAAATTCAAGTCGGAGGTTGATGCCGCAGCGGTTTATGTTAACGCTTCAACAAGATTTACCGACGGCGGAGAATTCGGCTTCGGTGCGGAAATCGGAATCTCAACCCAGAAGCTCCACGCAAGAGGTCCTCTTGGCGTTGAACATATGGTAAGCTCAAAATACGTTATCAGCGGCAACGGTCAGATAAGATAAGGGGGCATTAAATTGGCTGAAAGAAAAAAGAAAAAGGGCAGCAAAAATAACTTTGCATTTCCCGTCGGCGTTATTGCAAGCATCCTTGCGGTTGTGGGTCTTATAACCGTTATCACCTTTGCCGTGAACGGAATTAAAAATCTGACGGACAAAACCGCTGACAAGGCTGAATATGAAAAAATGCTTGCACCCGTTGTCATGTTCGACCCTGACCCGTTTGACGACCTCACACAGGCGGATGTTTCACAGCTTCTCAACAGTGCCGTGTGGGCATTGCTTATGAGCGAAGATGGTGCTGACAAGTATTCCTATTCCGAGGGCGAAACCTTCGGCATTGTTGTTCCGCAGAAGGATATTGAAACTCATTTCAACAACCTTTTCGGCAATGAAATCGACATTGCATCTATGCACTCATCAATCGACATGAGCGAATACGATATAACCTACGATGCGGCTCTGCAGAGCTACATTCTTCCCATTACGGGCGTTGAATCCGCCTACACTCCCAAGGTCTACGACATCGAAAAGCAGGGCAGCAGCCTTGTTTTGAGCGTAGGCTATATCGGCAACAAGGCTTGGGTACAGGTTGCCGACGGCGAATACGAAGCACCCGAGCCCGACAAATATATGAAAATAACCCTTCGTGAAAGAAGCGGCGGTATGTATGTTTCTTCAATCCAGGCTGTTGACGGACAGGAAATCATCGGCACAACCGAAAAGAGAACCGAGCCCGAGCCGGAAGAAACAACCCTTCCTCCCGTTGAAACAACTATTCCCGAAATAACGGCAGAGCCCGTTCCCGAAACCGATGAAAACGGTGAAATTATAACAACGGAAGCTGTTTCGGAAGAAGTGTCTGAAGAAGAAACAGAAGAATAACACCGCTCCATAAGGAGAAATAAAATGAATTTTGATAAACACGCAAAGTCAATTGAATTTGACAAGGTGCTTGAACGGCTTGCGGATTTCACAAGCTGCGATGATGCACGCTATGAGGCTCTGCATCTGAAACCCGAAAGCAACCTTGACCTTGCAAGAGCACTGCTTAATCAGACGGTTGATGCTCATATGCTGCTTGCACGCTTCGGAGGTCCGTCATTCGGCGGACTGAAAAACGTCAACAACGCATTGAGCCGTGCAAACGCAGGCAGCGTACTCAACACAAAAGAGCTGCTTGACATAGGCGGAGTGTTAAGGGTTATCCGCACTCTTTCCCAATGGAGAGCCTCAAACGCAGGTGTTCAGACCGTACTTGACCCTCTTTTCAACGCTCTTGTACCCAATAAATTCCTTGAATCCGCAATTTTCAACGCCATTATCAGCGAAGAGGAAATTTCGGATAACGCCTCCCCCACTCTCAAGGATATCCGCCGCAAGATCCGCATTCAGGAATCCAAGGTCCGTGAGCAGCTTGATAAATTTTCACGCTCACAGAATTATTCAAAATATCTGCAGGAAAACATCATAACACAGCGTAACGGACGCTATGTTGTTCCCGTCAAAAGCGAGCACAGAAGCGAAATTCCAGGTCTTGTGCATGATACCTCTGCAAGCGGTGCAACGGTTTTCATCGAGCCCATGGCAGTTGTTGAGGCAAACAACGAAATCCGTGTGCTCCAGACAAAAGAGCGTGAGGAAATCGAGCGTATTCTTGCCGAGCTTTCCGCATCCGCAGGCGATTTCGGTCAAAGCATCAAGAGCAGCTATGAATGTGCCCTTGAGCTCAACTTAATCTTTGCAAAAGCACAGTATGCCTATAAAATCAAGGGCTGTCCCCCCATTCTCAATGACAAAGGCATAATCAATCTCCGTCAGGCACGTCATCCCCTTATCGACCCCAAAAAGGTTGTTCCCGTTGACATAATGCTCGGCGGCGAATTCGATACACTTGTTATAACGGGTCCCAACACAGGCGGTAAAACCGTTTCAATCAAAACTCTCGGTCTGCTTTCAATGATGGCGATGTGCGGTCTGATGATTCCCGCAGGCGATCGAAGCGAAATTTCCGTTTTTGATAAAATTCTTTCGGATATCGGCGATGAGCAGTCCATTGAGCAATCGCTTTCCACCTTCTCCGCCCACATGACAAACATCATCGGTATTTTCAACGATGCCGACGACAGCAGCCTTATTCTCATCGACGAGCTCGGTGCGGGCACAGACCCCGTTGAGGGTGCGGCACTCGCAATTGCAATCCTTGAAGCACTTCACTTCAAGGGTGCAAAAATCGCAGCCACAACCCACTATGCCGAGCTTAAGGCATACGCACTCGAAACTCCCCGTGTTGAAAACGGCTGCTGCGAATTTGATGTCAACACATTAAGACCAACCTACAGGCTTCTTATCGGCGTGCCCGGCAAGTCCAATGCTCTTGCAATCAGCGAAAAGCTCGGGCTTGATATGGGTGTTATCAGCCGTGCGAACGAGCTTGTTTCAACCGAAAACAAACAGTTTGAAAACGTTGTTGACCAGCTTGAAGAAACCCGACTTCGCATGGAAAAGGAATATGAGCACGCAAAGCAGCTTGCCGCTAAAGCAGAAAAGGATAAGGCTGATGCGGAAAAGCTCCGTGACGAAATTTCCGTTCTGCGTGAAAAAGAAATGGAAAAAGCCCGTTCACAGGCACTCCGTGTTGTTGAGCAGGCAAAGCGTGAGGCATACAGCCTTATGCAGGAGCTTGAAAAGCTCAAAAAAGAGCAGCAGAAAACAAAGGATGCCGCCGAGCTTGCAAGACGTGCAAAGGCAATGGTCAGAAAGGGCATTGATTCAATCGATGCCGCCGCTGACCCCGTTATCGGAGTTATTGACGACGACAAGGACTATGTGCTTCCCCGTGCACTTGTTGCGGGCGATACGGTTATAATCCGTGACATCGGCAAAAGTGCAAAGGTGCTTTCCCCCGCCGACAAAAACGGCAATGTCGAGGTGCAGGCAGGTTCAATCAAAACAAGAGTCAAGCTTGCAAATCTCCGTCTTGTCGAAAGCAACGTCAAAAAACAGGAAAAGCGTTCAACCGCAAGAGTACAGGCTGAAAGCCGACTTAACATGGCAGCCTCAACCCGCCTCGATCTTCGCGGCATGACCGTTGACGAATGCCTTATCGAGCTTGACAGATTCATCGACCAGGGTCTGCGCACAGGTCTGAATGAATTCACCGTTGTCCACGGAAAAGGCACGGGTGCTCTGCGAAGTGCCGTTACACGCTATCTTAAGGCTTCCCCCTTTGTAAAATCCAGCCGACTGGGCGTTTACGGCGAGGGTGAAGACGGTGTTACAATCGTTACTTTAAAGTAACATCTGTAAAGCTGCATAACTTTACAAGCATGAAACACCGACGGCGTTGAAAAAAGTTTTCCACCCTCAAATGTGAATAAATAATCACATTTTGTGGTATGTTTCGGATAAAAAACACAAAATACAGACTTTTCCCGCATCTTTTTAAATAAATGTGAGAAAAATGTGGAAAATCGGCTTTTTCCAATGTCAAATTTCCTCTTGACATCTTCGAAAATATTTAGTATAATATCGACCTGTAAAGCACAGAAACTTTACAGGTCGGTTTTTTTACCGCAGAAAAACGGGGTAAAAAGCCGCCTTTTATTGCGTTTAAATATCATACAATATATAATTTACGAAAGGAGGGTCTGATATGGCAAAGAATTATGAAATGGCTATCTTAATTGATTTCTACGGCGAAATGCTCACAGAAAAGCAGCGTGATTTTTTGGAATATTATTATAACGATGACCTTTCCCTTTCGGAAATCGCAGAAAACGAAGGAATTACCCGCCAGGGTGTCCGTGATGCAATAAAGCGCGCCGAAACCCAGCTTCAGGATATGGAAAACAGATTGGGCATGGCAAAACGCTTTGAGGATGTAAGGCAGGGTCTTAACGAGATTATCGAGTATTCAAACCAGATTGCCGAGCATAATCTCCGCCACAGCCTTTCAAAAGAAATCAATGACTGCAGCGTGCGAATCAAAGCCGCAGCAATGACCTTGCTCGAAAGCTGATTCGTAATTCGTATACATATTATATAAAGAGGTGAAACAATTGGCATTTGAAGGTCTTTCAGACAGACTGGAGTCTGCGTTTAAAAATCTGCGAAGCAAGGGCAGCCTTACCGAAGCAGATGTCCGCTCCGCAATGCGTGAGGTCCGCATGGCTCTTCTCGAAGCTGACGTTAACTACAAAGTTGCCAAGGATTTCACAAACACCGTAACCGAAAAGGCTATCGGCGAAAAGGTTATGGAAAGCCTTACCCCCTCCCAGATGGTTATCAAAATCGTTAAAGAGGAGCTCGTAAGTCTTATGGGCGGAACAAAAAGCCGCCTTGCCTATGCCAGCCATCCGCCGACAGTTGTTCTTATGTGCGGACTTCAGGGTTCGGGTAAAACAACCCACTGTGCAAAGCTCGCAAATATGCTCAAAAAAGATAACCACCGTCCCCTGCTTGTTGCCTGCGACATCTACCGTCCCGCAGCTATCAAACAGCTCCAGGTTGTCGGTGAGCAGGTCGGAGCTCCCGTTTTTGAAAAAGGACAGGCTAATCCCGTTGAAATTGCAAGAGAAGCAATTTCGCTCGCAAAAGAACAGGGTTATGACTACGTTATCCTTGACACAGCAGGCCGACTTCATGTTGACGAAGAACTCATGAACGAGCTCAAGGCTGTCAAAGCCGAAGCAAAGCCCCATGAAATTCTTCTTGTTGTTGACGCAATGACCGGTCAGGACGCAGTTAATGTTGCAACGTCGTTTGACGAAGCTCTCGGCATTGACGGTCTTATTCTTACAAAGCTCGACGGTGACACCCGAGGCGGTGCAGCTCTTTCCGCAAGAGCCGTTACGGGCAAACCGATTAAATTTGTCGGTACGGGCGAAAAGCTCGATAACCTCGACGTTTTCCACCCCGACAGAATGGCTTCCAGAATTCTCGGTATGGGCGACGTTCTTTCGCTTATCGAAAAAGCCGAAATGGCAATTGACGAAAAGAAGGCGGAAGAGCTCGAAAAGAAGCTCATGCAGAATAAATTCGACCTTAACGATTTGCTTGACCAGTTTGACCAGATTCACAAAATGGGATCTCTTCAGGATATTCTTGCAATGATTCCCGGAATCGGCAACAAGGCAAAGGACATCGAAATTGATGAGCGCAGATTCGACAGAATGAAGGCAATCATTTACTCGATGACCGAAAAGGAACGAACAAACCCCGATATCATCAACCCTTCCCGCAAAAAGAGAATCGCCGCAGGCTGCGGTCAGAGCATTGAGGAAGTTAACAGACTTCTCTCCCAGTTCAGACAGATGCAGAAAATGTTTAAGCAGATTGGCGGCAAAAAGGGCGGAAAACGCCGCAGAAAGCAGAAATTCAGAATGCCTGCCGGCTTTGACCCCTCACAGTTCGGAATGTAAAACAGCAAAAACACGCTGATACATTATAAAAAATTTATATTTATATATTTTGGAGGAAAATTATCATGGCAGTAAAAATCAGACTTCGCCGTATGGGCGCAAAGAAAGCACCTTTCTATCGCATCGTTGTTGCAGATTCAAGATATCCCCGTGACGGCAGATTCATCGAGGAAATCGGCACCTACAACCCCGTTGCAACTCCCACAGAGGTTAAGGTTGACGCTGAAAAGGCAAAGCAGTGGATCGCTAACGGCGCACAGCCCACAGACACTGTTAAGGCTATCCTTAAGAAGGAAGGCGTTCTTTAATCCGACGCCCGAGAGGTTTATTTATGAAGGACTTACTTGTCAGCATTGCTCAGGGTCTTGTTGATGACCCCGCAGCAGTTTCAGTTACCGTTGACGAGCCTGCCGAGGATGGCACCGTTGTTTATCACCTTCATGTTGGCGAAGATGATATGGGCAGAGTTATCGGCAAGCAGGGCAGAATTGCAAAGGCTATCCGCACAGTTATGCGTGCCGCTGCAACACGCCAGGATACAAGGGTAGTTGTAGAAATTGATTAAAGAATATCTTGAACTCGGCGAAATCGTGGGCACCCACGGCATAAGAGGAGAAATCCGAGTTAATCCCTGGTGTGACTCCCCCGAATTCGCTGCTAAATTCAAAGCCTTATATTTTGACAGCAATGGAGGCTGTGCGGTGCAGATTAAATCTGCAAGGCCGCACGGCAACATTGTTTTATTGACAATCAAAGACGTTGACACCATTGAACAGGCACAAAAGCTCCGCGGTAAAATTCTTTATATGAAGCGAAGCGATGCAAAGCTTCCCAAGGGCAGCTATTTCATTGCAGAGCTTATCGGCTGCACCGTTTATGATGCCGATGAGCCCGAAAAGATTTACGGCACGCTCTCCGATGTCAGTGCAACGGGTGCAAACGACGTCTGGCACATCACCGACGAAAACGGCAGGGAATATCTCATCCCCGCCATTCCCGATGTGTGTGTTGAAACCGATGTTGCAAAAAACCGTGTTGTTATCAGACCCCTGAAAGGTATTTTTGACGATGAGGATTGATATTTTAACCCTGTTTCCCGAAATGTGTGAAAGCGTTCTGGGCGAAAGCATTATCGGCAGAGCACGAGCCAACGGCTGCGTTGAAATTAACTGCCGCAACATAAGGGATTATACTCTCGACAAGCATAACCGTGTTGACGATGCTCCTTACGGCGGCGGCACGGGAATGATTATGCAGACCCAGCCCATTTATGATTGCTACAAGGCTCTTTGCGAGGAAACAGGCACAAAGCCCCACCTTATTTATCTTTCTCCGCAGGGCAAAACTCTGACGCAGGAAAGGGTCAAGGAGCTTGCAGGGCTTGATAACATTGCACTTCTTTGCGGTCACTATGAAGGTATCGACCAGAGAGTTATTGACGAAATCGTTGACGAGGAAATCTCAATCGGCGATTATGTTTTAACGGGCGGTGAGCTGCCTGCTCTGGTGCTTGCGGACAGTATTTCAAGAATGCTGCCCGGCGTTCTTGCCAACGAGGACGCATTCACTCTTGAAAGCCACTATTCGGGTCTTTTAGAGCATCCGCAATACACAAGACCCTATGAATGGCACGGCGAAAAGGTTCCCGATGTTCTCATCTCGGGTCATCACGCAAACATTCAGAAATGGCAGCGTGAACAGAGCCTTAAGCGTACGCTTGAACGCAGACCCGATATGCTTAAAAACGTGGAACTGACTAAAAAAGATAAAGAATTTCTTGATAAACTTAAAACCACCGAAGTCTGATGACCTCGGTGGTTTTCTGTTATGCAGCCTTCGCTGCTGTTTTGTTTTTGTCTTTCTTCTCCCCTATTTTCTGGAGAACAATTACAAGCACCATGAGTGCAAATCCTGCAATATCGGTTTGCCAACCGGGAATAATCATAAGCAGACCGCCTGCAAAAGCCATTACTCTTTCCCATACAGGCATATGCTTATACATATAGCCCTCCATGCCTGCGGAGATTATATAAATGCCGCAGATTGCAGTTATTACAAGCAGAATAACGTTATACCATGGAGTTGCAACTCCCATATCTATACCGATAAGCATTTCGGGGCTGTAGGCAAAGATATAGGGAACGATAAACGCCGTGATTGCAAGTCGGGTTGCCGTAACGCCCGTTTTGAGCGGATTCGATTTTGCAATTGCCGAGCCTGCATACGCCGCAAGAGCAACGGGAGGTGTGATGTCGGCAACGATACCGAAATAGAAAACAAACATATGAGCCGCAAGCATCGGAATACCCATCTTGATAAGAATGGGAGCGGTGATGGTTGCCATGATAACATAGTTTGCGGTTGTGGGAACACCCATGCCCAGAACGATGCAGCAAAGCATTGTGAGAACAAGAGCAAGGAATGTGCTGTTTTCAGCAATGGGAACAAGCGTATTGATAAGCAGCTGACCGAGAGCAGTCATGGTTACAACGCCCGAAATCAAACCTGCCATTCCGCAAGCAACAGCAACGCCTACCGTATTCTTTGCACCGTTTTCAAGGGATTCGATAACGGTTTTGGGAGTAAGTGCCGAATGGTCTTTATTAACGAATGAAAGAAGGAAGCAAACAGCCATGCCTGCGAAAACCGCAACCTGCATATTCTTTGTTCCGAAGGGAAGCCAGATACCGAGAGTTACGGCAACGGGAATAACGGGAAGGAGAAGTCGCCAAGCATTTTTCTTGTTAATTTCATGAGGAACAAGGCTTACAATAAGCGAACCGAGAATTGCAAAGCAAGCAGAAACGCCCGCACTGAAATAGTTCATGCAGATAACAAGAATTACGATGGGAAGAAGAAGGTAGCCGTTTTTGAGAATAAGCTTGAAGAAATTGGGAATTGCATCCTTGGGAAGACCTTTAAGACCAAGCTTTTTGGCTTCAAAATGAATCATAAGGAAAATTCCCATGAAATAAAGAACTGCGGGAAGAATTGCCGCAATCGCAATTTTGGAATAAGGAACTTCCGTCATTTCGGACATAAGGAATGCGGCTGCACCCATAATGGGGGGCATAATCTGACCGCCGGTTGAAGCCGCGGCTTCAACTGCCGCTGCAAATTCCGGCTTATATCCCGTTCTTTTCATAAGGGGAATGGTAATCGAGCCGCTGCCTACCGTGTTTGCAACCGAAGAGCCCGAATACATACCTTCAAGAGCACTTGAAATAACCGCAACCTTTGCAGGTCCGCCAATTGATGCACCCGCAATTGAATTTGCAAGGTTAACAAAGAATGTGCCGATTCCCGTTCTTTCGAGAAGGGCACCGAGAATGATGAAAAGAACAATAAATGTTGTGCAAACATAAACGGGAGTTGAGAACATTCCGTTTGAAACATCATAGAACAAGCCGTACATGAGGTTTCTCAATGCGGTGTTGGGATTGTCCGTATACGCTTTAATCGTTGCATAAAGAACAAAAGCACCTGCAACAAAGATAATCGGCAAGCCAACCGCCCGTCGGACAAGCTCAACGAGCAGAATTATTGCAATCAGTGCAACAATTATTTCAACCGTTCCGATTCGCTTGCTCATCATTATGATGTCATTCTGGAAAATGGTGTAATAAAGGAAGCAGCCTGAGCTTACAACCGCCAGAATAATATCATAAAAAGGAACATGGTTAATTTTCTTTGTCTGGGCTTTGTATGCGGGGAAAATCAAAAAGCCGATAAAAACTATAAACGCCATAAACGTTGTCAGCTTTGTGTATTTGGTTGCCGTGGGAAAAAGAAGAGCCATGGATATCATATAGAGGCTGAAAGCCGCCATAAGAGCGGTAATAACCGTTTTTCTCCATCCGGTAAAAACTCTGACATTGCTCTCACGGTCGAATTCCTGCATTATTTTTTCGGAATCAACCTGCTCAAACTCTATCTCGTTTTTTACAGTTTCACTCATGCAGTTTTACCCCTTTCCTGTAAATTTGTGCTGTATAAAAAAATGCCGCAATTAAAAAATCGCGGCATTTGAGTCAATGAAGCGGAAACTTATGCAATTATGCCAGCCTCTTTGTAGAATCTTTCTGCACCGGGATGAAGAGGAACATCACCGATTGCTGTTGCTGCGATATCAGTTGTCATTTCCTTGCCCTTTGCGTGAGCAGCAGCTATATCAGCCTGCTTTTCCCAAAGGTCCTTTGTGATCTGATAAGCCTGATCGTCGCTCATATCGTTGGTAACAACGAAGGTTGCCATGATAGCTACGGTGTTTACGGGCTCTGTGATGAAATCGTAGTCAGTAGCTGTCATTTCATATTTTGCATAGAAGGGGAAGTCTGCCATGAGCTTTGAAATAACTTCTTCGCCAAGGTCAACAACTACAACTTCGGTTGCTGTTGCGAGCTCTGTGATAGCGGGAGTGGGAGTACCTGCTGTGATGAAAGCTGCATCGATTGAACCGTCTTTGAGCTGTGTTGCAGCGTCGCCGAAGGATGCTGCTGTTTTGTTGATATCCTTGTCAATATCGATACCTGCTGCTGCAAGAATCTGTGTTGCGTTATAGTATACGCCTGAACCTGAGTCGCCGACTGCAACGTTCTTACCCTTAAGGTCAGCAACGGAAGTGATGCCCGATGCCTTTGTTGCAATAATCTGGCAAACCTCGGGATATACGCAGCCGATAGCCGAGAAGGACTGAATCTGTGAAGCAAAGCCGTTTGTTCCTGCATAAGCATAGTTCATAACGTCGTTCTGAACAATTGCCATCTGATAGTCACCGTCTTCGATGCCTTCGATATTAGCCTGTGAGCCGCCTGTTGAAAGAACTTCAAAGGTGTAGTCTGCTGTGTTAAGAATCTGGCATGCAGCAGTTGTGAAACCGTAGTATGTACCTGTGTTGCCGCCTGTGCCTACTTTAACTTTGGCGATAATATCGTTTGCGGGTGCTTCGGGATTTTCGGTCTGCGGTTTGTCACCGCAAGCAGTCATAAAGAGCATTGCGAAAACCAGTAACATTGAGAGAACTACAGCTAATTTTTTCTTCATAATTAACCTCCTGTTTTTCTTCCGCATCTGAAAGCATCAGCCGGCGGAAATGTTTTGAATAATTATACAATATATTTTAAATAAATGCAAGACCCATTGAATATTCGGCACATAATCCTGCATTTTTTAAAATCAATACCAAAGAATACCGAGAAGGAATATTCTTATGAGCCACTGCCACCAGGCATATGAAACCTCAACATTGAAATATGTTGAGCAGCCGCCGTAATTTACGTCAACCTTAACGGAGCCTGTCTTTGTGAGCTTTGAGGGGCTGATTGTGTAGCCGCTGTTAACATAATCTGTTGTTCCGTCTTCCTTGACAACAAGAAGAACAAGACCGCTTGTGTCTACGTTTTCCTTATAATAATAGCTTGTTTTTGAGGGATAAGCGTAAACCGTAATTTCCGAAACGCCGACCGAAGGAGTAACCGAGGGGTCAACTATTTCGTAGGGAATTGAGTTTTTCTGGGCATATTCAAGAGCCTTTGAGCCTGCATAAACCTTGAGAGTGAGCTTGCTGCAGCCCGAAAATGCACTGCTGCCGATTGATGTTACGCTGTCGGGAACAAGGAGCGACTGAAGGTTAACGCAATCATAGAAAGCTCCGATGCCGATTTTTGTAACGCTTGAAGGAATTGTTACGCTTGTGAGGCTCTTGCAGTTTTCAAAGCATCTTGTGCCGATTGTTTTAACACCGTTCTGAAGCACAACACTCTGAACGCCCGATGCGTAGAAAACATTTTCAAGTGAAGACACAGAGCCGGGAACGGTTATGCTCTTGAGAGCGGTTGTTTTTCCGAATGCCTGTGAGCCGATTGTTGTTACGCTTGAGGGAATTGAAATATCATTAAGGGCTGTGCAGTTATAGAAAGCGAAATCATCAATGCCCTTAAGACCTGCGGGAAGAACGATTTTTGTGAGATATTTGTTGTCGCCGAATGCGTAGTCGGCAATTCGGAGCGTTCCCGCATCAACTGTATAGCTTGTTGCGGTTTTGGCGTTGGGATACTGAATGAACGCCTTGTCGGTTACGGGATTTGAAAGGTCGCTGTCATAGGGGCTTTCAAAAGGACCGTAAAGGCAGCCCTCTGAACTGCTGTAAACCGTGTTTTCGGGTGCAACGTAAAAGCTTTCAATATTTGAGCAGCCGATAAATGCGTTATCTCTGATTGTTTTGACCGAAGCGGGAATTCCCACATAGGTCAGCGAAGTGCACATTTTGAAAGCTTCCTTGCCGATTGTTGTTACGGTTGAAGGAATTGAAATCGAAGCAAGAGCCGTGCAGTCATAGAAAGCTTCGGCGGGAATTTCTTTAAGTGCGGAAGGCAGCTTGATGCTTTCAAGCGAGCTGCAATGGATAAATGCGGAGTTTCCGATTTCGCAGGCTGTGCCGCCGAAAGTGATTTTTTTGAGCGATGTGCAGCTGTTGAATGCGTTCTGCTCAACCGTTGTCACGCTTGAAGGAATTGTTACCTCGGTTATGAGGCTGCAATCCGAGAAAGCACCGTTGCCGATTACCTTGACGGGCAGACCGTTATAGGTTGAGGGAATGCTGATTGTTCCCCTTGCACCGCTTAAGCATTTTGTGAGCTTTGCATAGCTTGAATATTCGGTATATGTAAGATAGCCTTCACCCTCTGCAAAAGAAGAGATAACCACGCTTGACATAACAATAATCAATGCAAGCATTAAGCCGATGAGTTTTGCAATTTTTTTCATTGCGGACCCCCCGTAAATAGTTTTGCATTTTAGATTATATAACATTTATTTTAAAAAATCAAGTATTTATAAAAAAGTGTTTAAAAAAGATTTGAATTAGGTTGACAAATCTGTACGAAATTACTAAAATGAATTTAGCTTGATAAAGGAGAAAAGCCATGCTTGATTCAAACGGAAATTTCTATAAACCCGAAAGAGGTTCGGGATTTTTGCCCGATCACATTATGCTCTCCTTCTGCGGTGACCCGAAAACCGAAATGGCGGTTATCTGGCGTACCTGCACCGAGGTTAAAGAGGGATATATTTTCTACCGCAAAGACGGCGGCGAATGGATAAAACAGCCCGCCGAATTCAGAACAAAGGAAACCGATATCGATGTCAGCAACTATTGGTCGGTAAGACTTTCGGGGCTTGAACCCGGCACAAAATATACCTACACCGTCGGCTCATCGGAACACAGAAGCGAGGAATTCACCTTTGAAACCGAGCCCGAAAACACCGACAAATTCAGCTTTATCATTATTACAGACCACCAGAAAGGCGATCCCTGCCACGCTCCCGATTACTCAATGGTCGGCGATATGCTGAAAAACGCACTCAAAAAGCATCCCGACTGCCGTTTTATCTTCACCGCAGGCGACAACTGCGACAACGGACAGAATGAGCTTCAATGGAACGGAATGTTTGAGGGTCTTAAGGGCATTATCGAAAGCAAGCCCTATATGATGACAACGGGCAACCACGATAACAGAGGCTTCATCACATATTTTCCCGAACCCACAGGCAAGTTCTATCTTGAACACGCCGATTTCTTTGATTTTCAGTTCGGTCCCGCCTATCCCGACAACGGTCCCGAGGGTTATACGGGCGAAAACTACTCCTTCGATTACGGCAACGCTCATTTTCTTGTCATGGGTATCAATGCTCCGCAGATTGTTGAGGATTGGGCATATAACGACCTGCAAAATAGCGACAAAACATGGAAGCTGGGTGCATACCACTTCCCCATTTATCCCGTTATGCCCGAAGGTCAGAACAATGACGGCTATCCGTGGCTTCGAAAGCCCATTGAAGAAGGCAGACTCGACATTCTTTTTGAGGGTCACGAGCATTCCTTTGCAAGAACCTTCCCCACCAAGGGTGACGAGCTTTTCGACAAGCCCTCCGAGGGCACGGTGCACTACATCGTAGGCAACGGCGGCGGAAATATCTATCACTCCAACGCTCAAAAAATATGGCATTCCTGCTTTTATCCGCAGGAGGTCCGCATCGGCGCTTACACCCTTGTTGAGATTGACGGCAACAAGCTGACAGCCACCGCATATCTTGCCGACGGCAGAATTTTTGACGTTTTCACAATTGATAAAGACAAGGATCTGATTACTCCCATCGCTCTCGCACCCACCTATGATTGGACAAAAATGGCGTTCAAGGGTCAGATGCTTGAGCTCATTTCAAGAGAGCTTTATCCCGAACAGAAAAACGGAATATGGTACGCTCCGTTCGGAGTTGTCATTCAGTTCATCGGCGGTAAGGTCATAAAAGAAAAAGAAACTCTTTATGTTGAAGCCTACGGTCACAGGGCAACCTTCACCGTCGGCGACCGCTTTGCAAAAACCGATCTGGGAACGGTTGAAATGCAGGGCGAGCCCTATTTTTACAGAAATCAGCTTTTTGTTCCCGTTGATGACAGCGCAAAGATGTTTGAAATGGAATGGTATCACGCAAAAAGAAACAATTATATAAACTGGAATACTGCAAGCGAGGACAAACCTCTCTGCAAGCATCCCGAGGAATGAGAAACAAGGAGGCTTAATTATGCTTTATAAGAAAAATACCGCACCGACCCTTTCTGACGAGCTTTTCAGAAATCCCACCTGCGAATACAGGGGCACTCCCTTCTGGGCATGGAACAGCGACCTCAAGGCAGAAGAGCTCTGCCGTCAGATAGAAGTTTTCAAAGAAATGGGTCTTGGCGGCTTCCATATGCACGTTCGCACGGGTATGTCAACCAAATATCTTTCTGATGACTTCATGAGTCTGATTAAATGTTGTGCCGATAAAGCCGATAAAGAGCATATGCTCGCCTGGCTTTATGACGAGGACAGATGGCCCTCCGGTGCGGCAGGCGGACTTGTTACAAAGGACGAGCAATACCGTGCACGCTGCCTGCTTATGACAACCGTACCCTGCACCAACGAAGAAGCCGAAAGCGAATTTGTTGACTCAAGAGCAGAGGGCGGCAGAGAGGGCAAGGGCTGGCTCATTGCCTGCTACGATATCGTTCTTGACGAAAACGGATATCTCAAGGAATACAAGCAAATCGGCGAAAACGATGAGGCACAGGGCACAAAATGGTATGCTTACGTTAAAATTCATGCCTCCTCACCATGGTACAACAACCAGTCGTATCTTGACACCCTCAACCCCAAGGCGGTCAAGCGTTTTGTTGAGGTCACTCACGAAAGATACAAGGAAACAGTCGGCAATTATTTCGGCGGAGTTGTTCCCGCAATTTTCACCGATGAGCCCCAGTTCACCCGCAAGAGAGTTCTTGACAACTCATGGGATACAGATGATATCACTATGCCCTGGACAGACGATATTCCCGAAACGTACAAGGCACAGTATAACGAAGATATTATTGAAACTCTGCCCGAAATTTTCTGGGAGCTTCCCGAAGGCAAGGTTTCAACAACAAGATATCACTATCACGACCACATTTCAGAGCGTTTTGCCGAAGCCTTTGCCGATGTCTGCGGCTCATGGTGCCGTGAAAACGGAATTGCCCTCACGGGTCACATGATGGAAGAACCCTCTCTCCACAGCCAGACCGCTGCTTTGGGCGATGCAATGCGCTCCTACAGAGGCTTTGACCTGCCCGGCATCGATATGCTTTGCGCAAGCTTTGAATTCACAACCGCAAAGCAGGCACAGTCCGCCGTTCATCAGTTCGGCAGAGAAGGTATGCTTTCCGAGCTTTACGGCGTTACGGGCTGGGACTATGATTTCAGAGGCTATAAGCTCCACGGCGACTGGCAGGCCTGCCTTGGCGTAACAATCAGAGTTCCTCACCTTTCATGGTACGCAATGGGCGGCGAAGCAAAGCGTGACTACCCCGCTTCAATCCATTATCAGTCACCCTGGTGGAAAGAATTTTCATATCTTGAAGACCACTTTGCAAGAGTCAATACCGCAATGACAAGAGGTAAGCCCGTTGTCAAGGTCGGTGTTATCCATCCCGTTGAAAGCTTCTGGCTTCATTGGGGTCCCAACGATAAAACCGCTCTTGCCCGTGAAAACATGGACAGAAAGTTCCGGAACGTTACAGACTGGCTTCTCAAGGGCAGCATAGACTTCAACTTCATCAGCGAATCGCTTCTGCCCATACTCTGCGAAAACGCAGGTGCACCCCTTAAGGTCGGCGAAATGGAATACGATGCAATCATCGTTCCCGACTGCGAAACAATCCGCTCAACAACCCTTGACCGTCTTGAAAAGTTTGCGGCAAAGGGCGGCAAGCTCATTTTCATGGGCGATGCTCCCAAATTTGTTGACGGTATCCCCTGTGAAAGAGGCAAGGCTCTCTATGACGCCGCAACCGTAATCCAGTATGACCGTGACAAGCTCCTCACTGCTCTCGAGGATAACCGCACGGTTACTCTCCGCCTTGCAAACGGCAGACTTTCGGACAGATTCCTCTATCAGCTCCGCCGTGACGGCAATTCAAGCTGGCTCTTTATCAGCCGTTGCTGCGAGCCCTACAACAAGGATGTCTGCGACAGAAACAGATTGAGAATCAGCGTTAAGGGCGAATACACACCCTATGTTTACAACACAATCAGCGGTGAAATCAGCCCCATTGCCTGCGAATATAAAAACGGCTGCACCGTTATTTCAAAAACTCTTTACGATTATGACAGCCTTCTCTTAAAGCTTGACGACGGCAGAACGGATGCAATTGCCGAAACCGCAGACAAGAAATATGAAAATGCGGTTAAAATTCCCGCATTTGTTCCCTATACCCTCTCCGAGCGTAATGTTTTGCTGCTCGACATGGCAGAATTTGCCCTTGACGGCGGCGAATATCAGCCCAAGGAAGAAATACTTATACTTGATAACATATGCCGCAAGGCTCTCGGTTATGTTGCAAGGGGCGGAAGCGTTGCACAGCCCTGGGTGCTTGACCCCGAGGTTATTGAACATTCCGTAACCCTTAAATTCACGGTTAACAGCGAAATTGCTTACAGCGGTGCAGAGCTTGCTCTTGAAGATGCGGAAAAAGCAAAAATCCGCATGAACGGCAAGGATGTACCCGTTAACATCACGGGCTGGTATGTTGACAAGGATATCAAGACCGTTCCCGTTCCCGAAATTGTTAAGGGTGAAAACATTATTGAAGTCACAATCCCCTTCGGCAAAACAACAAACACCGAATGGTGCTATCTTCTCGGCGATTTCGGCGTAAGACAGCTGGGCAGCACGGCGGTTATCACTACCCTGCCCGAAAAGCTTGCGTTTGACTCAATCACAAAGCAGAATCTTCCCTTCTACGGCGGAAATATCACCTATCACGTTGAGGCAGACGGCGACGGAATGGAAATTGAAATCCCCAGATACATCGGCACTCTCGTTGACGTTACCGTTGACGGCGAAAGCAAGGGCAAGATTGTTTATCCGCCCTACAAACTTCAGCTTGATGGTCTCGGCGAAGGCAGCCACAAGGTTGACATAACACTTTTCGGCAACCGCTACAACAGCTTCGGACCCGTTCACCTTACCGAAGAAAACTGTTCATGGCACGGACCGGGTGCATGGCGTGACGACGAGCAGTGGAGCTACGAATATGTGCTCCGCAACGTCGGAATCAACGCAAGCCCGATAATTAAAAACTAAAACTTAAGGCGGCAGGAAAATCCTGCCGCCATTGTTGTTTCATTTTTCAATTTTAACCTGAACGGGTTTGCGGTTTTCGAAATATGTTACATATTCAAAGCCGCAGCTTTCCGCTATGGCGTAGCCCTCGTCAATGCCCGCACCGACGTGCTCGGTGAAATGAGCATCCGAGCCGAGGGTTAAAAATTCGCCGCCCAGCTCTCTGAATCTGCGGACATAATTCTCCGTTGGCATCGTTTTGCCGATGGGCTGTCGGAGTCCGCTTGTGTTGATTTCAAGGGCTTTTCCGTTTGCAATAAGGGTTTTGAAGATTTCATCCGTAACATCGTCAAAGCGGCTTAAATCCGTGTTGAATCTGCCCGACTGAACGATATATCTCATGGGATATGTGAGGTGAGCGAAGGTGTCAAAGCCGTTCCACTTTGCAAGAATAAGCTCCTCCTCAAAATATTTTTCGAGCAGCGAATAAACCTCATCCTGTGTCAAATTCTGATAATCAAGCTCACAGAAATCGGGAGTTTTGCGAAGATTATGTATTGAACCGATAACAAAATCGTATTCAAAGCGTGCAAGAGATTTTTCCGTCAGCGGCAAATCATAGGTGGGCTGACCCATTTCTATGCCCCTCAAAACTTTGATTTTACCCGAAAACTTTTCCTTTGCGGAAATTATATCCTCATAGCTGCTTTTCTGGCGTGAATCAAGACGGTGCTCCTCAAAAAAATCAACGTCAAAATGGTCTGTTATCGCAATTGTTGCAAGCTCATTTTTTACCGCCGCCTCACACATAAGCTCTGCGGGATAATGCCCGTCAAAGGAGCTTTCGGTGTGCATATGCAAATCGATTCTGTTTTTATAAATAGCCATGTAAACCGCCTCCGATTTTACCGTAGATTAAAATTCAACTGCTCTATTATAAATGCAATTTCACAAATTGTCAAAATATTTTTAAAAGTCCTTGTTATCGGACTTTTAATGGTATATAATGAGCAGGAAAGGAGCGTGTTGAATTGGCTAAATCACCCAATCAGAAGCTCAAGCTTCTGTATCTTGTTAAATTCCTTATGCAGCATTCCGACGAGGATCATCCCGTAAGCACGGCACAGATTATTGACGAGCTCAAAAAAAATGATATTTCCGCAGAAAGAAAAAGCATCTATGATGACATTGAAGCTCTTTGCAATTTCGGCGTCGATATTGTTCAGGTCAAGGGCAGAAACGGCGGATATTACATAGGCGAGCGTGATTTTGAGCTGCCCGAATTAAAGCTCCTTGTTGACAGCGTTCAGTCATCAAAATTCATAACGCAGGATAAAACCTATAAGCTCATCAAAAAAATCGAGAGCCTTGCAAGCGTTTATGACGGTCAGCTTTTGCAGCGTCAGGTTTATGTCAGCAACCGTGTCAAGAGCATGAACGAGAGCATTTATTACACCGTTGACGCCATTTCGGATGCAATAACGCAAAACAAAAAAATCAGATATCAGTATTTTGAATATACCGTCACAAAAGAACGCCGTTTCAGACATGACGGAAAATTCTATGAGGTCAGCCCCTTTGCTCTTATATGGGACGATGAAAATTATTATATGCTCGCATGGGATTCCGATGCGGGAAAGATGAAGCACTACAGAGTTGACAAAATGTTCAAGGTTTCCATAACGGATAACGAAAGAGAAGGCATAAAGGAATTCGAGAAGGTTGATATGTCGGCTTACACAAAATCCGTTTTCGGAATGTTCGGCGGTAACGAGCAAAAGGTTAAGCTCCGCTTTGCAAATCACCTTGTGGGTGCCGTGCTTGACCGCTTCGGCAGGGATATAATCGTCATCAAAGACGGCGACGAGCATTTCACCGTCAGCGTAAATGTTGTTGTAAGCCAGCAATTCCTTGCATGGGTTTTCGGCTTCGGGGATGATGTTGAAATTATTTCTCCCGAGGATGTCAGAAACGAAATGAAAAAACAGGCTGAAATTATTGCGAACAAATACAATTAAAATATAAGGAGAATTATCATGGCTAAAATCATCGGTGCAAAAATACCCAATATTCCCTGGCAGGATAAACCCGAAGGCTGGAAATATCCCGTCTGGAGATACACAAACAACCCCATTATCACAAGAGATAATCTCTTTATGGCAAACAGCATTTTTAACTCTGCGGTTGTGCCCTTCGGCGACGGCTTTGCAGGCGTTTTCAGGGTTGACGTTATGAGCCGTGACCATACTCTTGTTGTCGGTTACAGCAAAGATGCAATCAACTGGGAGCTTGAAGATAAGGTTATTTTCAGAGGATATGACCCCAGACTTTGCGAAATTGACGACAAATATTATCTTTCATGGGTAAATCTCACTCCCCACGGCACAACAATCGGCATTGCATACACAACCGATTTCAAGGAGTGGACACAGCTTGAGGATGCGTGCTATCCCGTTGCAAGAAACGGCGTGCTCTTTCCCCGAAAAGTCAATGACGAATTTCTTCTTCTTATCCGTCCCTGCGACAGAGGTCACACACCCTACGGCGACATTTTCCTCAGCCACAGCAAGGATTTGACCTATTGGGGCAAGCACAGATTTGTCATGAAGCCCGAAAAAAACTGGGAAATGACAAAGGTCGGTGCAGGTCCCACTCCCATTGAAACCGACGAAGGCTGGCTGATGTTCTATCACGGCGTGCTCACAAGCTGCAACGGCTTCACCTATGCAATGGGTGCGGCAATTCTCGACAAAGACGAGCCCTGGAAGGTGCTCCACAGAGCAGACTGCTTCCTGCTTGCCCCCCATGAATTATATGAATGCGTTGGCGACGTGCCCAACGTTGTCTTCCCGTGTGCGGCACTTGCTGACAGCGAAAGCGGTAAAATCGCAATCTACTACGGCGGCGCTGATACCGTTGTTGCCCTTGCATTCACAACAGTTGACGAAGTTATCGATTTCATTAAAAAGAACGATTTGATTAAATAAAACAAAAGGGGCTGTTTCGCACGAAGCAGCCTCTAATTTCTTGCCGTTGATTTCTCGCCCTGCGGTTTAGTTTTCTCAATAACGGCGTTATTGTGTTTTTTGTTTTTTCGGGTTATTATTTGGTTGTAAACAGCGCTGTTAAACAAATAATTTTCGGAGGTAACCATTATGTCAATTTATATCGGAGAAACAATCAAAAAGCTTCGCAAGGAAAGAGATCTTACACAGGAAATGCTCGCAAAATTCCTCAATGTATCATATCAGAGCGTCAGCAAATGGGAGAGGGGCGAAAGCTATCCCGACATCACACTCGTGCCCGCAATCGCATCGTTTTTCGGTGTAACAACAGATACGATTCTCGGAATAAAAACAATTGAACAGGAAAATAAAATCAAAAATTATCTGGAAAGCTTTAAAGAGCTTTGCCTTAAGGATAACGAAGAGGCAAGAAAGCTTATGAAGCAAGCAACAACCGAATTCCCCGGCAACTACAAACTGCTTTCATGCTATCTGTCAACTCTTGTTTCTTATGGTTATAACGAGCCCGAAAAGCTTCTTGAATCAAGAGAAGAGGCAGAAAGAGTGTATGAAATCATTCAGAATTATTGCACGGATGACTCAATCAGAGTCAGAGCGAAAAGCACAATGTGCAGCTATCTGGAATCATTGAGCAGAATTGAAAACAGCGGTGTAAACATTTCGGCTGTTGATGCAATTCTCGATGAAATGCCGTCGATGCATGATGCAAAAGAAATAAAGGCTATGATGCTTTATCCTCACGGTACCGAAAAAAGATATTTGGCATGTGCAAACGGTTTTTCCTCATTGGTTCAGCTTCTCGGCGAAATGATAAATCGCAAGGCAAGCTGCATCCTCGAGCGTGATGTCAATGCAATTGAGGCATATCTTAATTTTGTTCAGTCTGTTATGCCTGACGGTGACTACGGTCGAAGCTGGTATCTGATGATTTTCAACTACGGCTATCTCGGCGTTATCAAGCACAATAACGGCGATGACAAGGGTGCAATTGAATGCTTCAGAAAAGAAGCGGAGCTTGCCGTTAAGTATGAGGAGATGCCCGACATCACAACCCACACCTCATATCTTGTTGAAGGTCTTGAATTTGATAAAACAAAAGCTTTCAAAGGCGGATACGATAATATTGCCCATGCAATCAAAGACGCTCTGGAAAGCGGATATCCCCTTTCAGATGAATTCAGAGCAAACGAAGAATTCAGAAAGATTATTGAGTCAATCAAATAAGAACACAGGGTGTACCGCAAAAACGGTACACCCTGTTCTTATTTACGGATTATTTTGTTTTAACCTTGTAGCACTTGATTTCAAAGGGCTTGATTTCAAATGTCATGGTCTTGCCGTCTGCGATATCGGCGGCAACGTCTTCTCTTTCAAGAAGGTTACATTCCGCAACGCTTGCGATTTCAGCAAAGAAATTAACCTTAACCGCTGCTCTTCTGCCTGCTTTTTCAACGAAACGGACAATGTAAGCATCCTCATCCTCGCACATCTTGACCGCTTCAAGAGTAACGTTCTTGCCGTCAACTGCGATGAATGATGCACTTTCTGCACCCTTTGCATCTGCTGCAAGCTCAACGGGAAGCATGGGATTGTTGAGTTCAAGACCTCTTACAAGTGTTTCTGCATCCTTCCAGCTGCCTGCATGGGGATAGAGTGAATATGTGAAGTAGTGGTCGCCTCTGTCTGATTTCGGGTCGGGATTCATGGGAGCCTTGAGAAGTGTGATAATCATTCTCTGCTCGTTAACCTCGTAGCCGTACTTGCAGTCATTGAGGATTGAAAGACCGTAATCATCTTCTGACATATCGATGAAGTTATGAGCCGAAACCTCAAACTTTGCCTTGTCATAGGGATTGTGGCGGTAGTTGGAGTTTTCGATTGTTGCGTAAGCGATATCTCTTGTGAACTTCTGTGCCTTGATGTCAACATCAAAGCCAACCTTGAGAAGCTTCTCCTGCTCATGCCAGCTGATGAATGTGTCAAAGTCAATTCTGTCAAGCTCATTATAAAGGATAATGTTCTGCTTGAGAGTTGACTTCATGATATTCTTTGCGATTGTTACGCAGGTGAATACATCGCCGCAGACAACAGATTCAATCCTGCCTGCCTCGGTTTCAAATTCACGGTCTGTATAGGTTGCAACGATATCCCATGCATCATACTTGCCGGGAAGGTCTTCATAGATGCGGAACACGTTACCCTTGCCTTCAAGAACTTCTCTGTTGTTCTTCTTGTCGAAGATTGAAACAAGCTCTGCGGCTGCATCAAACTTAAGGCTGAAGTTTGCATTTTCGATGTCTGCACAGTCAACTGCCTTTGCTTCTGCAACAACTGCATCCTTTGTGTAATATACTTTATAGCCTACAGCGGGAACGTCCTTTGCAACGAAAACAAGAACCTTTGTGCCGTCAAGCTTTGTGTATGCCTGAACGGGAACCTTGTTTCCCTCTGCGTCAAAGATTTCAACATCCTTATAGGGAAGCTCAACCTTTGAGGTTGCGGCAACTCCGAGTGAATTGAAGAGTGCGAAGGGCTTGCCGTATTTTTCGCCTGCACCGATGTTACCTGCGATTGCATTGAGTGCACCGTCACGGACTTCTTCACCGATTTTGATGATATCATCATAGATTGCACAAAGATCGCCGAAAACTTCGGTTATGTGTGAGCCGGGAAGTGAATCGTGGAACTGGTTTGTGAGAATCATCTGCCAGCCTTCGTTAAGCTTTTCAAGAGGATACTCATAGCCGTATTTCATTGCGATTGATGCAAAAATTTCTGCCTGACGGTAGAGGTTTTCGCTGTATCTGTTAAGCTTTTTAAGGAGAGCCTTGGTTGTGTGAACACCTCTGTGCTCTTCAAGATAAAGCTCGTCTTTCCATGTGGGAATGTTGGTGTCGGTTGCCTTTGCCTTCATTCTTGCAAGTGAATCTTCAATCTTGCTGGGCTTTGTTTCGGGAAGACCGGGGAAGCTCTTGTAACGCTTTGCATATTCGAGCATTTCGGTGTCAACACCGCCGCCGCCGTCGCCCCAGCCGTAGCAATACATGGATTCGCCGATGGTTGCCTTGTCGGTATATTTCTTCCAGTTCATCTTGAGTGAGTCAGCTTCAACAGTACCGATGAAGTGAGTAGGAGGAACGATTGAGAATACCTTTGAGCCGTCGGGACCTTCCCACCAGAAAGTGCTGTACTGCCAGGGATTTGTGTCATTCCAGATACCCATTTTGTGGGTTACAAAATATTCAACGCCTGCCTTCTTGAGAATCTGGGGCATTGCATAGCCGTTACCGAATACGTCGGGTACCCAGCAGGTTTTGGGAGTGATTCCAAAGGTCTTTTCGGCATATCTTACGCCGTGAAGAAGCTGACGGACAAAGGATTCACCCGAAACAAGGTTACAGTCGGGCTCAACCCACATTGCGCCGATGTATTCCCATCTGCCTTCTTCAATGCGTTTCTTGACCTGATTGAAGAGATTGGGATATCTCTTTTCCATTTCGATATATGTGGGAGCTGTGCTCTGTGAGAAAATAAAGTCGGGATACTGCTCCATAAGACGAAGCATTGTTGCGTGAGTTCTGCCGAGCTTACGAACATATTCTTTGTATGCCCACATGAAAACGATGTCAAGGTGGGAGTTACCTACGAGAGAAAGCATACCCTCTGTTTTGTAGTTGGGGTTGTTGTAAACTCTTTCTTTGAGAACCTTCTGTGCCTCAAGAAGACCTGCTTTGAACTCGTCACCGTCAACGTCAAAGTTAACGTGAGTGAAAGCCTCTTTGAGTGCGGAGCGGATAAGCTCTGCAAGACCCGTATCAAGAACGGGCATAAAGAGTGCGTTGAAAACAGCCTTGAAATCCCAGTAAACCTCTTCGATTACGGGGTCAACAACGCCGATGAATGAGCAGGAAAGGGTTTTAACTGTTGATTCGTTTGAGTGCCATACATAATATGACTCGATATCAACGTCAAAGTGCTCGCCCGCCTTTGCGTTTTCAGAAAGAAGAACGCTGTTGCGGAAGGGGTCAAGACCCTGATAGGGCTCGCCGTTGAGCGAAAGAAGTGAGTCACCGCCAAAATAAACGTTGAGAGTAACCTTCTTGCCTGCGAATCTTTCGGGCATATCGAATGAATTCTTAAAAAATGCACTCCAGCCGTTATTGCCCCATTTGTCGCCAACATTGAGCTCTTTCCACTCATCATAGAGATATTCATAATCGCCGATTCCCTTGTAGATGCATTCCTTCATCTTCCATGCGGGAAGGGATTCAATGTCTGTGTAGATTCTCTTTTTGAGAGTTTTGAGCTTAACGTTAACAACATCGTCAAAAGAGAAAATGCCTCTCTGCTTGCCCTTGGTGGCGTCACGCCAATCGTCAACGTGAGCATCCATTGCGTCAAGAGCGGCAACTGCGTCAAAATTTTTGATTTCTGCCAATTTGCATCGTCCTTTCTTGGTAGAAGATTATAAAATCAAAATTATACCACATACAGTATAGCACCAAACATTGCACATTTCAACATAAATAATTTTTAAATATTTGATTTTATGATTTACAACTTTAAATTAATGTGATAGAATAATTTGTAATTTTGTATTAAGAAAGGAAATTGGTATGCTTCTTAATAAAACAGTTAATATCCCCGATTTGGGGCTTATCGGACCCGACAGCGGCTTCCATCTTCTTGAAACAACGGAAGACGGCAGGTTTATAACCGGCAAAAACGGCGTTGACTGCATTGTTGCAACAGGCGACAAAAAGGTTGAGTTTGTTTCGTTCGGAAACCACACCCTTGCAGGCGTTAAATCGGCAATCGCTTATCCCGTTTATTATCCCGTTTATCCCGTAAAGACAGAATACCCTCTCAACGCAGTCCTCATGGACCTTGACGGCACAACCGTACGCAGCGAGGATTTCTGGATCTGGATTATTCAGATGAGCACCGCAAGCATGCTCGGCAATCCCAAGTTTGAGCTTGAAGACGCTGACCTTCCCTTTGTTTCGGGTCACAGCGTTTCAGAGCATCTTCAGTATTGCATCGATAAATACTGCCCCGGTGAGTCACTCGAAAAGGCTCGAAACTTCTATTTTGAGCACACTCACAGAGAAATGGAAGAAATCATGGCAGGCAGAGGCAAGGAGGGTGCATTCACTCCCACAGAGGGCGTTAAGGACTTCCTTCTTGAGCTCAAGGACATGGGCGTTAAAATCGGTCTTGTCACCTCGGGTCTTTACGAAAAGGCATGGCCCGAAATTCTTTCCGCATTCCGCACACTCGGAATGGGCGACCCCAAGGATTTCTACGATGCAATTATCTCGGCGGGCTTCCCCCTTCGCAAGGGCAGCGTAGGCACTCTCGGCGAGCTTTCACCCAAGCCCCATCCCTGGCTTTATTCCGAAACCTCAATCGTAGGTCTCGGCGAAGCCTTTGCCGACAGAAACAGAGTTATCGGCATTGAGGACAGCGGTGCAGGTGCCTGCTCCGTACGTCTTGCAGGCTACACAACAATCGGCATTACAGGCGGCAACATCGAATCAAGCGGCACAAAGGCTGTTTGCTCACACTTCTGCAACAACTTTGCCGAAATAATGAAAATTATCAAAGGATAAGGAGAACGGATATGGACAAGAACAATAAAATTCAGTGTCATTTTATATCAAACACCCATTGGGACAGAGAATGGCGTTTCTCCGCACGCCGCACACAGCATATGCTGGGCTACATGGTAGACATGCTTCTCGACATTCTCGACAAAAATCCCGACTATAAGCATTTCCACTTTGACTCACAGACAATGCCCATTCAGGATTACCTTGAAGTTTATCCCGAAAAGAAGGAAAAGCTTCAGAAATACATCAAAGAGGGCAGAATTGCTGTAGGTCCCTGGTTCTGCCTGCCCGACGAATTCACAGTCGGCAGCGAAGCTCTTATCCGTAACCTCCTTCTCGGTCACAAAATGGGCAAGGAAATGGGCGGCGTAAGCAAAACAGGCTACTCCCCCTTCGGCTGGGGTCAGATTTCACAGCTTCCCCAGATTTATTCGGGCTTCGGCA
The DNA here is from genome assembly GCA_017473165.1 of Clostridia bacterium. Classification (GTDB taxonomy): domain Bacteria; phylum Bacillota; class Clostridia; order Oscillospirales; family Acutalibacteraceae; genus CAG-177. Next base: position 8,740 of record JAFUNA010000021.1, on the reverse strand, counting down.
TCAATTTCGCCTCATTCTACAGAGGTATCAACACCTACAAAGCACCCAAATCGGAATTTTTCTGGGAAAGCCCCGACGGCTCACGCATCTGGGCATCACGTCTTGGCAAAAGACCCCGTTACAACATCTGGTATGTAGTTCAGAGACCCGTTTATTTCAATCAGACAAACGAAAACAACCGCGATATGCTCTGGAACGATAACAACGGCGTTTTCAAGCTTATCGACCGTGACTGGAAGCTTGACTATCAGTACACTCACCCGTTCTATGAGTATCACAAAGAGAACATTCAGGCAAGAGCAGAGCAGGCTATCGAGGAGCAGAACAACGACTGGACAACAAATCACCGTTTCTGGTCAGCAGGCCACGATTCCTCCTGCCCCGATGCCCGTGAAGTTCAGCTCATCAAAGACCTTGACGCAGCACTTCCCGACGCAGACGTTTTCCACAGCACCCTTCGTGAAATGGAACAGAGCATCATCGATAACTTCGACCCCAACGCACCCGTTCTCAAGGGCGAAATGCGTGACCCCTACACCAAGGGCAGCGTAAGCATTCTCTGCGGCTGGATTCTCTCCGCAAGAACATACATCAAGCAGGAAAACTTCGACACAGAAAGAAGACTCATCAACTACGCAGAGCCCTTTGCAGTTTTTGCATCCCTCGCAGGTGCACCCTATCCCCAGGGCTTTATTGACCTTTCATATAATTATCTTCTCCAGAACCACGGTCACGACAGCATCGGCTCATGCGGCAGAGATGTTGTTTACGAAGACGTTATGTCACGCTACAGACAGTCAAGAGAGCTTTCAAGCTGCGTATTTGAGCGTGCATTCATGGATATCGCAGGCGATATCGACCTTCGCTCCTTCAGCCGTGACGATGCAGCGGTTGTAGTTTTCAACCCTGCCCCCTTCAAGAGAAGCGAAACAGTCAATCTCCGTGTTGAAATCCCCGCTGAATGGAAGGCTGACAGCTTTGAGCTCGTTGACGAAGACGGCAACAAAATCAAGTATCAGATTATTTCATCAAACAAGGCTAACGCACAGATTATCCAGAATCCCAACGATACCGCAAACGTTCTTCACACAGAGCAGTATCTCATTGCCGCAGAGGTTTCCGATATCCCCGCAATGGGCTACAAAACCTATAAGCTCCGTCCCCTTTACAATGTCCGTGCAACAACTCCCGTTACGCTTCTTAAGACAAATCAGGTTATGGAAAACAAATATCTCCGTGTTTCCTTCAACAGCAACGGCACATACAACGTTACCGAAAAGGAAAGCGGCAGAGTTTACGAAAACCTCGGTTACTTCAAGGACGGCGGCGAAATCGGTAATCCCTGGGAGCATTTCGTACCCGAATTCAACGAAATTTTCACAACTCTTAACGAAAACGCAACCATCACACTTCTCCGTGACGGCGAATTCGAAACAGCATATAAAGTTTCAATGAGATGGATGCTTCCCGAAAAGCGTTCCGCTGACGAAAAATCAAGAAGCGAGCATAAGCTTCCCGTTGATATCGACAGCGTTGTTACTCTCCGCAAGGGCGCAAGATTTGTTGAAATCGAAACAACAATCAACAACCGCTGCGAGGACCACTATCTCCAGGTTGGCTTCCCCACAAATATCAAATCCGAATTCTCATATGCACAGGGTCAGTTTGACGTTGTCAAGCGTCCCGTTGCAAAGCCCGACTACTCGCTCTATGACGAAATTCCCATGACAGAGCATCCCATGAACTCCTTCGTTGACCTCACCGACGGCGTCAACGGTGCAGCTCTTCTCAACACGGGTCTTAAGGCATATGAAGCAGCAGATGACGAATGCAACACACTCTATCTTTCACTCATCCGTGCATATCCCCTTCGCATATGCGTAACCGCAGATATGCAGAATTACAGCGACTGGGATAAGGGCTCACAGTGCATCGGCGTTAACACCTTCCGCTACGCATTCATGCCCCACAGAGGCGATTGGGAAGAAGGTAACGTATGGCAGGAAAGCGAGCGTTTCAACCTCTATCTTACCGCAGGTCAGCTTGCTCCCACAGCACACGGCAAGAATCCTCTCACCCATGCCTTCCTTGAACTCAAGGACGAAAACCTCAACGTCAGCGCAATCAAGAAGAGCGAAGACGGCGAAGGCTATATCATCAGACTCTTCAATCCCTCCGACAAAACAGTCAAGAATTCAATCCGTCTTAACGGCGGCATTGCTCCCATTGAGAAGCCGCAGTCACCCGTTGAAAGACAGGTTGCCGAATTTGAGCTTCCCGAATACTCGGGCAAGCAGTGGAAGGAAGTTAAGCTCGTGACTCTCGAAGAACTCGACTCCGCTCCTCTCACAATGAATGAAGACGGCTTTGTTGATTTCGAAATCACAGGCAAAAAGATTCTTACAATCAAGTTTGTCGGCTGATATTTTTGAATTTATTTACAGCTGAATAAAACGCCAAAACCTGCTGAAATTAATTTTCGGCAGGTTTTTTGCATAAAAAAGAGCCGCCGCCAAAAGCGACAGCTCCGAAAATCTATGACACTACTTATTTCATGCCGTTTTCATAAGCCTCGATCATCTTCTTGAACGTTTGACCCATAGAAACAGTTGAGTCCGAACCCGTTGATATGCCTTGATTTTCTGCCGAGCCGTCAGATGACTGTTTCGTTTGACCCGCACGACGTTTGAGCTTTCCGAGAAACTTTTCGGTTGATTCTCCCGTAAAAATCTTTATGCTCAGCCTCATAGTGCCGTCATCAAGCGGAGTAACAAAAATCTTATCAATATAGGTATCAACAAATTCTTTGGAAATCGTGCCTTTCCTTGCATCGTTCTGTGCCGCCGATATTGCCGCACGAACTGCTGAAATATGCTTTTTGAAATCCTCACTTGATTCAAGTGCTTCATTAAGCTCCGCAATCGCCTTTTCAGCTTCTGCTATTTCACGGTTGCATTGCTCGGTCATCTCAATGAAATCTCTGTCCGTAATCTGACCTGCAACATTATACTGAAGCAACTTGGATTTTTTCTGTAAAGCAAAGTCAATAACCTTTTCCTGCTCCGATATCTTTTGCGGGAGTTTTCCGTTATCGGTCATTTCTGAATACATTCTCACATATTCGGTGACAAGTGCATCCGCATCCGCCTTTGTGTCACGGAACACTTCGAAAAGAATAGGTTTGATTTCTTCTTCGTAAATTGCAAATGAGGAACAGGAATCCGAGCCGCCTTTGATTTTACCCGAGCATATCCACTTGCTGTTTTTATTTCCGCTTTTGTCTTTGGATTCACGGCGATAATATGCAGTTCCGCAGTCGGTACAGAAAAGCTTTCCCGTCAGCAGATTTGCGTGGTTGCAAATACCCTGACGTGCTTTTACATCATCACTGCGTCTTTTCAGAATTTCGTTTGCCTTATCCCACAGTTCTTCAGAAACAATTGCAGGCACTATTTCGCCCGTTTCGTCTTTGAACATTACCCATTCTTCGGGCGGCAAGAATTTCTGCTTCTTTGTGAACATATCAACGACACGAACTTTGTTGCCGACATAATATCCCTTATATTTAGGATTTGAAATCATATTTGACATCGTTGAATGAGCGATTTTGTTGCCCTTACTGTTTCGGTATCCTTTGTCCCAAAAGATTGTTTCAATCTGCTTCATGCTGTATTGGTCGGTTGCATAAAGTTCAAACAATTCCCTTACCATTTTTGCTTGCTCTTCATCAATAACAAGTCTTTTATCAACCTTTGTGTAGCCAAAAATATTGCTGTTACCAAGTACAACATTTGATTTTATCGCCTGCTGATGACCGAATTTAACTCGGCTTGAAAGCTTGCGGAGTTCATCCTGAGCAATTGACGACATAATCGAAAGTCTGAGTTCGCTGTCCTCGTCAAGAGTATTGATGTTATCATTCTGAAAAAATACGCCTACACCAAAACCGAGAAGCTGACGGGTAAATTGAATTGAATCGAGAGTGTTTCTCGCAAATCTGGAGATTTCTTTTGTTATAACAAAATCAAATTTTCCGTCTGCCGCATCATCAATCATTCTGTTGAAATTTTCTCTTTTCTTAACAGATATGCCTGACAAACCCTCGTCAATATATCCCGGCACAAAAGTCCACGCACGATTCTTTTTGATAAGATTTTCATAATAGCTTATCTGATTGCCGAGTGAATTTAACTGCTCATCACTTTCCGACGAAACACGGGCATAGTATGTTACCCTGAGAGGAATTTCATATATGCTTTTTGATTTCAACTGCATTCGCACACTATGTATATCCATATCTTTTATCCTCCTTAAAAGTTTCGTTGTATCATTATCTGTATATTATCATATTCCAATAAAGAAATCAAGAGGTCTGCAATAAAAACAGACCTCTTTCTATCTTGACTGACCGGACGGCTTGCGTGCATGAATTTTATTTGCCATACGGTTTCGTTCCGTTTCGGTTATAAGACCTTTTTCATAAAGCGTATCGTTGAAATAAATAAGCCATAATTTTTCAATGACTCCTTGCTTTTCAGCTTCGCTCATTTTTCTGTTTATGCTTTTCTCTTTGCTTTCAGACATCAGCCGTCCCCCTTTCGTTTAATAATTTTTGCCAAAGTTTAATGTTTATTCTGTTGAATATAAAAATCTCCTCATTATTCAATATTCTGTTCCTGCTTTTTGTAAGCGGAACGGTTGGATTGAGCCGTCAGTTTCTTCGCTTCTTCGAGGCGTTTGAGAACAGACGGTTTTTCGTTTTCTTTATGTTCCATAGCTTGATTTAAAATGTATCTGATTTCTTCAAGCTCACGGAGTTCGGATTGATGGGTGTATAGGTTGGCGGTTAATGCTTTCTGATGTTCCGTTAATGCGGATATTTCAGATTTAATCTCTGCTTTAGCACTCGGTTTGCATTCGGGATTTGCTTTCATATATCGCACAGCTGTTTTGTATTTCTCGATTTCGGATTCGTGTTCGGAATAATATTTTTCTTTGCTTTTCTCAAAAAATATCTTTGAATATTTATCGTGAACAGCTTTGTATTTTTCATAATCTTCAATCTTTGAAATGTGCTGTTTCAGACGCTTGATTTTCTTTTCATCCGTCTTGATTGATTTTCTTGTTTCATCAATCGGTTTCAGAACTTCATTCAGTTCATCAAGAGTGCAAAAATTCTCCTTTTCATTTTTGGATACAAAAATCCCGTTGCTTCAAACGAAACAACGGGATAATTTGTTGGGATAGCTGCAATGCAGCGCAAGGGTAAAACCCTTGTTTAAAATCTTTGATTTTTCATTAGCGGAGCTACGCACATATACATTTCTGAAAGATATGTATAGAAGTGCGCCCTTTGTTCCAAAGGGATTATTTTGCAGTGCGGATAACTGCTATCAGTTTAATACTTCAATCATGCTATTCGGATAAAGCTTTTTGATTTCACCTAATAGTTCCTCTCGATCTCCATAGTTGGGGCTAAAGGATATTCTGATTGTATCAAACGCTTCGTCAACAAGCGGTATGGATACTTGTCTAAAGTAAATGTCTGGCATTGTTTCAGTTCCTGCAGAAGTGCTGTTACTTAGTCTGTGGATTCCCGCTTTAAGCCGTACCTCTTTTTCGGTTTCCCATACCTTCCAGTATTTTTCTGCTCCTGGCCTTTTACACCAGCCTTCACAGGATTTAATAATACCCGGCAAACTCGGTGTAATGCTCTGTCCCGCAATTGATGTACCATTCCAGTCAATAGTACATTCTCCAAGCATATTTTTCTTCAATTCATCGTCGTATACAATCTGGTAGAATCCAAAGTCAAAAATATGGTATGGGTCTATTCCTGCATATCCATTCGTTTCTTTTTCGATTTTCAAATCAAGTGCAGCCTGCTCACTTGTCAGAATGCGAAAATTATCCTCTGTGCATTTTTGGTGGGAGGTGGTCATAAAGATGGGTGATTTAGAAAACCAGTGCCTTTTTACGCCGATAACAACGCCATCATCAACGGCACCATATTCTTTCCAATGTTCCAGAGGAATATTGGGATCATACGAAAAGCAGCACACATAATATGACTTTTCATAACTCGGTGCATCAATTCTATCAGATTCTTCAGCATCGTTCACATTCTTGAGATTTGTTAGCCAAAATTCCCTTGATCGCAAAATACCAAGCAGTCCAACGGTATTTGTACAATGATAAAGCCATTCGTGGCTTTCTGCATTTCGCCGGGAGTCTTTAGCAAATTGCCTACAATCAAAATCATTTTCTGCATGGATGGTTTTTCCCACAAAGCTGTTGGCAAACTTCCATGCGTTTTGTATATATTTATCGTTCATACGAATTTCCTCCTGCTGATTCATTACGGTCAGACTAATAGCGAAATTGCAACAAACCACTTTGCTATAAAGCAAAATGAAGATGGCAGTAACCACCTTCATTTTACAAGATTCAAGTTGTTATTTCAATTTGGCTACAGATTATTTTTAGTTCCTATTTTAATTTCTTCCAACCATTTTCATCGGTTGCACCGTTAGAGGCAATAGCAAATTCCCACATAGCAAGGTCTCCGTATTCGAGAACTTTAGACGACCATTTGCCTCTTTCAGAAGAACTTGATGCATTGTTAAACTTTTTTGTGTAATAGTCAAAATCGCTTTCGTAAAGAATTTTTCCATTCTCTAAGTAAACTGCAGCTACATCCATTGATGATTTGGTTTCAAATTCAACTAAGCAAGCTTGCTGTTTCTCATTGTAATACAGCTCAGTGATTGTTATGGATGTACCCAAATCATCTTTTAATAAACCTTCCACTTTTCCAACAACACCATTTTTACCGCTAAAAAAAGAGATTACAAGTACCAATACCGCAAGAATACCGCATGCCGCAAATATCCAAAGACGCTTTTTCTTTTTATCAAAAGCTTTATCGTTTGCGGGTGTTTCTAACGACATACTATCTGGCTGGTTTACGATATTCTCTTTATCAATAGATGTTGGATTACCACAATGCTGACAGAACTTAGATTGCTCTGTTAATTCTTTTCCGCATTTACTGCAATACATTTTCAATCTCCTTCTAATTTAGTCTTTCGTCAAAGATGCTTGCGAATACTTTACATAGCTGTATCCCGTTGGATAATCATCTTTGGGTATGAGGGTAGAACAAATAACCTTTTCACCACTTGCTACAGACGGCAAGGACATCAATTGACTATACATCAAGTTGCCGCTTTTATCATAAAAACCAACATAAAAATATCCGTGAACAGTAAAGCTATTATTGTTTAGCACTTCACAAGACATTTTACCACCGTGCGCTCCCAAACTTGCAGAAAAATTCGACATTTTCAAATTGTTAAAAATCGTAGAAGCGTTTACGGAGTTTTCCGAAGAATAAGTATTGTGATAGTAGTAGTTATTGGAACTTCCTTTGCTTGTATTTGAATCTCCTGTTTTAACAAAAACCACAAGACATATAATCGCAACAATGCACACAAGGAATACAATAGGTCTTTTTACAATGCAATCAATTGCTTTATTAACAAGCTGCTTGTTGTTTTGCTTTGAGATTGCATATCCACATCCCGGACATTGAGGAGCCGAATCAGAAACTTGTCTACCGCATTCGGGACAGTTAATGAGTGCCATTGGTTGTTCCTCCATTGCTTTTGAGTTTCTTTATGCATTTGTACAAACCAACACCACCAACAATGGATAAAACTACAGCACCAATGCTATGTAGTGCTACATAAGTCACGGCTTCGTTATACATTTCTTTCCAACGTGATGCGAGAGAAGCATAACTACCGCCCAAGAAACCACTGCTATGAGATTTTGTTTCAGCATACTGGTCTGCATAATATGAAATATTTTCAAGATAATAGCTGAACTCACTGGTTGTTACAAGCGAAATTGCAACGATAATGAGAATAATGCTTATAACAATTCCCACATAAGCCTTCTTTTTGGTTTCGGCGCTAATATGCGGCTGGGCAGATAATCTATATCCGCAGTTTGTGCAATATTGCGCCGTGTCAGCTTGTTCCTTTTTACATTCAGGACAAATAATCATTTCAAGAAATCCTCCCTCATTCTTTGATTGAAGCTTAATAATAAAAAAGTGCGTGACCGAAGCCACGCACCGAAAAGCGCAACTCCGATTGTCGCCAAACAAAGCTCAAACAGAAAAGGTTACCCTTATTACCATCCGAGTGGAGTTGCGTTTTTACCGAACTCATTTCGGATGATAACCAAAAAAGGGTATAATATCCCCTTGGTATAAAAGATCACCTTTTCGTTATTCAGCTTTGTTTGGCGTATATAGTATATCACAGAAGCACGAAAAAATAAAGTGGTTAGCAGAAAAAGTCACAATGAAGTTACATTTTTTATCAGAATAGCTTGCCGTTTTTCTTCGCCCACTCACTCGCAGCCTGTCTCCGTTCTGGTCTGTGCTTGATACACGAATGTATCCGTATGTATTGCTCAATGTTTTGTCACCCCGTTTTGTTTTCACTTCCTTTTCTGCCAAACAATATCATAACCCATAACATCAGCCATTTCGACAGCTTCAGAATATCGCAGAGAGCCTCGGCGGAGCTTGCCCGAAAAGTTCGGCACACTGTCACTCCAACCGTATTCAAACGAAAGTATATCAACAAGTTCACGCATTGTCATTCCTTCTTTGACTATGTAAGATTTGAGTTCATTTCGTATATCCATTAAATCACCCCCCTTCAGT
>JAFUNA010000020.1 GCA_017473165.1 Clostridia bacterium | reverse complement strand
TGATATGGTATATTATATTTTTCTGTGATATTATTTTTCATTAGCACGTTAATTATATCACAAAAAGACTACAAGCCTATCCTTTTTTGATAGACTTGTAGTTCTTTTTTTATTCAGACTGTTTTTTTACAGCCCCTTTTTCTTTTTGTTGATATACAACAAAACTTCTGCTCAGAAAAATTTCCCCAAACCAATTTCTTACATTCTTTTTGGGAAGACACATATTGGATTGCGGAATTTTCTTAAAGGAGGATGAGATTATGTGTTTTACATAGTTTTGAATTGAGATGTCCTGAAAAAAGGACACATAAAATGATATTTTATAAGCAGAAAGGATGTTGTATTATGGCTGAAAAAAAGACAGGCGAGGCATTCGATGTATTTAACGAATTTTTTAAAAATATCAGAGAACTCGGACATATGCTTTCAAGTGAGGATCTTGACGTTGCGGCGGAATCGCTCCGTGAGATGCAGAGAGAACTTGAATGGAAGCGGCAGGAGCAGATTAAAAAAGATCGAGAGGCACAAAGGCTCGAAAAAGAACGCATAAAGAAAGAGCGTCACGACAGATATGTTGCCGAAGTTACAAGTATGGATTTGCCGCTTGACTGGGAAAATTCCTTTGCAGGCGATGACCGTGCGGCAGGTGTGCATACCGAAAGCATTTCCGATGCGTTGATTCTATCTCTCAATAACCTTGGCAAGGTTGATATTGAATATATTTCACAGATTACGGGCGAAACCTGCAAAACGGTTATCGAAACCCTCAGAGGCTCGATTTACCAGAATCCCGAAACGTGGTGCAAGTGTTTCTATAAAGGCTGGGAAACCGCCGATGAATACCTGACGGGCAATCTCAAGAGAAAATGGAAAGCTGCCAAAAAGGCAACCAAAGAATTCAACGGTTATTTTGACGCAAACATTGAAGCGATTGAAAAGGTTATCCCTCCATCGGTTGCTTGCGAGGATATTTATGTTACTCTTGGCTCGCCCTGGATTCCGCCCGACGTTCTTGACGATTTTATTGATGAGCTTTTCTGCCCTTGTAAGGATATTTATTCAGGCTGGAACGATTACACAACGACAAAACACGATGAAATTACAGGCACGTGGGAAATAGGGTTCAAAAGCAGATTCAACGGCACAAGAATGGCAACAAAAGCAAACTCAACCTACGGCACAAGCAGAATAAATGCTCTGCACATAATTGAAAGAACTCTTAATTTAAGGCAAATCAGGGTTACGGATTCCGTTAAAAGTCCAACTTCTTCAACGGGCGAGAAAAGAGTTGTCAACAACGCTGAAACCGCACTTGCCATCGAAAAGCAGAAAAAACTGATAAAGGAATTTCAGAAATGGATATGGAAGGATGAAAAACGCAAGGAAAGACTCGAGCGGATTTACGAAGAAAAGTTTGCATGCGTTCGTAAGAGAATCTTTGACGGTTCTTTTCTTGAATTTCCGACTATGTCCGATGAAATAAAGCTTTATCCTTATCAGAAAAACGCAGTTGCAAGAATTCTCTCTACGCCCAACACTCTGCTTGCCCACGACGTTGGTGCAGGCAAAACCTATGTTATGGTTGCGGCAGGCATGGAAATGCGCCGCATGGGCATATCTAAAAAGAATCTTTACGTTGTACCCAATAACCTTGTGGGTCAATGGAATGATATTTTTCTCAAAATGTATCCTCAGGCAAATATTCTCTGCGTTGAGCCGAAAAATTTCAAGCCCGACAATCGTGATGAGGTTATGGAGAAAATCAGGGATAACGACTATGATGCCGTGATAATGGCTTACAGTTGCTTTGAACTTATCGGAATTTCAAGGGAATTCCACGAAAGCCAGCTGCAGGAATTGCTTGATTCCGTTTCGGAAAAGCTTTGTAACAGCCTTAAGAACACATCACGCCTTCAGGAAAAACGCCGTAAGCTGCGTGAGGCTTGCGAAGAGCTGAAAAGGGCGTTGTATGTTGCGAGCGATGAGGTTTTCTTCGATGAACTCGGTATAAACACTCTGTTTGTTGACGAGGCTCACAATTTCAAAAATCTGCCGATTGAAACAAAAATTGCCAACGTTCTCGGTCTTTCAAAGGGCGGCTCAAAGAAATGCGCCGAAATGCTTGAAAAGGTGCAGTGCGTTCAGAAGCAGAATAACGGCAGGGGCGTTGTTTTCGCAACGGGTACGCCCATAACAAATTCCGTGACCGACGTTTACGTTATGCAAAAATACCTGCAGAGCGGTGAATTGGCTCTTCTTGATTTGCAGAGTTTTGACAGCTGGGTCGGTATGTTTGCCGAAAAAGAGGACAGCTTTGAGATTGACGTTGACACAAGTGAATACCGAATGGCAACGAGACTTTCTAAATTTCACAATTTGCCCGAGCTTACAAATCTGCTGGCTTCAGTTGCAGACTTTCATTCAATGGATGGTGCGGAGGGCATACCCGAATTTGACGGCTATACAGATGCACTTATTCCCAAAACGAAAGGATTTCAGGCTTATCTTGATCAGATATCCGACAGAGTTGAAGACGTGAGGAATCATATGGTGCCGAGAACAGATGATAATATGCTCAAAATCACCGTTGACGGCAGAAAGGCAGCTCTTGATCTGCGCCTTGCCGAGCCGAATGCGGCATTCACTTATGATTCAAAGGTTTACCGCTGCGCCGAAAACGTTTTTGATATCTATATGAAAACATATCTTCAGAAAAGCGCACAGCTCATTTTCTGCGACGTTTCAACGCCGAAGGGTACGTTTAATATTTATGACGAACTTTCACGTCTGCTCATTTCAATGGGAATCCCCAAAGAAACAATCGCCTACGTTCACGATGCACAGACGGAAAAAAAGCGAAGCGAGCTTTTCGGAAAGGTCAGAAACGGCGAAATCCGTATTCTTCTCGGTTCGACTTTCAAACTCGGTCTGGGTGTCAACGTTCAGGATAGGCTTATTGCGCTTCATCATATCGACGTGCCGTGGCGCCCTGCGGATATGGTGCAGAGAGAGGGCAGAATCCTGCGTCAGGGCAATATGAATCCCAAGGTGCAGATTTTCAGGTACATAACAGAGGGCAGCTTTGATGCCTATTCGTGGCAGCTGCTCGAAACAAAGCAGAGATTCATCAGCCAGCTGCTTTCGGGCTCGCTCACGCAGAGAAGCGGCTCGGATATTGACGGCACGGTGCTTGACTATGCCGAAGTAAAAGCTCTTGCGGTAGGCAATCCGCTTATCAAAAAGAGGGTCGAAACCGCAAACGAGCTTGAAAAATATATGGCTCTGCAAAGAGGTCTTGTTTCAAACCGTGAATCGCTTGAAAACGAGCTTAACTCAATCCCTGCACAGCTTGCAGATAACAAAAGAATAACCGATGAATGCGTTGCAGACAGAGATTTCTATCAGGCAAACAAGCGTGAATATGACAAGGCACAAAGGCAGATAATCCGAAAGCGAATCTTTGATGCCGTTCAGAATAACAATATGATTCCTGCCGAAAAAGAACTGCTTGATTATCAGGGATTCAAGGTTATTCTTCCTGCGAATATGCTCAAAGAAAAGCCGTTTGTGATTCTTAAAAATACAGGCAGACACTATGTCAATCTCGGCGATACTGAGGTCGGAACAATAATCCGAATCGATAACTACCTTGAGGGCCTTACGGAATATATCGGGAAGCTTGCTGATGCCGCAGAAAAGCTCCGTGAAAAAGAAATCGGGATAAAAGCCGAGCTTGCAAAGGATGAAAGCTATGTTGATAAAATTGAAGAACTGAAAAAACAGCTCAAAAATATTGATAAAAAACTGGGGGTCAAAGAATGAACGAAGTGAAAATGTCAAGTGTGCCGAGCTTAACGGTGCAGAAGACAATAAATATTCTCTCAAAATCGTATTGCGGCGTCATCAACGCAGGTCTACCAATAAAAACCTTGCCGTCGGTTATGCTGTGGGGACCGCCCGGTGTCGGTAAATCCCAGCTTGTGCGTCAGCTCGCAAAGGATATTGAAGCAAAAACGGGCAAAAAATCCGTTGTGACCGATGTCCGTCTGCTCCTTTTCAATCCCATTGACCTGCGTGGTATTCCCACCGCAAATGCCGATAAAACCCTCGCAATCTGGCTCCGACCGCAGATTTTTCAGATGGATGCAGATGATTCAATCGTGAATATCCTTTTCCTTGACGAAATTTCGGCAGCACCGCAATCCGTTCAGGCGGCGGCTTATCAGATAACGCTTGACCGTGTTGTCGGTGAACATAAACTCCCCGATAACTGCATTGTTATAGCCGCAGGTAACAGAGTGACGGATAAATCCGTAGCGTTCAAAATGCCGAAGGCACTCGCAAACCGCCTTTGCCACATTGAGGTTAAGGGCAACTTCAATTCGTGGAAGCAATGGGCAATCAGAAACGCAATCAGTCCGAAGGTTATCGGTTTTCTTTCGTTCAAGCAGAATATGCTTATGGGCTTTGACGGCGGCAAGGATGACCTCGCATTCCCTACACCTCGTTCGTGGGAAATGGTCAGCAATCTGCTCAATTCCGTCGATGATAATGTTGAGATTATGTATCCGATGGTTGCAGGTCTTGTCGGCACGGGCACGGCAATCGAATTCAGAACGTGGTGCAAGGTGTGGAATTCTCTGCCCTCAATCGAAGATGTTTTTGACGGAAAAATGCCGATTGTTCCGAATTCAACCGATGCACTTTATGCTCTTGTTTCGGCAATGGCAGTCTATGCCCAAAGCCACAAAGACGAAATGCAGAGAATCGCAAATTCGATTGTATATGCCGAAAAGCTGCCTGCGGATTTTTCTGCCGTATTGCTTAAAGATTATATGTACATAGAAGACGGCTACAAATCAAGGCTGATGCAGATTCCCGAATTTGCAAGGTGGCTTCAGACGAAAGGAAGGCTGCTCAATGGAACTGTCTGAACAGAAAATCCGTGAATATTCAATGAGACTAATGAAGTCAAGGCTGCGTCTGCTTTGCACAAACGGATTTTACGGTCTGCTGCTGATGCATATGGTGCTGACGATTGACGAAGAATGCGAAACCGCCGCAACAGACGGTGTGAGGATATATTTCGGCCCCGATTTTCTTGAAAATCTGACCGATCCGCAGATTGATATTGTTATGATGCACGAAATTCTTCACGTTGCTTTGCAGCACTGTTCACGAAGCGGTGATTTTGAACCCGAAAAATTCAATATTGCCTGCGATATAGTGGTAAATTCAATCATTCTCGAATCAATGGGCGGCAACAGAAAAAACATTCATCTGGGTCAATACGGCGAGCTTATGCACGAAACGCCCGACGGCAAAGAGGGCGCAAAATTTACCGCAGAAGAGGTTTATGCCATGCTGCCTGCGATGAATGGTAAAAAACCAAAAAATAAAATGCCGGGAAGCAAAGTGAAAGGTAACGGAGGCGCTCCGGGTGGCAAGAATGGCGGGGACGGCGGTTCCGACGATTCCGACAGTAACGGCAACGGTGTTTTTGATGACCACGAAAAATGGAAAAACACTGCCGATGATAACACTTTGCGCGAAGAATGGCAAAAGAGGATTATAGATGCGGCAGAGGCTGTCAGTATCCGAGATCCGTTAGACCAAAGAGGTTTACTCCCTGCTTTTGCAAAGAGGATAATCAAAGAACTCCGAAAACCGCAGACAGATTGGCGTTCAATCCTGAATGAATTTGTGCAGGAAGAAATCTGTGATTATTCGTTCAGTCCGCCCGACAGAAGATTCGGCGATTCCGATTTCTTTCTGCCCGATTTTAACGAAAAAGACGAAAAAGTTAAAAATATTCTTTTTATGATTGATACATCAGGTTCAATGTCCGACGATATGATAACCGCCGCTTATTCCGAAGTCAAAGGCGCAATCGACCAGTTCAATGGCAAGCTTGAAGGTCTTCTCGGATTTTTCGATGCAGCCGTAACAGAACCCGAACCTTTTTCTGATGAGGATGAGTTTATTGTTATCAAACCGAAAGGCGGGGGAGGTACGGATTTCGAGGTCATATTCAAATATGTTGCCGAGAATATGACCGACGAACCGCCTGCGAGCATAATAATCCTGACCGACGGTTATGCTCCGTTTCCCGATAAAGAAAAATCAAACGGAATCCCCGTTTTGTGGATTCTGAACAATAAAGATGTTGAACCCCCGTGGGGCAAAATTGCAAGAATTGAGGTGTAAAAAATGCTGTGTCCGCTAAACCGTGTTCTCATAACAGACGGCAAACTGCTTTATAACTGTTGTGAATTCAAAGAATTAAGAGGCAACGAAATAAAAACCGAGCATCCTGAAATCGCTGTTGTGGGTGTTATCGGCGAACAAAAAGAAGTCGAAATTCCGACCCGTTTCTGCGGCAAAAAAGTTAAGCTTATCCACAGCCTGAATGTCTATAAAAAATGTGAACTGTTTCCCGAAATAACAGGAGATTTTGCCTTTATTCCGTCAACGGTAAGACAAGATATCGGTTTTTATTACCCCTGCGAAAGGTTGATTCCCGAGCCCGAATACCTCATAAACACTCACAGAACAACCGCTGAAAGAGTGACGTTTGACGGAATAGCATTTGATAAAAGCACCTTCTGCGGAAACAGATATCTTAAAAACATAAACTTCGGCACGGGAAAAATTCAACCCGAAAGCTTTATGAACTGCGAAAACCTTGAAAAGGCTGAACTTAATGAAAAAGTCAGGGTTATAGGCAAAAAGGCTTTCAGCGGATGCAAAAACCTCGAATATATAATTCTCCCGAAAAATGTCCGTGAAATCGCATCGGATGCATTTTCGTTTACGCCAATCCGTTTTATCGCAATTCCTCCTGCGGTTGAAGCGATTATGCCTTATACTTTTGAAAAGTGCAAAAAGCTTGAAATGATTTTTATTCCGCCGTCGGTTATAAGTATTTCGAAATCCGCTTTTTACGATGCCAACCCGAATATGATTATCGCAGGCAAAAGCGGTTCATTTGCAGAGATGTATGCAAACAAACACAAAATTAAATTCTTGCCTTGCAATAATCTTTCAATTGAAAAAGTGAACTCCGTTTTCGGTATTTACAAATCCGCAGAAAAATAATATTATAAAAGCATATAACACAAGGGGTGTTTATTATGGCAGTAACTTTGGAAGATAAACTCGTTATCGGCGTATCATCAAGAGCACTGTTTGACCTTGAAGAAGAAAACAGAATATTTGAAGAGCAGGGTCTGGAGGCATATTCAAAATATCAGACCGAACACGAGAACGATATTTTGAAACCCGGCACGGCATTTCCGCTTGTCAAGGCATTGCAGAAACTCAATGCAGACGGCAGATACCTGACCGAGATTATCATTATGTCCAAAAACAGCTCCGACACAAGTTTGCGTATTTTTAATTCAATCGAGCATTACGGTTTGGATATCAGCCGTGCGGCTCTGGTCGGTGGTGCATCGATTTCGCCCTATCTCGGTGCATTCAAAACCGATTTGTTCCTTTCCGCAAACGAAAGCGACGTGCAGGAAGCAATTAACGCAAACATCGCATCGGGCATCATCTGTGACAACTCAAATCTGCCGATAAATCCCGATGATGAGATACCCCAAATCCGAATTGCTTTCGACGGCGATGCGGTTATTTTCTCCGATGAATCTGAAAGAATTTTTCAGGCGGAAGGACTTGAAGCGTTCGCAGAACACGAGCAGAAGAATGCACAGAATCCTCTGCCCGAAGGTCCGTTTGCAAAGCTTCTCAAAACACTTTCGCTTATTCAGAAGCAATTCCCCAAAGACGAATCGCCTATACGCACAGCACTTGTTACAGCAAGAAACGCTCCTGCACACGAAAGAGTTATCCGTACTCTGCGTGCGTGGAATGTTCGTATTGACGAGGTGTTTTTCCTTGGCGGAGTTAAGAAAAGCGAAGTTCTCAAAGCATTCAATGCCAACATATTCTTTGACGATCAGGCAACCCACACCGACCCTGCATCAAAACTCGTACCCTCCGCAAGAGTACCCTATAAGAAATGAAAATGCCTGCAACAAAACCGTTGCAGGCTGTTTTTATGACTTGTTCATCTTATTTAATATATATTTCAAAAATTTCACGGGATAATTTTCTGCAAAATACTGTGTTCTGTAAATCTCCATTGCTTCGGCAATGAGATTTTGTTTATTATCAAGATATCTGCAATTATCCGCCAAATCGCGAAACCACTGCACATAATTTTCCGCAATGAATTTTGAAGCGGGTTTTCCCGATTTTCCTGCAGCAATGATTTTGCTTATTTCTTTATTATCGAAATAATTTCTCGCAAGAGTATCAATAAATTCTTCAATGCAGTACGGAACTTGATTTATAGGTACTCTTTTGTTTTGACAACCTTTGCTTTCCCAACCGCCGAGAATACTGTCATGAGATTTTTCGGGAAGATGATTCAGAAATTTAAGAATTCCCAAGCGACGGACAAAATCCGAAAAATTCTCTGCTTTTTCAAAAACAAAGAAATCAACAGGAAGTTTCAAGTGACCGTAAACGGAGCATTCGCCGCACATTGCATCATCTTCGTAATGATAAAAGGATTCATAAATTTTTAAATCATTGAAATTAATTGAAGATAAATCGGTATCGGTTGTTTGCGATAGTAAGGTTAAATCCGCAAGCGGTTCATAATCGCTCAGAACAAGAATTCCGTAAGGAATAGGCTCGGTAAAGCAATCATCGGGCAATTCACATCCGGCAGGCATAACAGACAGAGAATATTTAAGCTCGTGAGTAATATTATCCTTGTCAACGTGTTTCAGATTTCGTACATTAAAACCGTTGAATTTTTCTTTCAGATAAGCAATTATTTCATCCTTGAATTCCGATGTGACTGGAATATTGATTGAATGGATCTCATCTTCGCTTTCGGGAAGATTATGACCGTCGCCGTGCATTGTTTTTTTGCAAAAAGGACATTCTTTATCAGGCATATCAAAACCGTCTGCATCGGTTTCGTAGAAATCAAAATACGGTCTCGGTCTTACCCATTCAAAGCTGCCGCATGAGCATTCATAATGGCACGGCAGAGGATTGACTTCGGATATTCCGAGATAATATGCGAGCAGATGAAATTTTGATGAAAATCCGTTGCCGTAGGGAATGTTTTTATTTTTGCAATATTCTATAACTTCATGCGCTGCGAGAAAGAGTAGGCAACTTTTTGATAGAATAGCATTGCAGATTTCCGTTTCTGTTCTTTCGTGCATACTGTAAATTTCGCTGATTCTGTATCTGTCGTTCGCCTTGTTACGACATAGTGTTGAAAAACGCTTTGTATAGTTATTTTCACTCATAAATATCACCTTCCAAAAATAATAACCATCTCTTGAGGTAAGAATACCAAAAGAGATGGTCTTTTTTCGGTGCATATCAGACTTTGACGATATACATTATTCTGACAGTCTGCCCTGCATACATGCTTCTGACGAGTTTTTCCGCTTCTGCAGCACCCGTTGCGGAAACGATCGGCTCAGAATGCACGTTGTTAATCTGGCAAACAACCTTCCATCTGTTCAAAAAATCACCTCCCGTTACTTTGTAAATACATAATAACAGGAGGCGTGGGTTGTTTTGGGGAGATGTTATTAATCTACATATTTGAACACAAGTTTTAGAAATCCATTGCCGTCAATCAGTAAGATGTTGTTTCTGTTAGCCAAGTCTTTGCATTTCTGAGTAAAATTATCTGTAGTTGAAATAAGAATTTTAGCTGCGGCATTTTCGTTTTGCGTGCGCTTAATCAATTGCTCAACACCTTCAATATCATTGTAATCCATACCGTCTTTGTTTTTAACCTGAATAAATACTTTACCTGATATTTCAGAACTGTTCACTCCGCAATCCATAAGCTCGCTGAAAAAAATATCGGCAAAGATCAAATCGGCATCGCCGCCTTCTCTGTCATAACTGTTTGAACCGATGAATTCATAACCCATATTTTCAAATATGAGCTTAACTATTTTTTCAGTTTCTCTGTTTCCGAGATTTCTGAATCTGCTTATGGCAGAGCTTTTGAAAATATCGTATTTGATTTCTTTAACAACGGTTTCTGTTGGCTTTTCGCAGATATCGGAACAAGCCGAAACAACGCTTTCTGCTGCTTCGACAACATTTTCTAACCAAACCCTGTTAATCGGTGACTGGTATGAACGGAGCTTTGCGTGAATTATTTTGCATTTCTCGTTTGCGTGATAACTGAATTCTCGGATTGAATCCACGTCAATGGGGATAGTGTGATAATAATCGTCTTTGTTATAGCCGAAGGACTCGCAGAAAGTGTATTCGCCCGATGCTCTGCAGATTGTGAATTTTGTGTAATCGGGTGTTTTGGGGATTATAAGAATATCGCCTGATTTAATATCAAGCATTTTGACAAGGTTTCTGTATTTGGATGAATAGTATTCATAATCGCCGTCAAAATGATTGTTTTTACACCTTGCTTTAACCCACTCATCTAGAGATACTCCTGTTAAATTCGATGTTGAATCACCCCAACCTTGACGAAGGCGCCCTAGCTTGATTTCGTTTTTAACGTAATCAACATCATTTGCAATTCTGAATACGAATACATTTGACACAATCAATTCTCTCCTTTAATTTTAATGTGTAATAATTAGACTATAGTTCCAAAATATCATTTTGTCAATTTACTCTAATATCTTAATCAACTCTGACAAGTCGCCTTTGTTGATGTCATACACATAGTTGTCATCCAGTTCAAGCCAGATATAATCAATCAATTCATCTGCAGGCAAAATTCCGTCATCGTGCCACAAAAAATCATTTACAGCTCCGTTGACCAAAAGACGTGTTGCGAGCTGTGATGCTCTGAAAACAATGTTTTCTGAATCTTCGGTATATCTGTCTGCAGCATATTCCTGCATTGTTCCGATAAGAGTCATAAGATGATTTACACCAAGCGCTTCTAAATTTCCCATAACTTTTACGGTTTCAAGCGAAAACATTTTTGAAAAGACTTCAAAAGCACCTCGCATTGCATCTGCAAACATATCCTCGTCAAGTTCTTCCTCGCTGAAAACATAGGCATTGACATTGTCCAGAAGGTCAAGCCAAGTGTCTCTTGTTTCATAAAATTTTTCCATAAATTCTTTCATAACAAATCTCCTTGTTTATTTTCTATGATGTTAACTGCTATATCGTACCATTTTCCATAAAGTATGTGTTCGTATTTTATATGAGCTGTTTTTTCTTTGAATTTATCATATAAATCTGATGAAATAACCAAATGATTCCCTTGTCCCAAACTGACATAGTTCCAGCCTTCAGGAACTGTTCTTCCATATCCGAATATCCCGAGTTTGCATTTTGCAAGTAAAGGAAAAACTTCAACAATATCATCAGGAGTTATATCACCAAAGAAATAATTCAGAGAAAAGCTTTTTCCATTTCCATTGAGAAAGATAATCTCTCCAGCCATTCCCATAGCACCGCCTTCGGCAACGGAAAAAAATTTCACGTCTTGAAACAAGTCAGCATTGAGTTCATCTTTTGTTAAAATTACAGTTTTCATATTTCCTCACTTTCCGTATTTCTCCACTGCTTTTTGCAGTGCATCTTTTATATCATTCACAAGGCTTTCGGGAGCGGTGACGGTGATATGCTCGCCGTACTGCATTGCCCAGAATTTCATTGCCATTTTGCTGACTCTGACTTCTGCCGTAACCTCGTCTTCGGTTTCATCGCTGAATTTAACGTCCTTGCCGAACCAGTCAATAATTTCGGTAACAATGTATTTCTTTGCTCTGAATGTGACCTTTTCTGTCTTGTCGGCAAACATATAAATATGCTCCGCCATATGCTTGGGCAAATCAAGTCCGTGTTCAAGACCCTCAACCTTTTTCATCGGTTTAACGGGAGTGTCAAGCAAACGGATGTCCGTTATTCTGTCAAGGCGGTAGTTTGATACGTTGTTGTACTTGTCATAATTACAGACAAGGTAATATCTGCCGTTTGTGGCAACCATCTGGTAGGAATTTACAATGTATTCTCTCACATTGCCCTCGCTGTTTTTGCGTGGATACTGTTTTTTATCCGTACCCATGTCATTATACTTGAAAGCCACTTGGTTACCTTTGCTTATCGCCTCGTCAAGAACTTCAATAGTATAGAAAAGCTCCTTGTTCTGCGGCATATTCTCGGGTAAGTTGCGGATATGTTTCACTTTATTTCTGAAATACTTGTTTGAAAGTCCCTCGATTTTCTCGATAAGCTCCTTGCATTGTGAATAAGGAATGTGCTTTGAGAAAAGCAGACTGTCAATCAGCAGACGGAGTTCAGCATCCGTAAAATCACGCACAAGATAAAAATCGGAAAGAATATAGCTTTCTTCAAGCTCTCCCTTTTTGTTTTTCACCAGTCGCAGAGCTTCACTGTATTCGATTTCATAACCGAATTCAATCAAGTTCATCAGATTTCGCTTGATCGCCTTGCGGTCTGCCTTCATTTCATATTCCGTTTCAAGAATCTCCGCAATCTCTTTCTGGCTCAGACGGTGATCTTCGTCAGTATACTTTTTGAGAATATCAAGAATGTTGATTATGAGTAGTTTTTTCGGCTGCATTGAGTCCATAACAGTCACCTCTGTGTTTATTCTATCATCATTGACACCATTATGCAATATGCCATGGGACATTTTCAGTGCATCTCTATAATTTTGAAAGTACAAGGGACTGTTTTTAATGAACAGCCCCTTGTTTCATTTTGGCTTGACCGTACCGGGAGTCGTCAAGTTATGTCAACGCATGAGATATACAAAGATTCGGTTTTGATTCCGGTGAAAGCGCACAATTTTTAACAATATGATATGCTGTAAAGGTGTGCCGTAAAAAGCGATTCTTCGCTTGCGATTCTTCGGTTTTTTGCGTTTGCAAGTCCGTTTTATAGGACTTTTGATATAATACAATTCAATTCAATCATAAGATAAAAACGTTATAGTAAAGTGTTTTCGTAGATATATATAAATGAATTTATATGTTATATTCTTAATAAACCGTCAGAGTTGCTTAAACTCATTGTATGTATTTACATAATCAATGAACATATATTTATCTTCATCGGCTAGTTTTGCTGTGAGCTGTCATTCCTTTTCGGTAAGTGCATTCGATTTCTTGCTTAACTTACTGGACAGTTCGGAATTCAATTCCGGCGGTTCAATGTTTCCGTAGTAAAAACTTTAATAAATTTGAAAATTGTATAATCCTCCGTTTGAATATTGGTAGATGTATAAAATGTTTAAGAAACAAGTAGTTAAGTATCGTCAAAAAATTCTTGATTTTTTTAGAATACAGCTGTATAATACAGTTACAATTTAACAGACGGGAGCTTGTGTTACAGGCTGAGAGGAAGGTAAAACCTTCGACCGATAACCTGATTTGGATAATGCCAACGTAGGGATGCCTGGATATAAAAGTGTTTCGACGTGGCGGAATCAATCTGAAGCTGTTTCAGATTTTTCGTCACTTTTTATTTTTAAAACACATCTTCTCAACGGTAAGTTACCAAATCGGCAGCTTACCGTTTTTGTTTTTTCAGGAGGTGTTTTTTATGGTAAAAATCAACGGCAAAGAACTGAATGTTGCAGGAAAAACAATTGCAGAATATCTTACAACAACAAATTTCGACCCGAAAAGAATCGCAGTTGAGCGTAACGGTGACATTGTTTTTAAATCTCAATACGGTGATACTTTACTGCAAGACGGCGACAGTATAGAGGTCGTAAGCTTTGTGGGAGGTGGTTAAGCTGATCCCGACAAAAGAAGAATGGTATGCAGCCTTATCCGAAAGACACGGCGAAAAGATACAAAACAGTTTTGAATCCGCAACCGTTGCAGTATGCGGACTCGGAGGTCTGGGTTCTCACATAGCTTTCGTCCTTGCCCGTGCAGGTATCGGCAAGCTCATTCTTATTGATTATGACAGCGTTGATATAACAAATCTTCACCGTCAGCAATATAAAGCAAGTCAAATCGGAATGAACAAAACACAGGCACTGAAAGAGAATCTTTTTGAAATTGCTCCGTATGTGGCAATCGAAACTCATAAGGTTCGTATTTCTGAAAATAATGCCGAAGAGCTTCTTGAAAAAGCAGACGTTATCTGCGAAGCATTTGACGATGCAGAGTGCAAAGCAATGCTTGCTAATCTTGTGCTTGAAAGAATGCCTGAAAAGTATTTGGT
Organism: Clostridia bacterium; assembly: GCA_017473165.1. Lineage (GTDB taxonomy): Bacteria > Bacillota > Clostridia > Oscillospirales > Acutalibacteraceae > CAG-177. The sequence continues at coordinate 100,295 of JAFUNA010000020.1, read as the reverse complement.
CGCCGCATCGGGTATGGCAGGAATGGGCAGTGCCAATACCATTCAAACACGAAGAATATCAAAGCGATTTTATCTCTGCGGTGACGGAACGAGCGACGTGCAATCGGAAGGCAGTCTTGTAGTATCCCGTGTGATGCTCTGTGCGGCACATCAGGCACATATCGTGCTCCGAATTCTGACAGAACAATTTGAAACTTAAAGAAAGAAGGAAAACTCAATGAACAATGACAAACTCATAATCGGCGGACACGAATTTAACTCCCGTTTTATTCTCGGTTCGGGTAAATACTCAATGAAGCTTATTGAAGCAGCTGTAAAGGATGCAGGTGCAGAAATTATTACTCTTGCAGTCCGCCGTGCGAACACCAAGGAGCAGGAAAGCATCCTTGATTACATTCCCGACGGAATTACTCTGCTCCCCAATACAAGCGGTGCAAGAAACGCAGAAGAAGCTGTGCGTATTGCCCGTCTTGCAAGAGAACTCGGCTGCGGTGATTTTGTGAAAATCGAAATTATGCGTGATTCAAAATATCTGCTTCCCGATAATCAAGAAACCATTAAAGCAACTGAAATATTAGCAAATGAAGGTTTCATTGTTATGCCGTATATGTATCCCGACCTCAATATTGCCCGTGACCTTGTGAATGCAGGTGCTGCTTCGGTAATGCCGCTTGCTTCTCCTATCGGTTCAAATAAAGGTCTTGCAACAAAAGAGTTTATACAGATTCTCATTGACGAAATCGACCTGCCCATTATTGTAGATGCGGGTATCGGCAGACCGTCACAGGCTTGTGAAGCTATGGAAATGGGTGCGGCGGCAATTATGGCAAACACCGCACTCGCTACTGCAGGCGACCTGCCTATGATGGCTTCTGCATTTAAAAATGCTATTGAAGCAGGACGCAAGGCTTACCTTGCAGGACTTGGCAGAGTATTAACACGCGGAGCATCGGCTTCTGACCCGTTGACAGGATTCCTTCGTGATTAAGAGGTAAAGTTATGGAAAATCAATTTTTTGTAGATTCGGAGCATTTGTCACCCGAATCACTTGAGAAAAAACACAGACTTGAAAACGAGCCCTCATTCCGTAAAAACCATATGGAATATATGTCGGGTATGGAGATAATTGAGTCTGATGTTTGTAAAAACGTTATGGCACAGATGAACTCTTATGATTATTCAAAATATACTGCCGAGGATGTTAAAGCGGCATTGGAACATAACACTTGTACTATTGACGATTTCAAAGCACTTCTTTCACCTGCGGCAGAACCCTTTTTGGAGCAAATGGCAGAGCGTGCAAGGCTTGAAACAAGCAAGCACTTCGGGAATACCGTTTATCTGTTTACTCCTCTTTACATAGCAAACTATTGTGAAAATTACTGTGTATATTGCGGCTTTAACTGCTACAACCACATTAAACGTATGAAGCTTTCTGTGGAACAGATTGAAAAAGAGATGAAGGTTATTGCTGACAGCGGTATGGAGGAAATTCTGATTCTCACGGGTGAAAGCAGAGGTCAGAGCAATGTGGAGTATATCGGTGAAGCGTGCAAACTCGCAAGAAAGTATTTCCGTATGGTCGGACTTGAAATTTATCCCGTAAACATCGATGAATACAAGTTTCTTCACGAGTGCGGTGCGGACTACGTGACGGTATTTCAGGAAACATACGATGCCGATAAATATGAAAAACTGCATTTACTTGGACACAAGCGTGTCTGGCCTTACCGCTTTGATGCGCAAGAAAGAGCACTCCGTGGAGGTATGCGAGGTGTTGCATTCTCGGCTCTGCTCGGACTTTCCGATTTCCGCAAAGACGCTCTTGCAAGTGCTTTGCACGTTTATTATTTGCAGAGAAAATATCCTCACGCCGAAATGTCACTTTCCTGCCCGAGACTCCGACCTATTATCAATAACGATAAAATCAATCCGCTTGACGTGCACGAAAAGCAGTTGTGTCAGGTGCTTTGTGCATACCGCATTTTCTTGCCATTCGTCGGAATTACGGTATCATCCCGTGAAAGTGCCGAATTCAGAAACGGTATTGTAAAGATTGCCGCAACAAAAGTTTCTGCAGGCGTTTCTACGGGTATCGGAGACCACGAAAGCAAATATACGGGCAAAGAAACCGAAGATGTTCAAGGTGATGAACAGTTTGAAATCGACGATAACCGCAGTCTTGATAAGATGTATAAAGATATTACGGATGAAGGTCTGCAACCCGTTCTGAATGATTATCTGTATGTGTGAGGTAATGAATATGAAAAAATTTGACCCAAGTTTATATTTTATAACTGACAGCACAAATTACACGGAGGAAGAATTCCTCTTCCGTGTTGAACAAGCACTCAAAGGCGGAGCAACTCTTCTTCAGCTTCGTGAAAAAGAAAAATCCACCCGTGAATATATCGAACTTGCAGAAAAAGTACACGAAATTGCGAAGCGATACAATGTGCCTCTTATTATCGATGACAGAGTTGACGTTGCACTTGCAATTGATGCGGAAGGTGTTCACGTCGGTGCAAGCGATATGCCTGTTGCTGCCGCAAGAAAGCTGATGGGCGATGATAAAATTGTCGGTGCTACTGCAAAAACAGTTCCTTGGGCAAAAGAAGCCTATGAACAAGGTGCGGATTATCTCGGAGTGGGTGCAATTTATCCTACAACCACCAAGGTTGTAACAGTTCTCACTTCAACCGAAACTCTTGATGCAATAACAAAAGCTGTGCCTATCCCCGTCAATGCAATCGGCGGTCTGAATAAAGATAATATTGATATTCTTAAAGGCATCGGCATTTCTGGCGTTTGTGTCGTTTCGGCAATTATGAAGTCTGATGATCCGAAAACCGAAGCCGAAACGTTACTTTCACTTGCAAAGGATTTGATAAAAAATGATTAAAGGTGCAATATTCGACCTTGACGGTACGCTTTTCGACTCGATGTTTATGTGGGACACAATCGGTGAAATCTATCTTCGTTCAATAGGCTACAAGCCGAAAGAAAACCTGAATGAAACCTTCAAAACAATGAGTCTTTACAATGCCGCTTGTTATTATAAAAGCGAATACGGTGTTACTCTGTCGGTTGACGAAATAATGGACGGTGTAAACCGTATGGTTGAAAAATATTACATAAATGAGGTTCAGCTGAAACACGGTGTTTATGATTTTATAAAGCATCTTCACAATATCGGTGTGAAAATGTGCATAGCGACTGCAACTGACAAATATCTTGTTGAAGCGGCACTTGAAAGATGCGGAATAAAAGAATGTTTTTCGGAAATCTTTACTTGCACCTCCGTCGGTCACAGCAAGGATGAACCTGATATTTACCGCAAAGCACTGAAGCATCTCGGCACAACCAAAGATAACACACTCGTTTTTGAAGATGCGATTCATGCAATAAGAACAGCAAAGAAAGATGGCTTCAATGTTGTAGCAATTTACGATAAATCCGAAGAAAATCAGGCTGAAATAAAATCTCTTTGCGATTATTACATAACAGATTATACGGATATGCAAGGATTCTGGAAATTTGCCGCTCCGATGAAAACCGCACTTTCAATAGCAGGAAGTGATTGCAGCGGAGGCGCCGGTATTCAAGCAGATATGAAAACAATGACAATGAATGGTGTATATGCTATGAGCGCTATAACGGCACTGACAGCACAGAACACGACCGGCGTAAGAGCTATTCAGGAATCAACACCCGATTTTCTGAAGCAACAATTGGATGCGGTGTTCGAGGACATTTATCCCGATGCAGTTAAAATCGGTATGGTTTCATCGTCGGAACTTATTTCTGTTATTGCTGAAAGGCTAAAATTTTATAATACCAAAAATATCGTAGTTGATCCCGTTATGGTTGCAACAAGCGGTTCTGAACTGATGAAAACCGATGCGGTACAGACCTTGGCAGAGAAGCTTTTGCCCATTGCAACCCTCGTTACGCCGAATATCCCCGAAGCACAGGTGCTTTCGGGAAAAGCAATCGAAAGCAAAGAAGATATGCTTTCTGCGGCAAAATTCATCGGTGATACATACGGCTGTGCCGTTCTTCTCAAAGGCGGTCACAGTATAAATGATGCCAACGACCTTTTGTATGCAAACGGTGAAACAAAATGGTTTGAAGGCAAGCGAATCAATAATCCCAACACCCACGGCACAGGCTGCACACTTTCCTCTGCCATTGCTTCCAACCTTGCAAAAGGCTTTGACCTTACTGTGTCTGTAAAGAGAGCAAAGGACTACATTTCCGATGCACTTTCGGCACAGCTTGATTTAGGACAAGATTCAGGTCCGATGATGCACAATTTTGACCTGCAAGGGGAATACGCAAAGGAGGCGGAGTGAAATGGAAGAAAAACACACATCCGTCTTTGAAAACGGACTGATTTGGTTCGGAGCTGCAGTTTCCATTGCAGAGATTATGACCGGAACCTACTTTGCGCCTCTCGGCTTTACCAAAGGCTTACTTGCCATTCTGATTGGTCATATTATCGGATGCACAATGCTTTTCTTTGCGGGACTTATCGGCGGTAAGGTTCGCAAGAGTGCCATGGAAACCGCCAAGACGAGCTTCGGCAGTAAAGGTGCTTTGCTGTTTTCTGTTCTTAACATCATCCAACTTGTCGGTTGGACAGCTATTATGATCTATGACGGAGCACTTGCGGTAAGCGGTATTTTTGATATCGGCAACTGGATTTGGTGCATTATTATCGGTGCTTTGATTATTCTTTGGATTCTGATTGGCATTAAGAATCTGGGTAAAGTAAACACTGTTGCTATGGCAGCTTTGTTTATTCTTACAATCGTTCTTAGTTTCGTTATTTTCGGCAAAGGCACAATGCAGAACATCGGCGGTGAAGGTATGACATTCGGTGCTGCCGTAGAGTTATCCGTTGCAATGCCGCTGTCTTGGCTGCCTCTTATCAGCGACTATACAAGAGAAGCAAAAAAGCCGGTCAAAGCTACCGCTGTCAGTGTAATTACATACGGCATCGTAAGCCTGTGGATGTATGTAATCGGCATGGGTGCAGCTATCTTTACCGGTGAGTCTGATATTGCACAGATTATGATGAAAGCAGGTCTGGGTATTGCAGGTCTTCTGATTATTGTGTTTTCAACTGTTACCACAACCTTTCTTGATGCCTATTCTGCCGGAGTTTCAAGCGAATCGCTGTCATTGAAAATAAGCGGTAAATGGTTTGCTGTAGCAGTAACTGTAATCGGTGCAGCAGGTGCAATTTTCCTGCCGCTTACCGATATTACAGATTTTCTGTACTTTATTGGCTCGGTATTCGCACCGATGATTGCTATACAAATTGCAGATTTCTTCATCTTGAAACAAAACAATGAAACAAGTGCGTTCAGCATTCAAAATCTGATCATTTGGCTTATCGGATTTGTTGTCTACCGATTGTTGATGCAAGTTGATATTGCCGTGGGCAATACGCTGCCCGATATGATTATCACAATTGTATTATGCGTGGCAGTAAATAAAATAAGTAAACTGATTCCGACAAAAAATTAGTATTCAAAAATCTTGTTGAGTAAATATTTTTGTTGGTTGAGTTTTTTATCCTTGAACTTATTTTGTTTGATTTTTTTCTTAATCCAGAACCCATTTATACATAAAGATTTGGAACTGACGGCAATGTTTTTTTAGCATATATTACAAGAATGTAATGCAAAATTACAACACTGTAAATTGACATAACAGAATTATAAAAAATATAATATAATTATACAAAATCAAGGAGCGATGATGATGAAAAAATTTTCAAACGTTTTTTTAATTATATATACTTGTTTATTGTTGGTGGTTTTTCTGTCATCTTGCTCTGATTCTCAAGATACTTTGAACAACACAACAACAGAAACCGTGACAACAGAAAAAACATATAAAACAAGCGGAACATGTAACGACACCGTGAAATGGAAATACGATGCATCAACTTCTACGTTCAGTTATTTCGGAACAGGTAAAATCACAAACGCCGATAGTATTGTCGAAAGCGAAGAGTCATATTGGGCGGGAATTGCAGAAAACATTCGTTTTGAAGAAGGAATAACAGACGCAGAAAAAAATACTTTTTGGATTTTTGATAAAATCAAATCCGTTTATATTCCTGCAAGTTATATTGGTACCATACCGAAAACACAGCACATAGAAAAATTTATTGTTGCAGAGAATAATCCGAAGTATTCTTCCGATGAATATGGAGTTCTGTTTAATCAGAACAAGACAGAAATCATTCGTTTCCCTAAATGTAGTCCTATCGAATTCTACGAAATACCCGAAGGAGTAACGAACATCTCTAATGATGCATTTAAGGAAAGCAAGAATCTGAAAAACGTCACGGTTCCTGAAAGTCTTGAAGGTATTTTAAGTGCAACATTTAAAGAATCGTCGGTATATTTGAATCCACAAAATTGGGAAGAAGATGTTTTTTATGTGGGAGATTGCCTTGTTGAAGTTGATCGGGAAACGAAAGCAGAGAATATCGTTATAAGAGAAGGTACTCGTAAAATTGAAGCATATGCTTTTTCGTGGTGTGATAATGTTAAGTCAATAACAATTCCGGACAGCGTAGAAGTTATAGGGCCGCAGGCGTTTGTAAGCTGTTCATCTCTCGAAAAAGTATATATCGGCAGTGGTGTTAAGGATATGAGCGGTTCTCCGTTTGATTTTGAAATCGAGGGGTTGCCATGCAGTAAGCTGAAGAGTATTGATGTAAGCGATAATAATGAACATTTCAGAAGTGTTGACGGAGTGCTTTTCAGCAAAGACATGGCAAAGCTTATTCAATATCCTTATGGCAAAACTCAAAAGGAATACACAGTTCCCGACAGTGTTACCTTCATATATCCGGGTGCGTTCAGATACTGCAACGGATTAACCAAGCTCATCATAGGTAAAGGAATAACCTTTATAGACTTTATAATGCTTTACGGTAATGACAACATAGAAACTGTTGTTTTGCCTGATACGCTGACAAAACTGGATGCCGGCGCTTTTAAATATTCGGGTATTAAATATATAGACATTCCCGACAGTGTAACATATCTCGGCTCCGAGGCTATGACAGGCTGTTCCCGCCTCGAAACAATCAATATTGGCAAAGGGGTTTCATATATAGATAATTGTGCGATAGGCAGTGACGTGCTCAAAGCGGTGAATGTTGACCGTGAAAATAAATATTTTACAAGTGAAAACGGTGTTTTGTATAACAAGGATAAAACGGAGCTGTGCATATATCCTGTTAATGCCGAAGGTAAGGTTTACCGTATACCTGATAGTGTAAAGGTGATCCGACCGGGTGCAATAGGGAATTCAAATTATCTTGAAAAAATATATGTTGGTGAACAAACAGAAAAAATCGGCAACGGCAATTTTTACGGTTATAAAAATGAATACTATGATGACTGCCGAACACAGACAACATACGAGATATATTATGATGGAACAGAAAGCGAATGGAATAAACTTTTTGAGAGTGAATATGGAAGAGAAGATATAGATAAAACAAAAATCCATTTTTCATAACACAAAAAATCCTTGCGAAAGCTTTATGCTTTTGCAAGGATTTTCTCTATGTCTTATAAAAAATCACAGACCATCTGACGATGACCTGTGATTATTGGTTGCGGAGACAGGATTTGAACCTGCGACCTCCGGGTTATGAGCCCGACGAGCTACCAACTGCTCTACTCCGCGATATCTGTTTGTCAAGTGCTTTATTATTATACACGCTTTTCGCCAAAAGTCAATAGTTTTACGATAAAAAATTGAAATTATTTTTCTGATTTCTGTTTCTGTTTAATTATACTCGGATTTATAGATAATTATTCACAAATATGTTCTGTTTTATAAAAATAATTTGTGATTTATTGACATACAAAGAAAAGTTGTGCTATTATTTTAATATCTATAATTCCTTATTATAGTTGTCAAGGAGATGAGAAAATGCCCGCAAATGAAAACAACACGGTTCAGCTTGAAAACGGCAGCGGTGTGCAGCAAAAAGAAAAACGCTATGTCCGTCCCCGTGAAATTGCCGCCTATGCCATAACATCTTACACCATAAACAACCTCACATCCTTCGTCGGTTCAACAAAGCAGTATTTCATGATGAGCTTTCTTGGTCTGACGGGTAAGCAGTTCGGACTTATCGGAACAATTTCCACAGTATGGGATGCTCTTGATGACCCTCTGTCGGGAATAATCATTGACCGTTGCAGAACAAGGTGGGGACGTCTGCGTCCGTTCCTTATTATGTCCATGCCGTTCTGGGCACTTGCGTCTGTTTTGTTTTACATGGTGCCGGGCTCGTTCACATCGGGTCAGAGATTTGCTTATGCTCTTATTACAACAATTATATACGGCATCGGCTTTTCTTATTTGAGCGGCTGGGAGCTTCTCCTCTATAACATGACGCCCAATACCAACGAACGAAGTACGCTGATCGCAACGCAGAAGTTTGTCAATCTTTTCACATGGCTTCCGTCGCTTGTGCCTGTTTTTGTCGACTTTGTGCCGGGTGTAACCAAGAACAAGGTTACCCAGCCCGAGGTTTACGGCGGATTTTCGGTGTTTTTTGTTATTTTGGCAATTTTGGGAGCGGTTTACGGATTTTTTGTTATGCGTGAACGTGTTTCGCTTGCATCAAAGGACGAAATAAATCAGAACGGCTTCTTTAAATCGATTAAAACAATTCTCACAAGCAGACCGCTTGCAGTTTTGCTTCTTTCGAGTTTTTTCGGCGGAATCAAGAGCGTTGGCGGCGCATCGGAGGATTTCTTCTGGCTTAACTGCACGGGCAGACTTTCAAACCGTTTGCTTTGCAGCCTTTTCACGGGACTTCCCAACTATGTTATCACACCTGTTGCGCCCTCAATTATCAAGAGATTCGGGTTAAGAACAACCGCAATTTCCGCCGGCGTATTCAGCGGAGCTGCATATACTCTTCTTTATTTTATCGGATATAAGCCCACGGGAAACTACTGGCTTGACTTTGCTCTTGTTACAATCGGGCTGACGGTCTGCGGACTTCCAAACCACATTATGGGCGTATGCGACCCGCTTCTCAAAGGCGATATGTTTGACTATCTTGAATGGCAGACGGGCATACGCAACGAGGGTATCGTCAATGCCGCAATGGGCTATGTAAATAAGCTTTCATCAAGCGTTCACGCACTTCTTTCGGGCGTTGTGTTTGACTGGATCAAATTCAAGCCTCAAAAAGACGTTTTCGGAAACGTTGTTCCTCACACAGACCCCAAGGTGCTCAAGGGAATCTGGGGAATATTCTGCCTTGCACCCGCAGTTGCAAGATTCGGCTACGGACTTTCGCTTCTTCTTTTCAACGTTCACGGAAAGACAAAGGAAAGAATGCTTGTTGAGCTTGAACAGCACAGAAATGCAAGGTCTGAAATGAAGGCTGCGGAGCTTGAAAAAATAGAAAATACGGAGAACAGCAATGGTTGATTTTAACACTTTTAAAATTTTTGCCGATTCGGAAGAAGCACGCAAAGCAGCGGAGCTTTTTATCGAAGAAATAAAATCAAGAACGCAGGATAAGCCTGCTTTCTGCGATAAAAATGATGCGAATTTTATATTTGAAACCGATGAAACGATATGCCGTGACGGCTATAAAATTCTCTGCTCCGACAGTTCGGTAACCGTTTTTGCAAAGGGAATAAGAGGCTTCATTTACGGCTTCGGAATGTTTTTACGCAGAATTATTCCCGTTTGCGGTGTGCCGGCACTGACAGAGGATATTTCGGGCAATTATGCTCCCGACAAATCCGTAAGAGGTCATCAGATAGGCTACCGTACAACTCCCAATACGTACGATGCCTGGACTTATGAGGACTACCGCCGCTATTGCCTTGAAATGATGTTTTTCGGCACTAATATCGTTGAACATATTCCCTATGAAAGGGGCGTTTCAAAGCGTAACAGGCTTATGAGATATGACGAGGAGGAATTCCTTGTTGAGGCTTCGAAAATGGCGGATGACTATGACCTTGATGTTTCTCTCTGGCACCCCAACAATGACAACGAAACCGTTGAGCAGGCAGCGGAGAGAAGGGGAAAACTGTATGCAACGCTTCCCAGACTCAATGTTGTTTTTCCTCCCGGCGGTGACCCAGGAGAATTCTATCCCGACGAATTTATTTTGAGATGCAGGGAGATTTCCAAGGCTCTCAAAAAATCACACCCGAATGCACAGATGTGGCCTTCGGCACAGCAGCCTCATTCGATTCCGACATGGGGTGAGAAATTTATTGAAGAAATGGAAAAGCTGCCCGAAGAAATTGACGGCGTTATTCACGGTCCTAACCATGCCTTTGACCTTGAAACGCTTCGCCGCAGACTGCCGTCAAAATATCCCATAAGACTCTATCCGGATATTACCCACAACGTCAGATGCGAATATCCCGTGCATTTTGACAGGGACGACTGGCATTTTGCACTAACAACGGGACTAAGCCGTGAATGCACAAATCCCAGACCCCGTGAATACAGACAGATTCATCGCTTGACACGCAGATATGTTGTCGGTTCCGTGAGCTATTCGGAGGGCATAACCGACGATGTCAACAAGATGGTGTGGGCGGATATGGATTATTTCCCCGACTGCGATTTGAGAACAACTCTGCTTGACTATGCACGCCTGTTTTTCTACGGCGTGAACCCTGAAAAAATTGCAGACGGAATCCTTGCCCTTGAGCTTAACTGGCAATGTGACCCTGCGGAAAATCCGACAATCGAAACAACACTTTCGCTTTTTGAAGGGCTTGCGGAGAAATATCCGTTTCTTTCCGAAAACTGGAGATTTTTGCAGCTTCTCATGCGTGCAAAATGCGACTGGGTTTTAAGAAACAGACGTCTTTTTGAGCTGAATTTAATCAAGCTTGCATCAAAGGAAATCGAAAACGGAAATCTGAAAGCCGCAAAGCAGATTCTTGAAACCGATTTTGATGAAAAATATAAAAAAGAGCGTAACGATATAACCGCCCTTGCTCAAAAGCTTTTCGAGCTTATCGGTTTGCAGTCCGATATTGAGAATTACTGTGCCGATAACTGGGAGAGGGGAGCAATTCTCGAAACCATGGATTTGCCTGTTACGGACAGAAAATGGCTTCTCGGCAGGCTGGAATATGCCAAGAATACGCCCGACCCCGAAGCATTTATGAAGGCTGCCGTTAACAGAAACAAGGTACGCAGCGATGAATATTATTTTTCCGTTGCACTTAACGGACTTGAAGAGTGCGGCATTGCCCAGACGGGTGAGGTCTATATGAATTTCCAGGGTGACAGACCCAACGTCAACACAGGCGAAATGCCGACTGCGATGTTTAAAGTGTTTGATAATCTTACATTCAAATGCAAGGTCGGGGGTCTTGATTTTGACGGCGATTACCGTCTGACGGTTACTTACAAAAGCGATAAAAACGATGCCCTCAAAGGACACAAAATTACCGCAAACGGAGCTGTTATTTATCACGGGAAGCAGTTTGGCGGCGAAAAGAATGAGGAATATGACAGAGCGATGCTTGCACCGGGATTTGAAACCGCAAGCTATGTTATTCCGAAAGATATAATTCATAACGGCTGCATTGACCTTGAATTCAACGAGCCCGTAATGGGTGTTATATTCTGCGAATTCAGAATTACACATGAATAAATAAAAGGGGGCTGTAAAAAAAGCCCCCAAATTTTTTCAAAAGTACAAATAAGCAGTAAAAGTTTGCAGAATATTTGCCTCCCTCTGACGAGAAAGTATAGATTTATTGACTTCATTTTACAAGTGAAAAATGTGCACGAAAACAATAAGATGCTGTTTTTTAAGCCTTTCTTTTTTTGTGACTTTGTCACGGAAAAATATAGTAATTCAGGTTATACTAAAGACACAGTAAAGAAAGGAAGTGCTTAAAATGTCAGTTCTTAAAGTTAATAAAGAAAATTTTGAATCAGTAAAAAACAGCAGCAAACCCGTTCTTCTTGATTTCTATGCCGACTGGTGCGGACCCTGCAGAATGGTTTCACCGTTGGTTGATAAAATCGCAGAAGAAAATCCGCAGTATCTCGTAGGCAAAATCAACGTTGACGAAGAGCCCGAGCTTGCGGCGGCATTCGGTGTTTCAAGCATCCCCATGCTGGTGGTTATGAAAAACGGCGAAATTGTCAATCAGTCTGTCGGAGCAAAACCTCTTCCCCAGATTCTTGCAATGTTAGAGGGTTAATTCACGCAGACGGGATTTATCAATGATTTTTATACCCTTTCTCGAAACCTCAACAATGCCTTCGTTTGAAAAGTATTTCAGCATTCGTGAAACAACCTCACGGGCAGAGCCGATATATCTGGCAATCTGCTCGTGAGTGAGCGCTATGTAATCAGAGCCTGTTCTTGCAGCCTCGTCTGATAAAAATATTGAAAGACGTTTGTCCATGCTCATAAAAAGAATCTGTTGCATGACCCACATAACGTCAGAAAAACGGCTTACGGCTGTTTCAAGAGTAAATATTTTTATGTTTGGGTTATGCTCCGAAACGGCAGCGTATGCAGGACCGCTGATAACGTAGCATTCGCTGTTTTCCTCGGCGTCAACCATAACGTCAAAGGTAATTGACTGCAAAACGCAGGAGGCGGAAAGCATACACATATCTCCGTCGTGTAAACGGTAGAGGGTGACATCCTTTCCATCATCGGACATGATATAAAGACGCAGACTTCCCGAGCGTACAAGAATAACACCCGAGCATTCATTGCCGTCATGTATTGTTGTGCCTTTCGGATAAGTCAGTGCAAAAGTGTTTTTGCATATAAAATCCCTGTCATCCTCGGATATTTCGTTCCAGAACGGAAAAATATCTCTGAAAACAGGTTCAAACATAGTTCTTCCCATGGCAGCTCCTTTCATCGGTGTGATGATAATATTATAATCCCATTTAATGTTGGGTGTCAACAAGCAGAAAAGCAAAAAGAAGGTGTATTTATGAAACACATTTACGATATGGTAATTATAGGAGGAGGTCCTGCGGGATATACGGCGGCTCTTTATGCAGCCCGTGCAGGCTTTGATACCGTTTTGCTCGAAAGATTGTCCGCCGGCGGTCAAATGGCTCTTACGGGCGACATCGACAACTATCCCGGGTTTGAGGAAGGCGTTGACGGTTTCACGCTCGGAATGAAGATGCAGCAAGGTGCGGAGCGATTCGGTGCAAAAACGGAATATGCCGAGGTTGAGGGCGTTGATTTCTCCGGTCAAATAAAGAAAATCAAAACCAATGCAGGCGATTTTTCAGCGAAAACGGTTGTGATTGCATCGGGTGCAAATCCGAGAGAGCTGGGCATTGCAAAAGAGAAAGAGCTTGTCGGCAGGGGAGTGCATTACTGTGCTCACTGTGACGGCAGATTTTACAAGGACAAAACCGTTATCGTAGTCGGCGGCGGAAATTCCGCTGCAGCCGATGCACTTTATCTTTCAAGGCTTGCAAAGAAGGTTTATCTTGTTCACCGCCGTGACACATTAAGGGCAACAAAAATCTATCATGAGCCTCTCATGAAGGCTGAAAACGTTGAATTTCTCTGGAACAGCACCGTTTCGGATTTTGCTGCCGAAAACAGAGTTACGGGCGTAATTTTGAAAAATGTTAATACGGGAAACGAAACCGAAATTGACTGCGACGGAGTTTTTGTGAGCATCGGAAGAAAGCCTGCAACAGAGTTTCTTGGCGGAGCTGTTGAACTTGACCAAAGCGGCTATATTGTAGCTGATGAGTCAACAAAAACAAGCGTTCCGGGAGTTTTTGCCGCAGGTGATGTGAGAACAAAATCACTTCGACAGGTTGTAACTGCCGTTGCCGACGGAGCGGCTACGGTGCACCATGCGGAAGAATATCTGGCAGAAATTGAATAAAATTTTAAGGAGCTGTTGAAAAAACGGCTCCTTTTTGTTATATTAAATTCAGATTTATGTGCCGAAAGGAAAGCATGATATGAACGAGCTTTGCAGAATTTTTTTGAACATAAAAGACGGTGAAACCGTTATGCTCGAAAAGAATAAAACTTATCACATTCGTCAGGACGATTCCGTTGAGTTGAAGGGATATTACTGCTCAAACACGGCAAAAAAACACGAAAATCCCGACGGCATGAGAAAAACCGCAATTTATCTCAAGAATAAAAAGAATATCATTATCGACGGAAACGGTGCAAAGGTTATCGTTCACGGCAAAATGACTCCGATGCTTTTTGACGGCTGCGAAAATATTACCGTTAAAAATCTTACGGTTGACTATGCCTGCCCCACAATGTCGGAGTTTACGGTTATGTCGAATGACGGCGGCGAATGCGTTATAAAAATCAACTCCGAGTGCCGCTTTGAAATCAAGGAAAACGAGCTTTTCTGGCTCGGCGAAAACGGTGCCGACGGCAAACCTTACTGGTGTGACAGCTATATCGGAAACCGCAGACACATAAAGCTTTTTGACCCCGAAACAAGAATGAGCTTTGATTTCAGACGTGATGACCTTGCGTTTGATATTCTTGAAAAAATTGATGAATGCACGCTTAAAATTCAGCTCAAAAACAAGGACGTTTTTCTGCCTGCGGGCTATGTTGTCCAGACAAGAAATATTGTCCGTGACCAGACGGGCAGCCTTTTTCAGCGATGCAAAAACCTTGTGTTTGAAAGCTTGAGAATCAAGTTTATGCACGGCTTGGGAATGGTATCCCAATTTTGCGAAAACGTTACATACAGAAACTGCGACCTGACTCCCGCAGAGGGAAGAACAATCACAAGCACGGCTGATTTTTTTCAGTTTTCGGGCTGCAAAGGCTTGCTTAAGGTTGAAAACTGCAGGGCATGGGGTGCACAGGATGACTACATAAACGTTCACGGCACTCATCTGCGTGTCGTTGAAAAGGCGGAGTCCGAAAACAGCATAACCGTTCGCTTTATGCACCCCGAAACATGGGGAATGCAGGCGTTTGAGGCGGGCGATGAGCTTGAATTTATCAAGTGGGATACCCTTATTCCCTATGCCGAAACAAGGGTTCTGAAATATGAAAAGGTGAATGATACGGACATAAGACTCCTGCTTGACAGACCGCTTCCCGAAATCGAGCTTGGCAGGGATGTTGTTGAAAATGCAACGTGGACTCCCGACCTTCATGTTTCGGGTTGCGATTTCGGACCTACATCGGGCAGGGGAGTTCTTTGCACCACAAGGGGAACGGTTGTTGTTGAAAACAATGTTTTTCATGAGCTGAAAGGGCCTGCTCTGCTGATTGAGGATGACTGCAATTTCTGGTTTGAGTCGGGCTATACAAAGGAGATAATTTTCAGAAAAAACCGTGTCATAAACTGTGATTACAGCAAAACATGGGAGGGTGCTCCCGTGATACGCTGCACGCCGAAGGTTATGAACGAAAACTCAAGCGAATTTGTTCACGGAAAGCTTGTTGTCAGCTCAAACAGCTTTGAAAAGCCGAATTTCGGAGAGCATACCTTCCATCTCGAATATATAAGAGAAGCCGAGATAACGGATAATGTTTTTGATGCACCGTACAAAATAAATACCGTGTGTGTCGGAAACGTTACGGATAAAAATAACAGTCTTTACAAAAATGTTTGAAATTTTTGTTTTTGTATGATATAATACAAAATTGGATAAAAATAACTGCAATCTGTTTGTTTGGAGGAGCGAATATGACCTTGAATTTTAAAAAGATTACTGCGATTTTGCTTTCCGTTGTCATGCTTTTCGGAGCTTTGCCTCTGTTTGCTGCTGATTTTGCGGCAAATGCTGCCGAAAACGGTGAATGCGGTGAGAATATAAGCTGGATTTTCGACGGAGGTATTCTCGAAATTTCGGGCAGCGGTGAAATGGAGAATTATCTTGTTTCAAAAGAGCCGTGGTATTCCGTGCGCTCTGAAATAAAAGCCGTAATTGTTTCCGAGGGCGTAACAATAGTCGGAAACGGAGCTTTTTATGACTGCTCAAATCTTACATCTGTTACCCTGCCTTCAACTCTGACTTCGGTCGGAAGCAATGCGTTTGCTGACTGCGAAGGTCTTGAAAGCATTGTTCTTCCCGCAAATCTTGCAAAAATCGGCGAAATGGCATTTTATGCAAGCGGAATAAGAGAAATCGCCATTCCCGCATCGGTAACGTCAATAGGCGTTGATGCCTTCGGCTGGTGCGATTATCTTGCAAAAATTTCCGTTGACGAAAACAACGCCGCATTTTCAAGTGATGAAAACGGTGTTCTTTACAGCAAAGACAAAACCGTGCTCATGAAGTATCCGGGCAACAGTGCTCTTACCGTTTTTGCAGTTCCCGAAACCGTAACTGAAATTTCGGATTATGCTTTTGAAAACAGTTACAAAATAAAAACCGTTTGTATTCCCGAAAGTGTTTCGAGTATCGGATACGGTGCGTTTTTTAACAGTTATCTTGAAAAAATAATCGTAAATTCCGACAACAAAAACTACTCAAGCGACAGCTTCGGCGTTCTTTTTGACAAGGATAAAACAACACTTATTCAGTATCCCATAAACAGCAATGTGACCGACTACACTGTTCCCGAAACCGTAACAGACATTGAAGACGGTGCGTTTCATAACAGCGTTTCTCTTGAATGTGTCCATATTTCCTCCGATGTTGTGACAATCGGAGAAGGAATTCTTGATTTCACAGACGCATACATTTGCTCGGATTCCGATAACTGTGCAGCAAAGGAATATGCCGATGCAAACGGAATCGATTTTGTTGTCTGCGGCGAGCATTCCGAGGGCAGAAAGGTAATTGCGTCAGGCTCATGCGGAGATTATACCTTCTGGACTCTTTACGATGACGGTGAAATTGTAATATCGGGTGAAGGCGGAACAGACGATTTTGACGTTAACGCTGCTCCGTGGTCGGATTATGCCGACACGATAGTAAAGGCAACCGTGTCCGAAGGTGTAACAAGCATACCCGACAATGCCTTCAACGGCTGCGAAAGCCTTGAAAATATTGTTATTTCAAATACGGTAACCGATATCGGCCGTTGTGCATTTGCAGGTTGTTCTTCTCTTAAAAACCTTGTTATTCCCGAAAGTGTCAAAGCAATTGGCTCGGAAGCCTTTGCGGGCTGCTCGGGTATGGCAACTCTGCGATATCTTGGAGATACGGCAGGTTGGTGTGCAATCGATTTTGAAGTGTCCACATCAAACCCTGCATATTTTGCGGAGGAATTCTATATCAAAGGCAATCCTGTTGTTGATGTTGTTGTTCCCGACGGCACCGAAACAGTCGGAGCATATGCTTTTGCGGGCGTTGACTCTGTTTCAAGCGTAACACTTCCCGATTCTCTGAATAAAATCGGTGCAGGTGCATTTATGGGCTGCACGGGCGTTGAATATATCCATATTCCCGCATCCGTAACCGAAATCGGTGACGGTGCAATCCCCGAAACCGTTGATTTCATTTGCTCCGATTCCGAAAACGGTGCAGCGAAATCATATGCAGACGAAAACGGAATAGCATTCAGATTCTGCCAAAAACACAATGTTCTCGGCGTGACGCTTCCCGCAACGGCAGAAATCATAAATAAAGGCACGCTTCAGCTTGAAGCCGTGATTAATCCCGAAAATCCCAACGACAAAACGGTTGTTTGGAGCTCGGATAATGAAAAAATTGTAAAGGTTGATAAAAACGGTGTTGTAACGGCTGTTTCCGTAGGTGAAGCAACGGTTACGGTTACAACAAATGACGGCGGCTTCACCGCTGAATGCAAAATTACGGTTGTTCCGAGAAAGTTCACGGTAACATGGGTTGTCAACGGCGTTGGCACGCCGCAGGAGGTTGCCGAGGGTGATATAATTCCCGTTCCCGATGACCCTGTAAGAACAGGCTATTCGTTTGACGACTGGTCAACGGATATTCCCGAAACTATGCCTTCAAGAAACCTTGTTTTCTCCGCTCGCTGGACCGCAAACTTCTATGATGCCGTGTTTGATGCAAATGGCGGCAGCTGGGCAGACGGTGCAGCGGAAAAGACAGTTTCGTCACAGTTCAACTCCGAAATCGAAATTCCCGATGACCCTGAAAGACAGGGCTACAGCTTTGCGGGCTGGACTCCCGTTGTCGGAATAATGGACAATATCAACGGCAAAAACTTTACTGCAGTCTGGCTTGCAGACGGCGATACTCCGTATAAAGTTGAGATTTATACAATGTCGGCAGACGGCACATACACTCTCGAAACAGGCTTGTTTGCGGGCGAAACCGACTCAACGGTAACCGCAGAATACACCGTTGAAAACGGCTTTGAGCTCAACGAAGAAAAGAGCGTTCTTTCGGGCACGGTAGCTGCCGACGGTTCGCTTGTTCTCAAGGTTTACCTTGACAGGGTAAAGGACACGGTCACAATAAACGGCGAAACCCTTGAGGTTATTTTCGGTCAGCTGATAAACGAGCCCGTAATAACAGGTATTCCCGAGGGTCATTCACACGGCGGCTGGACCGATGAAAACGGAAATGCGGTTGAATTCCCGCTTGTTGTCGGTGAAAAACTGCCTGCGGAAATCAATCCCGTGTTTATCAAAAACAGCTATAAGATTGTCTGGAAGGTTGACGATGCTTCAACCGAAGAAATATACGAATTCGGTGCGGAAATTATCATGCCTTCAAATCCCGTAAAGAACGGCTATACCTTCAAGGGCTGGACTCCCGAGGTCCCCGATTCAATGCCCGCATATGACCTCACTTTTGTTGCCGTGTTCGATAAAAACACATACACCTGCTCCGATTGCGGAGAGCTGTTTGACGATGAAGCAAAATATAACGAACACGTTGCTTATGAGCAGGCAAAGAAGGCTGTAAGAGTTTCAATCAGAAACAATCCCGGCACCGCAACTATAAAATACGGCGAAACTCTTGTTCTGACCGCAATCAAATCAAGCGAAGTCAGCGGAACAAAGCTTTACTGGTATGTTGACGGAAAAAAGCAGGGCGAAGGCGAAACCTTCAGCATCAACTTCAAGAGCGGAACAAAGACCGTAACCGTAAAATTCGTTGACGAAAACGGAAATGTGCTTAAGGATGAAAACGGAAATGAAATTTCCGATGAGCAGAAGGTTTCCGTAAATTCGAGCTTCTGGCAGAAGATTGTTTCTTTCTTCAAAAACCTTTTCAGAATGAACAGAACGGTTACACAGTCTGTTTTCAAAAATATTTTCTGAAATCTGCCCCGATGTGAAATCATCGGGGCTTTTTTATATATAAATAAATTATTAAATAAATTTTAAAATATTATTGCAATATTATAACAATGTGATATAATATATCATGTATATGTATATTTTTAGCACGGAAGCCGCTGATTAATCGGCGGATAATTATAGATTTTGAGGGAGAAATACAGAAAATGGAACAGAAAAAAACGGGTGTTAATTCAAAAGACTACTATGTTATCGACCTTGTTCACATTGTCAAATTCGTTTGGCACAGAATATGGGTTGTTGCGGTTTCAAGCGTGCTTGCGGCGGCAATTGCGTTTTCGTTTGCCGCATTTATTATAACGCCGACCTATTCATCGTCGATTATGCTTTATGTTAACAACAGTTCGTTCACTGTCGGCGACCTCGGCTTCAGTATAAGCTCGTCAGAAATCAGTGCGGCACAGAGCCTTGTTAAAACCTATACGGTGCTTCTCAAAAACCGAACCACTCTTGAAAAGATAATTGATGACACAAAAGTGCCTTACACATGGGAAGAACTTTACGAAAAAATCGAAGCTGCTCCCGTTAACGAAACAGAAATCATGGAGGTTACCGTAACAACCAATGACCCCTATGAATCCGAAAAGATTGCAAACGGAATTGCAAAAATACTTCCCAAAAGAGTTTCCGAAATCGTAGAGGGCAGCTCCATGGAAGTTGTTGACTCGGCGATTGCAAACACAAAAAAAGTTGCACCGAGCATAACAAAATACACAATTATCGGATTTATCCTCGGAATGCTTCTTTCGGTAATGCTGCTTGTTGCTCTGGCAATGCTTGACAGTACAATTCACGACGAAGAATATATTCTTAACAACTACGGCTATCCCATTCTTGCAAAGATACCTGATTTGCTTGACACGGGAACAAAGAAATATTCATATTATAACAGCTACAAAAAGTCAAATTAAGGTCAGAGGGAATTGTATTATGAAAAAGAAGACTAATATTTTCTCTGTTGCGGAGAATAAAAAAACATTGCATAAAAATCTTGAGTTCACGGCGGTTGAGCAGTATAAGCTTTTGAGAACAAATCTTTCGTTCACTCTGCCCGAAGATGAAGCCTGTTCGATAATCGGCGTAACAAGTGCCATGAGAGGCGAGGGAAAGAGCACAACGGCTGTCAATCTTTCCTATGTTCTTGCGGAAAGCGGAAAAAAAGTTTTGCTTATCGACGGCGACTTAAGAATTCCCAGCATCGCAAAAAAAATGGATATAAAAAATACATTCGGACTTTCAGATTTGCTTAAGGGTGCAACATCGGTTCAGATGGGCGATTTCAAAGTTCCCGATTATAAGAACTGGTACATAATGCCTTCCGGTGCTCTGCCTCCGAATCCGTCGGAGCTTATGGGCTCATCAAGAATGAAAAACGTTCTCAAAACTCTTTCGGAAAATTTTGACTGTATCATTCTTGACCTTCCGCCCGTAAACCTCGTTTCCGATGCTTTGGCGGTTTCTAAATTCATCAGCGGAATGATTATTGTTGTAAGATCGGATTATACCGAGAAAAAAGAGCTTGAAAACTGCTTCAGACTTCTTAAGCTTTCGGATGTAAACGTTCTCGGCTGCGTTATCAATGACGATAAAATGGGCAGAGGCTCTTACAGTAAATACAGATACAGAAAATACTACAAATACTATAAATCCTACGGAGATAACACAAAGCTTCTCTCCGAAATAACAAACAACAAAATTGAGCTTACCGAAAAAACGGAAGCACCTGTTGTTGAAAAAGCCGAAGAAGAAATAATCACGGAGGCTGAAACCGAAAAAAACGTTGAAGCGCAGACTCCCGATGAAAACGTTTCAGCCGAAGATCAGAGCGAGGCTGCACAGGAAAATACGGAATCCAAAAAGAAATCAAAGAATAAAAAGTAAGAGGGTGAGTGCATGATTGATTTTCATTCACATATCCTTCCGAAAATGGATGACGGAAGCCAAAGCACGCAAGAGAGTCTTGAAATGCTCAAAGCTCTTTCGAAGCAGGGTGTAACAAGGGTTGTTGCAACGCCGCATTTTTATGCGAATGACGAATCCGTTTCCGCATTTCTTGAAAGAAGAAAAAGCTCTTATGACAGGCTTATCTCCTGCGTAACGCCCGATATGCCCGAAATAATTAACGGTGCGGAGGTAAGATATTACGGCGGAATAAGTCATCTTGAAAATCTTGAAGCTCTTTGCGTTAAAGGTTCACGGCTTATTCTTCTGGAAATGCCCGAAAACCGATGGACCGAATATGCAATAAGAGAAATTGAGGATGTTTCATCGGAAAGAAATCTCATTCCCGTTCTTGCACACATCGAAAGATATATTGCATATCAGAATTCCGAAACGCTTTACCGCCTGCTCGAAAGCGGAGTTCTTATGCAGATAAATGCAAGCTTTCTTAACGGATTTTTCTCACGGCGTAAGGCGTTGAATATGCTCAAACGCAATCAGATACACTTTATCGGGTCGGATTGTCACAATGTGTCCGACAGACCGCCCGAAATTCAAAAGGCGGTAAAAATAATCCGCAAAAAGCTCGGCGACGGCTTTACGGATTCGTTTGTTGATTTTGCAAATATTTTTTTGAAAATATAATAAACCGAAAGGAAGATTTTTATGAAAAAGGTTTTAGCAGTATGTCTGGCAATTATCATGGTTGTTTCGGCAGGTGTTTTCGCATTTGCACAGGGCGGCTTCGTTTCAAGCCCCTCGGGTAACTCTGCTCCCATCATTATTGAAATCAACTATGATGCAAACTCATGCAGACCCAAGGTTGTTGTAACCGCATATGCAGACCGTGAAACTCTTGATGACAAAAAGGAAGACGATATGAATGCGGCATATGACGAAATTGCTTCAAATAAGGATCTCACAATCCTCATGCCCTTCCTCAAAGAGGTCGCAATTTCAAAGAGCCTCAATCCTTTCCACTTTGCAGTAAGCGATTTGTTTGATATCAGTGCATATCACATCCTTCCTCACTCCTACTGCGGCAGCATCACAATCAAGCTTTCATCCGAAACATTAAGCAGATTTGTTGCTCTTGTTCATCGCACCGCTTCGGGCGAATGGGAGCTTATCCCCAACGTTATTCTCAATGTTGCAGAAGAAACAATCACTTTCTCAATCAATGATTTTTCACCTTTTGCAATTGTTGTTGACACTTCGGTTGAGGATGTTCCCGACACAGGTAATAACCTTCTTATCTACATCCCCGCTGCAATCATGGTTATTTCCGGCGTTTCGCTTTTAGGCGTTCTCATCAGCCTTAAGAAGAAAAAGCAGGAAGCATGAGTAAAGCATACACAACAAAAGAAAAGCGTATAAGAAACACAAAGTATGCGGCAATTGCACTTGCCGTCATACTTGTGATTTCGGGCGTGTTTTTCATGATAAGCCTGTGGGAAAACAAAAAAGAGTTTTTCCCCGAACAGAACACCTTTGAGGCTGAAGGAAACATCAGATACAAGGGCAGAGAATATAAGCTCAAGGAAGATGTTGAGTCTGTGCTTGTTCTCGGTCTTGATAAATTTGAGGGTGCCGACGCAGAGTCTTATAACAACGATAAGCAGTCTGACTTTCTTATGCTTTTTGTTCTTGACCACAAAAACGAGAGCTGTACGGCACTTCACATCAACAGAGATACAATGGCTGAAATGGCTGTTCTCGGTGTTGCGGGCGACAAAATCGGAACGGTAACAAAGCAGATAGCCCTTGCTCATACCTACGGAAACGGAAAGGAAGTAAGCTGCAGAAATGCGGCAGATGCCGTTTCGGATTTGCTTATGGGAATTTCGGTTGACCATTATGCTTCGGTAACAATGGATGCCGTTTCGGTCTATAACGATTTTATCGGCGGTGTTGAGCTTACCGTTCTTGACAGCTTTGAGGGTATCGACGAAACTCTTGTCAAAGGCGAAACCGTAACTCTTAAAGGCGAGCACGCACTTAATTATGTTCGCACAAGATACGGTCTTGACAACAGCACCAATGCAAGAAGAATGGTGCGTCAGCGTCAGTATCTTGAAGCACTTTATACCAAATCCGCAGAGCTCATAAAGAGCGATGAAAGCTTTGTTGTAAATGCGGGAATGAAGCTTGCGGATTATATTGTTTCCGATTACAGCGGAAACGGTCTTCAGAGCCTTGCAAAGCAGATTTCGGAATATCAGTTTGTTGAAATATGCGAGCTTGAAGGCAGAATAACCGAGGGAGAAGAACATATTGAGTTCTATCCCGATGAAGATTCGGTTGAAGAAACGGTCATCAGACTGTTTTACGAATCGGTTGAATAAAAATCTTATTGCGAGAGGAGGCGAATACGTTGTCAAAAAATACGGTTAAAATCGATTCTGCCGATACATCGGCAAAAAAGCCTGCTTATGACTTTTTCAAAAGAGCGTTTGACATTGTTTTCTCTCTTCTCGCATTGTTCATATTGTTTGTTCCTTTTATAATTATTTCAATTATAATCATTATTGACAGTCCCGGTGCGGGTCCGATTCATGTTCAGACACGTGTAGGTAAAAACGGAAAAGAGTTCCGGTTTTATAAATTCAGGTCAATGGTCCCGAATGCGGAATCAATGCTTGATTCCCTTCTTGACAAAAACGAAATGGAAGGTCCTGCGTTCAAAATCAAAGAGGATCCGAGAATAACCCGTTTCGGCAAAATAATCCGCCGCTGCTGCATTGACGAGCTTCCGCAGCTTCTCAATATTCTCAAAGGAGATATGAGCTTTGTCGGTCCCAGACCGCCGCTGCCCAGAGAGGTTGCAATGTATGATGAATATCAGATGCAAAGGCTGTCGGTTATTCCGGGTCTTACCTGCTACTGGCAGATTCAGCCCGAAAGAAACAGCATTTCTTTCGATGATTGGATGAAATGCGACTTGCGTTACATAGAAGAACGCAGCTTTAAAACAGATTTAATCATTATACTTAAAACCGTTGGTGCGGTTTTGGGTATGGAGGGTGAATAACGTGGCACCGAAAAAGAACGGTAAGCTTCGCATTGCCATGCTCGGTCACAAAAGAATACCGTCACGAGAGGGCGGTGTTGAGATTGTTGTTGAAGAGCTTTCAACAAGAATGGCACAGCTTGGGCATGACGTAACCTGTTACAACAGAAAGGGTCATCATGTAAGCGGCGAAGAATTTGATTCAGAGCTTCTCTCCGAATACAAAGGAGTTAAAATCAAAAGAGTTTTTACCATTCAGAAGGGTGGACTTGCTGCCGCTACTTCGTCGTTTTTTGCGGCGTTGAAGGCGGCTTTTGGCAAATATGACGCAGTTCATTTTCACGCCGAAGGTCCTTGTTCAATGCTCTGGCTTCCGAAAATGTTCGGCAAAAGATGCGTTGCAACAGTTCACGGGCTCGACCACCAGCGGGCAAAATGGGGAAGGTTAGCTTCGGCATATATTCTTTTCGGAGAAAAATGTGCGGCAAAATTTGCTGATGAGATAATTGTTTTGAGCGAAAATGTGCAGAACTATTTTAAGGAAAAATATAACCGTGACACGGTTTTTATTCCAAACGGCATTTCACCGTCACAAAATGAAATTGCCGAAGAAATAACCGAAAAATTCGGTCTTGAAAAAGAAAATTACATATTGTATCTGGGACGGATTGTTCCCGAAAAGGGTCTCGGATACCTTGTTGATGCGTATAAAGAATTAAAAACAGACAAAAAGCTTGTTATTGCGGGCGGTGCATCGGATACCGCCGAGTTTGAAAGAGAGCTCAAAGCCGCTGCTGCGGATGATGAAAGAATTATATTTACAGGCTTTGTTCAGGGTAAAATCTGGAGAGAGCTTTACAGCAACGCATATGTTTATGTGCTGCCCTCCGATGTTGAGGGAATGCCCTTGAGCCTGCTTGAAGCCATGAGCTTCGGCAACTGCTGTCTGACCTCCGATATTCCAGAATGCTCGTCGGTTATCGGTGAAAACGGCGTAACATTCAAAGCGGGCAATGTCAAAGATTTAAGATGCAGGCTCGATTATCTGTGCCGAAACTCGCAGATAACACAAAAATATAAGGAACAAAGCTCCGATTATGTTTGCGGAAAATATAACTGGAACGATGTAACGAAAAAAACATTGGAACTTTACAAATAAGTCCGTAAAAAGGAAGTAGCTCATGAAAATTTTGCTGGTCAATAAGTTTCTTTATCCAAAAGGCGGAGCTGAAACCTATGTTTTCAAGCTCGGAGAAACTTTGCAGAAAATGGGTCA
Source organism: Clostridia bacterium (assembly GCA_017473165.1). Classification (GTDB taxonomy): domain Bacteria; phylum Bacillota; class Clostridia; order Oscillospirales; family Acutalibacteraceae; genus CAG-177. Next base: position 74,782 of record JAFUNA010000020.1, on the reverse strand, counting down.
CGAGGTTGAATATTTCGGACTTGAAAATGAGAAAAACATTGTCAGAAACAATGCGGGGTCTTATGTTTCACACATGGATTTCGGAGAAGGAATAAAAAAGAATCTCAAAGCGCCGTTAAGAATCATATATTCTTCGGAAGCAAGAAAGAAAATCCGCAGCGTGCTTGATTCTTTTCAGCCGGATGTTGTTCATTTCAACAACATTCAGTTTCACCTGACTCCGAGCATTATTCTTGAAACGGAAAAATATAAAAAAGATACGGGTAAAAGCGTAAGAATAATATACACCGCTCATGATTATCAGCTGATTTGTCCCAGTCACGGACTTTTTGATACAGAAATAAGGGTTTGCGAAAAGTGTCTTGGCGGAAACTATATGAATTGCCTTAAGACAAAGTGCATGAAAAACTCTCGGATTAAAAGCCTGCTTGCGACGGCGGATGCGTATTTTTGGAAAATCAGCAGGGCATATTCCTGCATAGACAAAATAATCTGCCCGTCATTTTTTATGAAATCAAAGCTTGATACACAGAAAAGATTTTCGGATAAAACCGTTGTAATTCATAATTTTATTGAGCCCGTAACGTTTGCGGAAACAAAAAAAGAAAACTATGTTCTTGAATTCGGTCATCTTTCAAGAGATAAGGGCACGGTTACTTTGCTGGAAGCGGCAAAAAGGATGCCCGATATCCGCTTTGTTTTTGCGGGATACGGAGAGGCTGAAAATGAAATCCGTAAAGTAAAAAATGCAGAATATGTCGGATTTAAAACAGGGGATGAGCTCAAAAAGCTGATTGCAAGAGCCGCAGTAAGTGTTTATCCCTCCGAATGTTACGAAAACTGTCCCTTTTCGGTAATTGAATCCCAGATGTACGGCACACCCGTCATCGGCTCAAAAACAGGCGGCATTCCCGAGCTTATCCGTGAAGGAGAAACGGGTCTGCTGTTTGAGCCGGGGAATGCTGACGAGCTTGAGAAAAATCTGCGTTTGCTTCTTGAAAATCCCGAAAGGCTATCGGAGTATACGAGTAATTGCAAAAATGTCAGCTTTGAAACGGCAGAAACGTATTATGAAAAGCTGATTCGGATATATGGAGAATGATTTATGAAGATATATGAAATCGGAACAGGATACACTTCAATTCCCGCACAGGTTGCGGCTGCAACCGAAAGCGTTGTTGAAGAACTGACCAAAGCATATATCAGCATGAATCAGCCTGTGGAAATAATTGATATTTCTGCGGAAAACAGAAAGCCCAACACCTTGCCGATAACCGAAGTCGGCGTGCCCTCCGTGTTCAGAAAAGCCGATGTAAGTTTAGGTATAATCCATAAGGTGAAAAGGGTTGTCTATTCTGTTGCTCTTGCGTTCAAACTGAAAAAAATTCTGAAAAAGGAAAACGAGAGATGCGTTCTTCATTTTCATAACCAATATAATATGTTCTTTTTCACAAAGCTTGTTTCGGAAAGGCTGCGAAAAAAAGCGATAACGGCATACACAAATCATAACGGCTTATGGAGTTTGCCGTGGGAAGAAGTCAGAGAAACGATGAGCAGGCGTTATTTTCAGGAAATCTGCTCAATGAAAAACGCCGATATCGTTTTTGCTCTTAACCCGCTGACAAAGAAAAACATCGAAGAGCAGCTTGAAATTCCCGAAAACAAAGTTTTTCTTATTTCCAACGGCGTTAACATAGAAGAATACCGACTCTTGAGCCGTGATGAAAAGACAGAGCTGAAAAAGAAGTATTCTTTGGAAGGCAGACAGGTTATATTGCAGGTTGGTTCCGTCAATGAAAACAAAGGGCAGGCAAGAGTTGTTGAGCAGCTTTGCTCTGCTTTGAAAAACAACAAGAATTTGGTTTATGCCTATGCAGGCGGCATTGTTTCGCAGGAATACCATAACCTTTTAAAGCAAACGGCTGAATCTCTCGGAATATCTCAACAGGTTATTTATCTCGGAACATTTTCTCCCGGCGAGGAGATGACCTGTCTTTATAATATTGCCGATTCAACAATTTTCGCCTCGGAGTATGAAGGCTTTCCGCTGGTTTGCATTGAGTCGTTATCATGCGGAATTCCCGTTATTCTTTGCTCGGATTTATCCGTTGAAATCGGGAACGGAATACTGAAGGCTGACAAGAATACTATCGATGAAGTAATAACAGGAACAATCATAAATAAATCTCATAATTATGAAGAAATCTGCCGAAAGGCAAGGAGCAATGCGGTTGAAAACTATTCCTGGAAAAAAATCGCAGAAAATTACCTGAAAGCATTTAAAGGTGAAGTTAATGGCTAAAAAACTCAACGGCACGGTTATTGTAACCTATCGCTGCAACGCAAGGTGCAATATGTGCAACAGATATAAAGCCCCCTCAAAGCCCGAAGAGGAGATAACGGTTGAAACAATCCGAAAGCTGCCCGAAATGTACTTTACAAACATTACGGGCGGAGAACCGTTTATAAGGGAAGATTTAAAGGATATTGTCCGTGAGCTTTATAAAAAAAGCGACAGAATTGTTATTTCTACAAACGGTTTTTTCACGGATCGAATTGTTGATTTGTGCAGGGAGTTTCCGCAGGTGGGAATCAGAATTTCCATTGAAGGGCTTGAACGGACAAACAATGAAATCCGCGGTCTTGATGACGGCTTCAACAGGGGATACACAACCCTCAAAACTCTTGTTGAAATGGGAATGAAGGATGTCGGCTTCGGTATGACCGTGCAGGATAAAAATGCTGCTGACCTTGTTCCGCTCTATGAAATTTCGGACAAGCTCAACATGGAGTTTGCAACGGCATCTCTGCATAACAGCTTTTATTTTGTTGAGTCAAACAACATAATCCGTGACAGACTCATGGTTGCGGAGAATTTTGAAAAACTGATTAACAGACTTCTCGAGTCAAACAGCCCCAAAAAATGGTTCAGAGCATATTTTAATCACGGGCTGATAAACTATATTTTCAGTCAGAAGCGTCTGCTTCCCTGCGATATGAGCTTCGATACATTTTTTATTGACCCGTACGGCGATGTTATGCCCTGTAACGGAACAAAAGAAAAGGAAGTAATGGGCAATCTTAAAGAGCGGGAGTGGGATGAGCTCTGGAACAGCGAAAAAGCGGAGCTTGTCCGCAAAAAGGTACGCTGCTGTGACAGAAACTGCTGGATGATAGGCTCTGTTTCGCCCGCAATGCACAAATATATTTGGAAACCCGCCTTTTGGGTACTGAAGCATAAATTCCTGTTTTTCTTTAAAAAGAAAAAATATTCGATGTATGAAAACAGAATTGTACGGGATTACCTTGACGGTAAAGTGACCAAAGAAGAGCTTGATGCGTGCTCAACCTGCGAGTCATGCGGGAGAAAGAATTGATTTGAATGGTGATTTTTACAAACTGTTTGTCTGAAACGGCAGATGAAGGCTGCCTTAAGGTTGCAAACAGTCTTATAAAAAGAATAAAAAAAGCATCGCCCGATGTAACTGTTGTTTCGTATGAAAGAAAAAGCGGTTTGTCGGATGTCCATGTGAAATCAAACAAGCTTTTGCTGACGTGGGAATTAATAAAGATGTTAAGGTCAAAAAACGAGGAAGTTTTGTTTATTCCGTTTCCCGCAAAGTCGTCGGCAATGTTTCTGCGAATTTTGATTTTATCACTGATTGCTCCAAAGAAAACAAGAGTTTTGCTTACGCAGATTACCGAAATCGGAGCAGCGGCAAGAGTGTTTGCCCGTCTGTGCAATGCGGAATTTCTTGTGCTTTCGGAAACAGCCAATGGAAAGCTTGAAGGATTTATAAAACCGAATAAAATTAAAAGAATCCGTGCGGGAGTTGATACCGAAAGATTTGTTCCCGCCGAAAAACATAGGGTAGCGGAAATCAAGAAAAAATACGGTCTTTCACCCGACAGACCCGTTGTTCTTCACGTTGGTCATATGAATGAGGGCAGAAATGTTTCCGAACTCATGAAGTTTTCCGAAGAATATCAAATTGTTCTTGTAACCAGCACTCTCACAAAAAATGAAGAGGATAAGCAGCTCAAGGCGAAGCTTTCCGGCTGCTCAAACATAAAGATAATCGATGAATATATTCCCGAAATTTCTGAAATCTACCAGATGGCTGATGTCTATTTCTTTCCCGTGGTTGAGGAAGGAAACTGCATAGATGTTCCGCTTTCGTGCCTTGAGGCTGCAGCCTGCAACAAGCCCGTTGTAACAACGGAATTCGGTGAAATGAAGGAATTCAAAGGCAAAGGCGGATTTTTTTTCATTGATTCATTTGAGCCTGAAAAGCTTGAGAGTTTAATCAATGAAGCGCTTGAATGCGAAAAAGAAGATATTCGTTCAGCTGTATCACACTATGACTGGAACTGTGCGGTCAACAGTATTCTCAATTTTTAATCAGGAGATAAAAAATATGAATCTGCCAAAAGTATCGGTGGTTATTCCCGTTTATAATGTTGAAAAATACCTTGACAGATGCATTGATTCTGTTGTCAACCAGACATATCGCAACATAGAAATAATCCTTGTTGATGACGGCTCTCCCGACGGTTGCCCGAAAAAATGCGATGAATGGTCAGAAAAGGATTCACGGATAAAGGTCATACATAAAGAAAATCAAGGGCTCGGAATGGCAAGAAATACAGGGATTGATAATGCAACGGGGGAATACATTTTCTTTTTTGACAGCGATGATTTTGTTGAAACAACTCTTGTTGAAAAATGCCTTTTTGCAATAAAAACAACCGCTTCCGATGCAGCGGTATTCGGAAGATATGATTATTTTGATGACGGAACAAAAAAAGAAAAGGCTATATCGGCAGAAAAACTCATTTATAAGGGCGACTGTGTAAAAAACGAGCTTCTTGCGGGAATGTTTACCTATGATTTCGGCTTTGGCGTAAGTGCATGGGGAAAAATGTACAGAACGAGTGCGATAAAAAACAATAATCTTCGTTTCAAATCCGAAAGCGAGATTATTTCTGAAGATTCATTTTTTATGCTTGAGTTTTTCTCAAATGCAAAACAGGTTGTTATCGTTCCCGAATGCTTATATTATTATTTTAAACGCAGCGATTCGCTTTCACGGAAGTATAACAGGGAAAGACAAAAGAAAAACAATATTTTTTTAATTAAAAGTCTTGATTATATTAAAGAAAAGGGTTTGTCCGAAAAGGTTGAAACCCATCTGAAGGTCAGGTATCATTCGTTTACCGTTTCGGCGTTGAAACAGATTTACGGCTCGGATATCTCAAAAAAAGAGAAAAAAACCGAACTGAAAAAAATATATTGTGACCCTGTTTTACGCAACACGCTTGAAAGAAAAGTTTTGAAAAAGGAAAGCTTGTTTTTACAGTTCTTTTTCTTTTTTATGAAAATAAAATGCGGTTTTATCTGTAATTTCCTTTTGTGTTTAAGAAATCTGAACAGGAATTGACGGTGAATTTGGTCAGTGAAGATTGTTGACAATAAATTGTATATTCAAAAACGGTTGCCGTATGAGTGGATGACAGTTTTTATTTTTTGCTTTCCGTTCTTAATGGCTTTTCTGCTTGATTTTCTGGGGCTGCCGAGTTTTTTGAAATACATCGTTGATGCGGTGTATATCATTGCGGTATTGATGCTTTATGCACACAGAAAATCCGTTATACGAAAAGAAATTTCTCCGTTTATTGCGTTTGCAGCGGGATTCTTTCTTTTTCTTCTGGTCATATATTTGTTTAATTTTCAGTCACCCTTTTATTTTATCTGGGGTGTACGGAATAATTTCAGGTTTTATATTGCTTTCGTTCTTTATTCGGTAGCTTTTGATGAAGAGGATGCGGAATCATACCTTAATATAATGGATGTTCTGTTCTGGGTTAACGCCGTAATAACGTTTTTTCAGTTTTTTGTTATGGGCTACAGGCAGGATTATCTCGGCGGAATATTCGGCGTTGAAAAGGGCTGCAATGCTTTCAGCATTATCTTCTTTTCAATTGTAATCGGAAAATCGCTGCTTTTGTTTATGAACAAGCAGCAAAACGTATGGAATTGTTTCCTAAAATGCGGCGTTTCTCTTGTTATAGCCGCCATGGCTGAATTGAAATTTTACTTTGTGCTTTTTGTGCTGATACTTTTTGCTTCGGCACTCATGACAAGGTTTTCGTTCAGAAAAGTGATTCTGATTTTCGGTGCGGCTGTGATTCTGATGTTCACCAGTCTGCTTCTTCCGATTCTTTTCGGCGAAGGCAGAACAATGAGTCTTGAAAATATTATTAAAACAATAACCGCAACCAACTATGCAACAACAAGGGATTTGGGCAGATTTACCGCAATTCCGACCATTGCCCGTGATTATCTTACGGATTGGTCAGACCGCCTTTTCGGAATGGGTCTCGGCAACTGCGACACATCATCTTTTGATATTTGCAACAGCGAATTTTACAAGAGCCATTCATATTTGAATTACAACTGGTTTTCAAGTGCATTTTTGTTTTTGGAAACAGGCTTCATCGGACTTCTTACTTATCTTTCATTCTTTGTTATATGCTTTGTTTCCGCATTCAGACGAATGAAAAGAAAAGAAGCGAACGAGCTTTTCTGCAGATTGAGTATGCTGATGTCTGTTGTGTGTTTTATTATGGTGTTCTATAATTCATCGTTAAGAACAGAAATAGGCTATATGGCATTCTTCTCGCTTGCATTGCCTTTTGTTAAAAGAAACCAACAGGAAACTGTTATATAAATTATTCTGAAATCAGTATTGATATGCTGAATATACGGGAGGAACACGAAATGATCAAAAAAACGGGTAAGCGTTTGCTGTCTTTGATTCTGGCGGCGATGATTGTTGTTTCCATGTTTTCTGTCCAGAACTTTGTTATGGGCATGAACTCTGAAGAAAGAAAAGAGCTTGAGTCGTTCTTCGGAATTGATGAAAGCAATCCTCTGTGGAAAACAATAATCGAAATGGATACTGTTTTGCTTCGCTATCTCGGTACGGAAGAGATGTCCGATGCACAGATTGCCGATATTGTGGGCAAAATGGATTCCGAAACCCTTCGCTATGCGGTTGAGGATGTTGATGCCGTTACCGATTTGGTTAAGGATTTGTCGAAGGATGAACAGCTTCAGCTTTTTGAAACCGACATTGCAAAACGATTCGGAAAACTTAATTCAGCACTCGAAAATGCAACGTCACTTGTGACCAACGCTTCAAAAACCGTTTCTGTTCTTGGCGGAAGGGTTATGGTAACCGACAGTCAGGGCACGGGCAGCGTGTCTGATGACAACGTAACCGTCACCGTAAGAGGCGGACTTGTTTCGGGCAAAACTAACTCGGTTGATATCTATAACAATACCGATGAAATTGCAACATTAAGCTTTAACTATAACGCTTCCAACTATGAATCCTTCAGCGAAGGAAAATCAAGCGGCAGCTATTCGGTTCTTCTTTATCCCGATTCGAATATTTCAATGTCAATAACTTCAAAGGCAGCTTATCAGACCGCAACTCTGACTTTGAGCAACATAAATCTCGTTGCCGCTGCGGCACAGTCAAATGTTACGGTTGATTACGATTCTGCCCTCGGCAGCGTAACCGTTAACGGCAAGGCAGTTGCATCGGGTGAAGCAACCGTTGCAACGCTGGTTGACGGTGCAACTCTTGTTGCAACTCCTGCAAGCGGTTCAAGCTTTCTCGGCTGGATAAACGCATCCAACGACTTTATTCTTTCAACCTCAACAAGCTACAAGCTCACTCCTGCGTCGGATATGACAGTTAAGGCTGTGTTTACGGGTAAAACTGCGGCTGCGTACTTTGTTGCGGGAGATTCGTCATATCTTTTTGCAGATCTCAACAAGGCTGCAAATCACGCCGCAACGACCTCCAACAAAACCGTAACTCTTATCAATGACGGTGTTCTTCCTGCGGGCAACTATACAATTCCTTCGGGAGTAACCTTGCTTGTACCCTTTGACAGTGCGGGCACAGTTTATACAACCGAGCCTGCCGTTGTTGAGGGTGACACAAGAACAACACCTACGGCATACCGCACTCTTACAATGGCAAGCGGTGCAAACATCACTGTTAACGGAACTCTTGCACTCCCCGCAAAGCATTATGCCGCAAAGGGCAGCAGAGCAAACGGCGGCTCGCCCGACGGACCCTGCAGCTTCATCAGAATGCAGTCGGGCAGTAACATTATCATCAATAACGGTGCAAAGCTTTATGCTTACGGATTTATCGTCGGTGAAGGCAATGTGCTTGCAAAGAGCGGAGCTTCCGTATACGAATATTTCCAGATAATGGATTTCAGAGGCGGAAGCCAGACAACCGATATGAAAAACGGTGTTTTCCCTCTTTCGCAGTATTATATCCAGAACATTGAAGTTCCTCTCACTCTTGAAGCAGGTTCATCCGAAAGCTGCTACACATCCATGACAATTTCGGGCATGACGCTCGGAACGGGTATCACCTTTATTGCAAAGAGCGGTGCAATGTTCAACCACACATCCGGTTCGGTTACAAAGAGATATGACCCCGCAACTGACCGTCTTGTTGTTGACCTTAACGGCGAAATGTCAATCAGCCCCATCGAAATGGAAATCGGAAGCGGTTTGCTTTCAACAAAAATAAACTCAAAGAACTATGAGCTTCCCATTAACGGCAACATCACCGTTAATGTCAACGGCGGTTCAATTACTCTTGCACAGGACGTTGCAATGCTTCCCGGTGCTGAAATAAACATAAGTGCAGATGCAAAATGTGTTCTCGGTTCGGGAACCAACGTTTATGTTTATGATGCAGATCAATGGGGAACCTTCTGCAGCTCCACAAACAAGAAATATATTCCCGTTCAGTACGCACCCGGCAGAAAATATAACAGAACAGACAAGGATCTGAAGGATGCATCAATTCGTGTTGAAGGAACGCTGGATGCTTCAAACGGATATCTTTACACAACATCAGGCGGTGCAAATATTTACGGCACGGGTTCGGGTAAGGCTGTTATCAAAAAGGGCTCGCAGACAATAACACACCAGCTCGTTCAGAATTCGGGCTATACCGAAATCCCCATAACACCTGCAAAGCTTAAAAATGCCGACGGAGCATATGTATCACCGTCAGCTGCGACATCAACCCTTTATTACCTTGAAAATGCGTGGATTGACCACACTTCGGGCCATGTTTATACCGAGAAGGTAACGTCTGTTGCCGATTGTGAAACTGCGGGTGTTAAGGTGTTTACCTGCCCCTGCGGACACACATATAATGAAACAACTCCCGCAAAGGGTCATGCTCCGGGTGCGGCTGCAACCTGCACGAGCGACCAGATATGCACAACCTGCGGAAAGGTTCTTGCTGCATCGTTGGGACATAACTACAATTCCGTCACAACCAATCCCACCTGCACGCAGGGCGGATATACAACATACACCTGCACAAGATGTGGTGACAGCTATGTTGACAATGAAATTCCCGCAAAGGGACACACTCCCGGTGCCGCCGCAAACTGCACCGATGCACAGATATGCACCGTTTGCGGTGTTCAGCTTGCGGAATCGCTCGGTCACGACTATAAAGCGTCTGTAATTGAGCCCACCTGCACCGAAATCGGCTATACATTATATACTTGTACAAGATGCGGTGACAGCTATAAAGAAAACGAAGTTCCTGCAAAGGGTCACACTCCAGGTGCCGATGCAACCTGCACGGAGCCCCAGATTTGTACGGTATGCGGCGTTGTGCTCAAATCCGAAAACGGACACGTTCCGGGCATAGCTGCAACCTGTACCGAGGCACAGACCTGTACGGTTTGCTTTGCGGAGCTTGCTCCCGCTCTCGGACACGATATCGTTTATGTTGATGCCGTTGACTCAACCTGCACAAAGGACGGCTACAGCTCGGGCAGCCATTGCTCACGCTGCGACTACAGCGAGGGCAAAACCGTTATTCCCGCAAAGGGCCACACCCCCGGATTTGCTGCAACCTGCACAACAAATCAGATTTGTACCGTATGCTATGAGGAAATCAAAGCCCCTCTCGGTCATAATTATGTTGAAACGGTTGTAAACGCAACCTGTTTTGAGGACGGTTATGTACTTGTTTCCTGCACGGGCTGCGGTGAGATTTATTCGGAAGAAATAATTCCCGCAACGGGACACACTCCCGATGAAAACGCAAGCTGTGACCGTGCACAAACCTGCACAGGCTGCGGAACTGTCCTTGCAGAGGCAAAAGGTCATACTGCGGGCGATGCTGCAACCTGCACAACTGCACAGGTTTGTACCGACTGCGGCGAAGAACTTGTTCCCGCTCTCGGACACACTCCCGGTGCAAGGGCAACGTGTAAAAATGCACAGGTTTGCACCGCTTGCGGCGAGGAGATTGCGCCCGTTCTTGAGCATAAATTCGTTGAAAAAAGAACAGAGCCAAACTGCACCGAAAACGGCAGCGTTTCATACACCTGCTCACGCTGCAGATATACATATTTTGACAGCGAAATTGAAGCAACGGGTCATAATATGAGCGATGCAACCTGCACCGAGCCTTCAAGATGCCTTAATCCGAACTGCGGTTATACGGTCGGTGAGGTGCTTGAACACACAATAGTTGTTGATGAAGAACAGCCTGCGTTCTGTGACCAGGAGGGTCTTACCGAGGGCAGTCATTGCTCGGTTTGCGGAACTGTTATTATCGAGCAGCAGATTATTCCCGAGCTCGGACACGATATTGTTCAGCACGAAGCCAAGGCTCCGACCTACACAAGTGTTGGCTGGAACGCATATGAGGATTGCACACGCTGCGGTTACACAACCTATGTTGAAATTCCGAAGCTTGATGTTCCCGTGATTTCGGACTATGCAACCTTCATCGAAAATCTTGCACTTCTTGAAGAACTTGCCGTTGCGTATGCGGGCGAAGTTCCCGGTAAGGATCCTCTTCAGCTTGTAATCAAATATATCCGTACAGGCGTTGACCGCTACAACGAAGGCTCATGGGGCATTATGGCGGGCTATGAGGATACAGGCTTTGCCGATTATGTTGCAACAATCGAGGATGCGTTCAATTCAACCGTTGCCGACGGTGAACAGATTACGGTAAGTGCTCTTAAGAACATAGAAATGTTTGAAATTCCCAACGGTAACCTCGTAGATTTCGGTCACATGTTCGGAACAATGGATATCGTTTACTACAATAAGACCAGTCAGAATCATGCTGATGTGGGCGGCTGGGCAGGCGATATCGTTGACCTTATCGAATTCTCCGATTACGGCGGCGTAACGGGAACTCTTGACGAAATGATTGCCGAAGTCGGTACAAACTATCTTCTTCAGGATGACCCCGAAGAGGTAGGCGGCTTCAATCAGCAGGATATGTACGGCGATATGGACTCGCTTTATCTGATGGATGTTCTTCTCACATCGGTTTATGAGCAGGGTGCGGTTACCGAGCTCTTTGAGGGATATTTCACAGAGGAGCTCAACGACGTTGCCCGTGCAGACTATTTCATCAGAAACAGACTCGGCGGCGTAAGCACTCGTGCGGACGTACGCAATGCCGTTTATAACGTTTATACAGGCAACAAAATGATTTCGACCCTTGAGGGTACGAAAGATTTCAACACCGAGGATATTTCCGTTCTCCGAAAAGCTTGCTGCTATGCCTTTGCGGACTATATCTGTAAGCTTGCAGGTGACTACGTTGAAGTAACGGATAACCCCTATTTCACCGTTTTTGCATCCGAGCAGTCAACTCTTGCTCCCGGTGTAATTCAGCATATAAAGAAGGCAACCTCTGCTGATAACAAGCAGATGGTATATTATACCGCAACTGCCGATCTGACCAGAGATGACGTTCATGTTTTCGCAAACTACAGAAACAATGACCCCTCGGAATGGGGAATGCAGACAGTTCTCGGTCAGGCAAATGCGGCACAGAACAAATACGGCAATCCCGAAAGCGAGCATTACATTGAAAACTACAACGTAATTGCAAGCATAAACGGTGACGGCTATAACATGGAAACCGGTGAGCCGGGCGGTTTGCTCATTATGGACGGCAAGGAAATCCATGCCCAGAGCCCCAAGAAATACTCTTTCTTCGGTATTCTTAAGGACGGAACACCCATAATCGGCACATACGATGAATATAACAACATTTACAGAGGTCAGCTCAAGGAAGCTCTCGGCGGCTTCGGCTCAACTCTGATTACCGACGGCAAAATCAACATCACCCAGACCTCCGACTACTATACAAATCGTGCAAGCCGTACGGCTGTCGGAATAACAAAGACGGGCAAGGTTGTTTTCATGGTTCTCGACGGCAGACAGGAGCCTGTTTCCTGCGGCGGAAGCATGGAAGAAATTGCACAGATTATGTTTGAGGCAGGCTGTGTTGATGCGATTAACCTTGACGGCGGCGGCTCAACAACATATGTTGCAAAGCTTGAGGGTGAAGACAGTCTTTCTGTTGTGAGCAAGCCTTCTGACGGTACTGCTCGTTCCGTAAGCACATCGCTGCTCATAGCTTCAACCGCTCCCAGCTCAACGGCATTTGACCATGCAATAATTGAAAGTGAAACTGATTATTTAACAAAGGGTGCAACCGTTCAGCTCACGGCTGCGGGCGTCAGTGCAACAGGAAACTCCGCAGAGCTTCCCGAAGGCACAACATGGGCTGTTTCCGATGAAAAATGGGGAACGGTTTCACAGGACGGTAAATTTACGGGCTTAAGAAACGGCACGGTTGAGGTTTACCTTATGCTGGATGACGAAATTCTTGGTGCGAAAACCATGAATATCGTTGTTCCGGACCGTGTATATTTCACAAAAGCAAATATAAATGCGGTATACGGAGTGAAAGCGGAGCTTCCCGTTGCTGCTCTTTATGAGAACAAACCCGTTACTGTACTTGAAGAGGATATTGTATTTTCGGTCAATAATCCCCAGGCAGGTGTAACGGAAGGCTTCGGATTTATCGCTGCACCGGGCACGGGAATCAAGAATGCCGTTGTAACTGCGGCTCTTGCGGCAAATCCCGATAAAACCGCATCAATAAGCATTTCGCTTTATAATGAAGGCGAAATCAGCTTTGATTTTGACAAGGCAACGGGCGGCGACCGTGCTTTTGCGTGGACAAGAACGGTATCCAACTCAACAACCGAAGACGGAATTGTTTATGATATCGAAAACCCCGATGAGCCCATGGAAACCGTGTATACCTTTGCAATTGACATGACGCAGATTTCCATTCCGGAAAGACTTGAAGAATTAACAACCATGCTTCCCGGTGCGGAGCTCGAAAATGCGACTGCATGGAAATTCCTTATGCAGCTTGCCGAAAGAGTGAGCGTGCTCACGGAGGTTAAGCCCACAATTCATATCGACAAGAATTTTGATGTTGATTATTCGCAGATAACTCTTGTTAACGATTATTTTGAGCTCAACGGCGTTGATTTTAACGAAGCTGACAATACTCTTACGTTTACTCTTAACTGGATTGACCAGACAAAGGCAATTGATCCCGAAATGGCTAACCCGCTCTGCATTCTTAAGGGAATCAAACTCATTCCCAAGGCGGATGCACAGTGGACAAAGGATCGCATTGATGCAGTTAATACGGGTGAAATCAGCTACAAGGTTTATATGCGTGCAAATGCACTTTATACCTTTGCGGGTAAACCCGAAAATCAGCAGGCATACGGAGTTTATCCCTTCGAAAACGCTAATGTTGAACCCGTTGAAAGAGGCGGCTGGTTCGGCAATGTCTATGCGGAGTTTGAGGATAGCTACACTCTTTCAAAGGCAATAAAAGAAGGCTGGGTAAATGAAGACGGCGGCTTTGCATACTATGCAGACGGCGAAAGATACACAGGCGTAAAGCCTATCGACGGTTATTATTATGATTTCGGCGAAAACGGAATCAACGTCGGTCAGACAAAGTATACAGGTGTATTCCTTGATGAAACCGACGGTCTTTACCGCTATTCAAAGCTTGGCGAGCTTGTTTCGGGCTGGCATCAGATAGGCAGCGATTGGTATTATTTCCATTCTGACACAATGGCGGCAAAGCCGGGTTATTATAAAGTCGGTGCAGTTTCCTATAATTTCGAAGAAACAGGAAAAATCACTTCGGGCGTATGGGTAAAATGTGTATTCGGCTACAGATATTATTACGGACCTTCTTTCTACAGTAAGGGTTGGCTGACGGTAGACGGAAACAGATATTATTTCTATGGCGGCTACAGATACGAAGGAATCCGCTGTGTTCAGGAATCAAACAGCAAGGATTATAACTGGTATGATTTTGGCACAGACGGCATCTGCAAGGATGAGGTTATTCCCGACGGATTCTATACCGATAAAGACGGCACCGTAAGCTATGTTGTTAACGGTACTGCTCTTAAAGAAGGACTTCACAAAATTGACGGCGATTATTATTTCTTTAATTACCGTTGTGATGCACAGACAGGTAAAAAATACGCCGGAAAAACTTACTGCGATCTTCCTGTAGGTGAATATTATTTCGGAGAAGATTTCAAAGCTGTCAACGGTCTTGTCGAAATAGACGGTGTGATGTGCTATTATGAAAACGGCAAGCCGAAAGCAAACGGACTTATAAAGATTGACGGCGACTACTATTTTGCAAACGGTTCAAACGGCGAGATTTGCATAAACGAGGAGCGTTATGTGTGGAAGACTTCGTGCGACCTTCCCGTTGGCACTTATGAGTTCGGACCTGACGGAAAAATGCTTAACGGAATCGTTGAGAAAAACGGCGTTCTTCACTATTATGTAAACGGAAAGCCCAGCATGGCAGGTCTTATCAACATTGACGGCGATTATTATTTTGCAGGCGGCTCAAACGGTGAGCTTACCGTTAATAAGACCCAGTATGCGTGGAAGACAAGCTGCGACCTTCCCATGGCAACCTACAGATTCGGCTCTGACGGCAAAATGCTTGACGGAATTGTTGAGATTGACGGTTCGCTTTATTACTATGAAAAGGGCAATCCCAAACAGGCGGGCTTGGTTGAGTTTGACGGAAGTCTTTGCTTTGTTTACGGTACAAACGGCGAAGTTTGCGTGAACGAGGCACGTCATGTATGGAAAACAAACGGCTTACTTCCCGAATCGACCTATGAATTCGGTCCTGACGGAAAAATACTTAACGGTCTTGTAAAGAAAGACACGGGACTTTACTATTATGAAACCGGAAAGCCCAAAATGGCAGGCTTGATTAAGATTGACGGCTATTATTATTTTGCATACGGTACAAACGGTGAGGTTTGTGTTGGCGAAGAGCGATATGTATGGAAAACATCGTGCGATCTTCCCGAAGATACCTATGAATTCGGTGCAGACGGCAGAATGCTTGACGGCATAGTTGAAAAAGACGGCATTCTCTATTATTATGAAACCGGCAAACCCAAGCAGGCAGGTCTTATTGAAATAGACGGCGGTTATTATTTTGCAAACGGAGCAAACGGTGAGCTTACGGTTAATGAAAACAGATATGTTTGGAAAACAAACGGTCTTATGAATGCTTCCGAATATGAATTCGGACCCGACGGCAAAATGTATGACGGCATAATCAAGAAAGACGGAGTCCTTTATTATTACGAAAAGGGTAAGCCTAAAATGGCAGGTCTTATCAAAATCGGTAACGATTACTATTTTGCAGGCGGCTCAAACGGTGAGCTTTCAGTCAACAAGACCCAGTATGTATGGCAGTCTAACGGTCTGCTTCCCGAAAAGAACTACGATTTCGATGAAAACGGAAAGATGTATAACGGCTTCTTCGAAAGAAACGGAACCAAGTATTATTATGTAAACGGCAGACCCGCTCCCGTAGGTCTTAACTATGTTGACGGATATTACTATTTCGTAAAATATGACGGTTCACTTATTGTTAACCAGTCATATTACGCATGGGAAACAAACGGGCTTTCGGTTGAAATGACTTACACATTCAACGAAAACGGACAGATTGTAGGCTAAAGCTGACTCCGCAGTGCTTTGTTTCAAAGCACTGCGGAGATTGCTGAATTTTTTTAAATTAAGGCGGATAAGTGCGGTTATGAACTACACAAAGGTTTTTAACAATGCCAAGTGGATAGTTATATGCAAGGTTATGCAGTCGCTGCTGCAGCTTGTTGTCGGAATGATAACAGCAAGATTTCTCGGACCTTCAAACTACGGTCTGATAAAGTATGCGGCATCTGTTGTTGCCTTTGCCGTTCCTTTTATGCGGCTCGGATTTGACGCAACTCTTGTTCATGAGCTTGTTGAAAGCCCTCAAAAAGAGAGCGAGATAATGGGCACATCCCTGATAATGAACCTTATATCGGGATTTATCTGCGTTGGCGGAGTAACCGCTTTTTCGTGTATCTTTGATGCGGGAGAAAAAGAAAAAATACTGGTTTGTCTGCTTTACGGCATTTCATTGATTTTTGCCGCCCTTGAAATGATTCAGTATTGGTTTCAGTATAAGCTCAAATCAAAGCAATCCTCGTTGGTTATGCTTGGTGCTTACTGTGTTGTTACAGTCTATAAAATCATTCTTCTCATAACCTCCAAAAGCGTTTATTGGTTTGCGGTTTCAAATTCGGTTGAATATGCGGTAATAGCAATTTCTCTTATATCGATTTATCTTAAAAACGGCGGTAAATTAAGCTTTTCCTTCAAAAAGGGAAAAGAAATGTTCGGGAAAAGCAAACACTATATATTCGCCTCTCTGATGATTGTTGTTTTGCAGAATACAGACCATATCATGATTACGTCAATTTCAGGTACGGCTGAAAACGGATTTTATTCTGCTGCAATAACCTGCACAACAATCGTACAGTTTGTTTATCTTGCAATTGTTGATTCCTTCCGACCTGTTATTCTTGAAAACAAAAAAGAAAATTCCGCAGATTTCGAGCTCAACGTTTCAAGGCTTTACTGTATCACGCAGTATCTTACCGTTGCTCAAAGCATAGTGTTTACTGTTTTTGCAAAGCTGATTGTTTTTGTGCTTTACGGTGAAAATTATATGGCATCGGTTCCAGTTTTGCAGATTCTGATATGGTATTTCAGCTTTTCGATAATGGGAACTGTTCGTAATGTATGGATTCTTGCGGAGCAAAAGCAGAAATATCTGTGGATTATCAATTTATCGGGTGCGGTGCTTAATGTTATTCTTAACGCATTTCTGATTCCCGCATGGGGAGCTTGCGGAGCGGCAGCGGCATCGCTTGTTACGCAGTTTGTAATGAACTTCGTTCTCGGATTTATCATTAAACCCATTCGTGAAAACAACAGGCTTTTACTTAAAGGAATTGATCCGAGATTTATGATAAAAGAAAGCAAAAATCTTTTGATTTTGTTAAAAGACGGTTTAAAAAAGAAAAAAACTCCCGAAACGGATAAAATATAAGGGTGTGAATAAATGGAAAAAGAAAACCCGAACGGTGCAGACCTGAATGTAACGGCTGACAGTGAGAAAGCTGAAGAACACGTTCATTCTCACGGAGAGCATCACAGTCATCACTCTCACCACCATCACCATCATCATTCATCGGGTCACGGACACCGCAGTTCAAGCAACAGTAAAAAAAGAAAGGCAAAGCGATTCTGGAAACGCAACAAATATAAGATAATCAATGCGGTTGTTTTTGTTATGTTTGCCGTTGTTCTTGTTTTGCTCGGTGTTATGATTGACAAGAATTATTCGGATAAAAAGCAGACGGTCAACAACTCGTCTGATGAAATGATTATTACCGATTCGTCGATTAAGCTTGAAATTCCGCTGTTTGACGGGGAACAAACTCTTGTCAGCCCTGCGGTTACAAAATATATGAGCTCCGATGACACGGTTTTGGCGGAGGATATTTACAAGGACTATGCCGCTCTCGGCAGACTTGATATCGGAAAATCCGTAAAGCTCGGCTACAGCGTTGACGGAATACCCGAAGGCTATTCGGTCAGAAGTGCAGAGCTTCTTGTTTCGGAAAACAACGATTTCAAATCCTCGATTGTATATGCCCTTGAAAACGGAGAAACAAGCGTTGATGTCTATAACCTGAAAACAGGAACGCAGTATTATTATAAATTTGTGCTTTCCGTTTCAAACGGCACAAAGACGAGCGTTGAGGGAAGCTTTAAAACTGCTGACACACCGAGATTTCTCAATGTTGACGGTGCGTGTAATATGAGAGATGTCGGAGGGTGGAAAACGGTTGACGGAAAAACCGTACGTCAGGGTCTGCTTTACCGAAGTGCTGAGCTCGACGGAGCCGTTGATTCCAAATACAGAATAACATCCGAGGGTGTTAACACAATTCTTTCGGTTCTCGGAGTGAAAACCGAGATGGATTTGCGAGTGAAATCGGATAATCCAAACGGAATTAATATGCTTGGAGCAAGTGTTAAGCATAACTACTACGGAGCGGCGATGTATTCGGACACTTTCACGGAAAACGGTAAAAATGCAATCAAAAATATTTTTGCCGACCTTGCGGATAAAAACAATTATCCCGTCATTATGCACTGCTCTCACGGAATGGACAGAACGGGAACGGTCTGCTATCTTCTTGAAGCTGTTCTCGGTGTTTCGGAAAAAGACCTCATGCGAGAGTATCAGCTTTCCGCACTTTATCACGGAAGTTTGTGGGGGCTCGGTCAGATGAATGAATTCATCGGCAGACTCAAGGCTTTTGACGGTGCAACTATAAACGAAAAAGCAGAAAGCTTTCTGCTTTCCGCAGGCGTGACGGAAGAAGAGCTTGCGAATATAAAAGAGATATTTCTCACATAAAAAATAAGGGTGAATTGAGCTGTTTCGTTCAATTCACCTTTTGTTTTTACTTTTTTATAAGTTTAATTATACCCGCAACGGCGGCAACTGCACCTGCGGCGATTGCCAATTCCTTGGCTGCAGTTACAACCTGCGAAACATTGGTCGGTGCGTAGGTATATATTGCAAATTTTGCGGGATTTGAAATTTTTTTGCCGCAAAGCTCGCCGAAAGTTACGGTTTTTGTTTCGAAGCTTCCGTTTTCGTCAAGGTCGATTATTCTCACACCTCTGTCGTAGCCGGGACCGTAAACGTTAAAGCCCGCACCCTGTGTATAGCAAAGGCTGATGCCTTTATAATCCGCAACAAAGCTGTTGTTGTGGTCATGACCGACAAACAGACCGAGCATTTCGCCTTTTTCAAGAAAGGCATCAATTTCGCCGCTGTTTTCATACGGTGCTGCAGGGGATTCACCCATGAAATCACGCAGACCGCAATTTTGCGGGTCAAGGGTATAGAACTCGTTTTTGTGATTGCCGTATGCCCTGACTGCACCCTTTGTGAATCTTTTCACAGACTTGATAACATCGAAATATTCGGGGGTGGGGATATGCTGAAACGCAACGGAGGGCAGGGGAGAATCAAACGAATCTCTTGTTTTTCTGTACCAATCAAGCTGTTTTTCGTTAAGTCCGCTGTAGCCGCCGCCCTGTGCCCTTGAATGAGTGTCAAACAAATAAACAAGGAATTTGCTGTCAATGTTGAGGCAGAATGTGCCTTTGTCATCGTCGGCGGCAGGCTCGGCATAAACAAAAACAGGTGACTGCTTATATATTTCAAACTGCTCCGGGTTTTTCAGAGCTGCTTCACCGTCATGGTTGCCGAAGGTCATGGTGAAGGGAATGTTTCTTTCTTCAAGGGGTGCCATGAGCTTTTTAATTGTTGACTCAACATTTGCCTTGCCTTTTTCGCCCATAAAGAATGATGAGTAGCCCTTAATCTGGTCACCCGTAAAAACAACAAGGTCGGGCTTTTCTCTGTCGAGTGCGGCGGAAATCAGTTTAATTGTGTCGGGGGATACGGCAGGGATTTCCTGCGTGTCCGCAATCTGCATTATGCGGAATTTACCGTTTCTGAACTCGAAATTTTTGTTCTGCATATTATTATCACCTATTGAAAAACCGCCGAAATATGCTCGGCGGTTTAAGCTTTTATTTGTGGCTGCTGAAGCCGTATTTATCAAGGAGCTTGTGAATTCTGTCCTTGGGGTCAAGAAGACTGCTGACCGATTCGTCATGGTTGAGGGTGTCGATGATATAGGAGCAGTATTTGCACATATCAACGCTGACATACCATTCTCTTGAAAGCAGCTCGGGAGTTGAATAGATAAGGTTTGTTGTGAAAACCTTGGAGATAAGACCGTCTTTGAAAGCCTTGTCAAATGTGTCAAGACCGTTGCAGAAAAGACCGAAGGAAGCACAGATGAAAATTCTGTTTGCCTTGAGCTCCTTGAGCTTTGTTGCAACTTCAATCATTGAATCGCCCGATGAAATCATGTCGTCGATAATGATAACATCCTTGCCCTCAACGTCAGAGCCGAGGAATTCATGGGCAACAATGGGATTTCTGCCGTCGATAATCTGTGAATAGTCACGGCGTTTATAGAACATACCGAGGTCAAGACCGAGAACGTTTGCAAAATAGATGCAACGACCCATACCGCCTTCGTCGGGGGAGATAACCATCATGTGATCATTGTCAATGTTAAGGTCGGGAATGTTTTTGCACATTGCCTTAATCATCTGGTAAACGGGCTGAACGTTTTCAAAGCCGTTCTGGGGAATGGCGTTCTGAACTCTGGGGTCATGAGCGTCAAAGGTGATAACGTTGTCAACGCCGTAGTTAAGGCAAATTTCACGCAGCATATCTGCACAGTCGAGGGATTCACGGCTTGTACGTCTGTGCTGTCTGCCTTCATAGAGCATGGGCATGATAACGTTGATTCTTCTTGCTTTACCTGCGATGGCGCTGATTGCACGCTTGAGGTTTGCGTAATGGTCATCGGGGCTCATGGGAACAAAGCGGCCGTACATCTTGTATTCGATGCTGTAGTTGAAGGGATCGCAGAGAATGAAAACGTCAAAGCCTCTGACAGTCTGATTAATAACACACTTTCCTTCACCTGTTCCGAATCTGGGGAAGGAGGCTTTAATGATATAGCTTTCTTTTTCGTATCCCGCAAAGGGAAGTGTCATTTTGTGCTCGCTGTCTCTCTCTTTTCTCCATTTAACGAGATAAGCATCAATTTTTTCTGCTACTTTTTCGCATCCGGGAAGAGCGAGAATTCCGAGCTGTCCCACAGGGATTGTTGTGAAATCTTCATAATCAGGCATGGCTAATTCCTCCGGTTAGTATTCTATACAACATTCTACAATATTTTCGTGAATTTTAAAAGGTTATATTGAAAATTTACGGTTAAAAAAATATACAATATTTTGTGCTTGTTTTGTGTATTTTGCCGATAAAGTTCAATAAGACCACAATATTTGGTTATTTGTTTGCTTCTTCGGCAAGATTGTTGATTTCTCCCATAACGGATGAAGCTGCCGTTGAGCCGAGAGAAAGCATTTCCTCGTAGTGTCTGTGATACTTTCCGAAAAGGGCTTCGCCGAGCTGCCAATCACCGATTTCCATGCCCCAGAGGGAGTCTGCGATGAAGGGGGCATAGTCGTTATCGGGAATAATATAGCCGATTGCATCGTTGCAAAGACCCATGACAAGAACGGTTTTGTCGGAATCGTTCTTTCTGATTATTTCTGCCGTGGGCTCAAAAGCCCAGTCCGTGCCGAGATATGCTTCTTCTGCGGAAACAACATTGCCGTAAACAAGCTGGGGTACGAGCTCACCGGGCACGGTCAGCATAACGATATCCTCACCGATTTCGATATATCCGACCTCTGTTATAACCGAATAGCCGCTTTTGCTTGATTTGTCACGCACACAGGTGAAGCCGAGAAGCTGTGCGGTTATGCCGAGGTGGAAAAGACCCTTGTCAACGTTAACCGTGATTTCCTTCATTTTAACGTTAAGAACGGGTGAAACGGGCTTTGCGTTCTTTTGTGCTTCAAGAATAAGTCTTGCAAATTCATAGCCGAGGGATTTTGCACTTTTATATTCATCGGGGGTGTTTTCTTCCTCGATTTCAGCAAGCACGCCTTCATTTTTAACTCCGCTTTTGATAACGGAAACGGGCGACTGTGCACCCTGAATGAACATGAAATTCATGCCGTTTTCGTTCATTTCATCCTCAATGTAGTGAGGGAAATCGGCAGAAAGCTTGTCCGTTGCACGGTCGATTGTTGTTGGATGTGCACCGAGATTTGCAAAAACCGTGGGCTGCGAATTCTTTGAATCGGGAACAAATTTGAAGCAGGCGATGCTGTGCTGATAGCCTTCTCCGTATCTTTTATTTGTGAGATAACCGTATTCGTCATCGGGATAAAGACCTTTTTCGTCGTTTTTGCCGATGCCCGCAGTTTCAAAATAATAAAGCTCGCCGCTTTCCATTCCGAGATATGCGTTAACAATGGCATCCGATGCACCGTCAATCATGATTTCAAGAAAATCCTCGTCAAGGCTTCTTACGGGGTCGATAAACGGAAGATTGGCAATTATATTGCGGAAAATCTTGGGTATAAGCTCAAGACCGAAGCCTTGTGTGTCAATAAGAGTGTGTGCATGAGTGCTGTTTATGTTGATTGCAATAATATCGTTTTCAATATTTTTTGAGGCAAGCTTTTCTTCGACCGCTGCACGGATTGAACGTATATCTGCGTTGCAGACACCGATGCCGTCAATCGAAGCAAAGATTGCCGTGCCTCTGCCAGAGCCGTCGGAAAGAGCAATTGCATTTACGCTCTGGTCATCATAAACGGAGCTGACCTTTTGCGTAAAATAACCGCCCGTGTAATATTCCTTTGAGCCGTCGGCAAGGTCGTCGGGCACAATGCTTGCCTTTGCAAAGCCAAGACTCCATTTTGCGTTTTCGGCAGGAGAATCAATGAAGCTTTTTGTTCCTTCAAAGAAGTTTTCGCTTTCACCCGCATAGTATTCATCAACCGTGGGATAGTCGGGTGTCAGGAAAAGTGCATCAACAAGAGTGAATGCACCATTGATGATTGTGTTAACAACATTTGATGCGGTGATAATCGCTTTGTTACCGTTCTTTTTTTCGTCGGCTGCAAAGGCAGTGACCGAGCCGAGCATCAATGCGCCAGCCGTAATGACTGCAAGAGCTTTTTTGAGTTGCTTTTTCATTTCCTTCATCTCCTTTATAATATATTTTTACCATAAATATTTTGATTTGTAAATAAAAAATCGGATACAGTTTTTGCTGTATCCGAAAAAATTATGTATAGCTTCTGTCAATTGTGACAACCGTGAAAAAGTCGGGATTTTCTTTTTGGATTTCCGTTTCAATCGCCTGTTTGAATTCATCCTCTGAATACTTTGAGCTTCTCGGCAGAATAACATCAAAAATAAGGTTTGTGTGAGTCGGACCTTCAACTGCACGGAAATCATGCAGCGAAGCGTTTTCGCAAAGCCTTGAAACAACGGATTTTGCAAGCTCCTTGAGCTCGTGGGTGTGCTCGTCGCTTAAAACGGGATCCATGTGAATTGAAATCTCAATTCCGAGTTCTTCCTTGATTTTTCTTTCGATGAGGTCGATTGTATCGTGGCTGTGAAGAATATCGTTTTCTGCGGGCACTTCGGCATGAAGCGAACCGTAAATTCTTGATGTGCCGTAGCTGTGAAGCACAAGGTCATGAATTCCCGAAACCTCATCAAATGACATGACAATTTCTTCAAGCTTGTTTACGATTTCTTTGTCGGGAGGCTCTCCGAGAAGAGGGCCGAGGGTGCTCTTGATAATATCGATTCCAGCATAGATAACAACAAGGGCAACGATGATGCCCATAACCGCATCAACCGGCTTGTCGGTGAATTTTGATGAAATAAGAGCAACAAGAGAGCAGGTTGTTGCGGCAATGTCGCCTATGCTGTCGGTCACAACTGCATCAACGGCAACGGAATTTATCATTTTGCCGACCTTGCGGTTGAAAAGTGCAAGCCAGATTTTTGCTAGAATCGAAAAAACAAGAACAATAACGGCGGGCACGCTGAAAATAACGGTTTCGGGGTTTGTGAATTTATCGATTGATGTTTTAATCAGTTCAACGCCCATAATCAGAATGAAAAATGCAAGCGTGAGAGCGGAAACATATTCAATTCTTCCGTGCCCGAAGGGGTGCTCATCGTCTGCGGGCTTGCCTGAAATTTTGAAGCCCACAAGGCTGATAACCGATGAAATTGCGTCAAAAATATTGTTTGCACCGTCGGCAACAATCGAAATGCTCTTTGTCAGAGCACCGAAAACCATTTTGAATACCGAGAGAATAACGTTGAGAATAATTCCCGTAACTCCGCTTAAAACTCCGTATTTCAGACGGACCTTTTCGGATTTTACGTTTTCATAATCTTTAATAAAAAGCTTAATCAGCAGCTTTGTCAAAAATATCACTCCTTGGAAATGTGTACGTCAAGCTGACCGAAAGGAATGCTGATTTTCTTTTCGTCAAAAGCAAGCTTAACGTTTTCCTGCATGTAATAAAAGATATCCCAGTAATCGTCTGACGAACACCAGATATAGCAGGCAAGGTTTATCGAGCTTGCACCGTGTTCCTTCACGGCAATGAGCGGCTCGGGGTCGGTGAGGATGAGCTCGTTTTTGCGGACAACCTCAAGAAGGGTCTGCTTTGCAAGTGCTATATCATTATCATATGCAATTGAGAAAACAAGGTCAAGACGGCGGCGGTTTTCGGCATTGTAGTTGATGATGTTGTTTGAGGTTATGTAGGAATTCGGAATGATAACACGCTTGTTGTCAACGGTAACAAGCACGGTATACATCATTTTGATTTCCTGCACCTTGCCGCTGACAGTTCCGACGTCAATGTAATCTCCGCTTTTGAACGGGTGGTTTGCAAGAATCTGAACGCCGCTGGCAAGCTGGCTTATGCTTGACTGCAAGCCGATACCTGCCGTAACACCTGCCGCACCGAGTGCTGTCACAAAGGAATTGATGTTAAAGTTGAGGGTTGAAAGAGCGGAAAGAATAAAAATAAACTTCAGAATGAGCGTTATAACCGTTCTGATAAAGCCGTGAATCGAGGGGTCAACGCCCTTTGCACGAAGTCCTTTTATAACAAGCTTTCCGACAAGATTTGAAAAGATAAATCCGACAACAACTATAAGCACCGCCGAAACAATAAGAGGTGCGATTGAAAGAAGATACTGCGGAATTTCTTCATAGCTTTTTGACTGGATTATCGACGCAAGGTCGAGGGGATAGTGCATCATTTTATTTTCCTCCTGAAGTATTCTCATGATATTATACTTTATAAATATGCAGTTGGCAATAGAAAAAGTTAACTGAAAATTATTTCGAAATCATACAAAATCCAACCGAAACGGCAAAAATTGAACTGATTGTTAAAATTGACCAAAAACGCATGGGCGAAATCTTTGAAATGGTGTTGACAAATTAAAAATAATAATCTATAATTATGTCGCTGGATTGGATTGACGGAATAATTGCGTTCCGTTGCGGCAGCAAAAAAAGTTGCCGGTGTGGCGAAATCGGCAGACGCAAGGGACTTAAAATCCCTCGGTGGCAACACCGTACCGGTTCAAGTCCGGTCACCGGCACCAGAATGCCTTCGCTTGCGCATTCGGGGGCATTAATTAATGAATAATGAATAATTGATTTTTGTATATACATAAAACTTAAGGATGCAAGAGCCGATTGTAAAGTGTAGAAGCAGAGCAATTTATTCATTGTTCATTTTTTTATTCAAAAGTAACCGCCGTAACCTCAAAAAAGAGGCTGCGGCGGCTTTTTGCGTTTTATCCTTTTCTTTTACTGCGTTCAAGGAATTCGTTATAAAGCTTTTCCTTATATTCATCCGTATATTCGTATGTCCAAAGGTTAAAAATACCGTTGAAGTTCTCGAAAATTTCGTCGGGATAAACCTTTGTCTGACCGAATTTATAGGGCAGGGGTATTTCTGCCGTACCGTTTGATGCAATATGATATTCCTTTGCGAGGGCTATAGCGGTTCTGTTTGCCTCCTGACGGGGAAGCTCCTCGTCAAATTTTATCTGCGTAACCGCAAAAAGAGCACATTCCGCATCGGCAAGGCGGTAAAATTCGGGTGAAGTGCCCGTATGACCGTGGTGCGAAACCTGAACAACATCGCATTTGAGATAATCTCCGAAGCGGCGGACAATAACCTTGTCGCTTTCAATTGAACAGTCGCCCGGCAGAAGTACCTTGCTGCCGTCTGCAGACATCATAAGAGCAGTTGAGGTGTTGTTGAAATCGCGGAAGCTGTTGGGGAAAACATCTTCATGTGTGCAGAGAACAACAAACTCAAGATTTCTGACATAAAACCGTTGTCCCGAGTGAAGATTGATGCACTTTATGTCGGGATTTCTCCGCATTGTTTCTTCAAACCTGTTCATAACCGCCAGACCGCATTCGCCCCAATAAATATTGTGCTCGTTTTCTGCGGATGGGAAATTATAATAAACGGCTTCAATGTCAATTTCGCTTCTGCGGTAGTCAACTATGTCAAGGAATTTGCAAACATGATCCTCATGTGCATGGGAGAAAAACCAGCCTGCAACAACGGGCTTTCTTCCGCCGTTGATTTTTGTGAGGAATGCAACAATTCTTTCGTCATCGATAACCGAATACATATGAGCGGAGTCAATTACAAAAAAGCTTCCGTCGCAGCAGCGGACAATGATACACATTCCGCAGTCGATAAGACTGTGGTCAATTTCATATTGCCAGAGGGTTACAGGATAAACCTTTTTGCAATTTTCGGGCATCGGATTGAAAAGATTTTTGTTCGGGTCGGCGATAATTCTCATTTCTTTTTCAATTCCGCAATAATATATATGAACAACAACTTTTCCGATATATGTTCTGTAGATATTATCTTTGATTTTGTTTTCGGAGTGAAGGATAAATCCGCCTTCAGCAATTTTTTTGCACGATTCATCAAATGCCGATGCTGACAAATCCGTATAAACAAGCATATGACAGCCCTTGCCGCAGTCGTATTCAAGCTTGTGAGCAAAATCGGGCAGAGGAATTCCGTTAAAAATACCGTTCATTTCAGCACTCCTGTCTTTGTTTTGTCTGCTGTAATTATATACTTTGTATGTTCAAAACACAATAGAAATGTAACAATTTTTAAAATTTTCCGTTTTGCTGTTGCATGTGCGAATTGTAAATGATATCATTAAATAAAGAGTTAAAACAAAGAGGTGATTCTGATGAAAAAACTGATTTCCGTTGTGCTCTGTGCTGCAATTATAATGTCATGCTGCGCTCTCGGTGCGTCGGCAACGGAGCGTAGGGATAACCCCGTAATTCTTGTTTCGGGCTTTCTCTGCTCGCAGCTTTTTCTGAATTATAATCAGCCCGATGAAGAAACAATCTGGCGTCTTGACCTCGGCAAGGTTACGGACCAAATCGGCGGTGATTTTCCGAGATTTGCAAAGTCGGTGGCAGGTCTTGTTGTCGGCAAAAAGGATGAATTCGGCAAAACCATCGGCGACGGTGCCTATGCCGTTCTTGGAAAGCTTGAATGCAATCCTGACGGCAGCTCGGTTTATCCGCTTTCGCATTATCCCAATAATCCTGCAACCTCAAACGTTAAATATATGCTTGAAAACGGTGAGGAAGAAAATCTCTATGAAACAAACACCTGCAAGCATCTTGCAAAGCATACCGATGCTTCAAGGGTTTACTGTTTTCAGTATGATTCACGTCTTGATCCCGTAACAATCGCAGGTCAGCTCAATGAATTCATAAAGGAAGTCAAGGCTTACACAAAGGCGGACAAAATCAACCTTTTCGGACTCAGCTTCGGCGGAATGATATGCACAACATATCTCTGTCTTTACGGCGATAACGGTGACACGGATAACGTTGTCATGAGCGTGCCTGCAATCGGCGGAACGAATATTCCCGACAGACTTCTGCGGGGTGAAATAGATTTTGATATTGAAACTCTTGTAAAATTCTTTGAAACGATTCTCGGCAGCGAGTATAATATTGCACGTCTGTTTGAGGGTTCGGAATATGACGGTCTTGAGGATGTCATAAAAAGTGCAACAGACGGAATAAGCAAGGTTATTAAATACTGGGGAAGTATATGGGCGTTAAGCTCGGCAGAAACTTATGAACAGCTGAAAAAGGATTTTCTTGACCCTGTTGAAAGTAAGGATATAATTGAAAAATGCGATTTCGTTCACTATGAAATAATGCCCAATCTTTCAAAGCTTCTCAACGGCTTCAGAGCAAAGGGAATTGATGTTTCTATTCTTTGCGGAACGGGCAGCAGCCTTGCAATCGGCAGCGACGAAAACGGCGACCTTGTTCTTCCCGCAAGCGGTGTCAGCGGTGCAACAACCGCACCTCTCGGAAGCAGATTCCCGAACGGCTATACGGGAGTGAAAACAACCTGTTCAGACCCCGACCACAACCACATTTCTCCGTCAATGGAGATTGATGCTTCAAGTGCTTATCTGCCCGAAAACACATGGTTTATCGATGAGCAGTATCACGGTCAGTATTACTATGAGGAATACACCCGCTCGCTTGTAACAAAGCTCATTCTTACCGACGAGATTGAAAACGTTTACTCTGACCCCGAATTTCCGCAGTTTGAATATTCAAACCATGCCTACAGAACAATTCACGCAAAATTTGATAACAGCAAAACCGGTTATCTCACGTCAAAGGACTCAAAGCTTCTTGTTGAAAACATGAGCACGGACAGCTCAATCCGAATTCTTTCCGTTGTTTCATACGGTGTTGACCTCGACTTTGATGTTTCCGGCGTCGGAACGGTAAAAGCAGGGGAAACGGCTGAAATACCGTTTGACGGAAGCGTGCCCGAGGTTGGTGCAACGGCGGCAAAAATCACCGTAAGCTATATTAAAATCGGCAGTCTGAATCCCTTGTGCACAACGGATTTTGACATTATGATTGATAACGGCAACGCACCCGAATTCAAAAACGGATTTGTCAAATCGGACTTTGAAAGCCGCCTTGAAGGTTTGCTGCCCGAATCGCTGTATGATTTTATTGTCCGCAATGCCATGCGTCAGCTTTTCGAATGCATTTATAACTCTCTGACATCCGCTTTTTGCTGAAAAAATACCACCGATTCAATAATTGAGTCGGTGGTTTCTGTTTATTTATCGGTAAGATTTCTTATCCATTTTTTGTTCTTGAAGCGTATGAGGCTCATTATCGTTTTCGGAATATCCTCGCAGAGATACATTGCCATGATAAGGTAAACAAAATCAACCTTTGCAAAAAATCCTAGATAAACAACGACAGGAATGCTTATTGCATAAAGTGAAATGCAGTCATAGAATATTCCGATTTTTGTGTCACCGCCTGCACGGAATGTGCCGACTATCAGCGTATAGGGAATGTTTCTTATCGGCAGCCACAGACAGTAGAGAAGAATCAGCGATGATGCAACGTCAAATGCACCCTGTGTTTCGATTTCAAGAAGCGAAAGCAGAGGATTTCTCACAAACGCAAGCACCGTGCCTGTGATAAGACCGATAATCGGTGTCATGATAACAAATTTTTTCGCTTGCTTATATGCACCTAAATTTTTTCCTTCGCCGATTGTTTTGCCTGTCATGATTGAGCATGCATGGCAGATACCGACAAAGAAAACGAATGCAATCTGTTCAATTGAGCTGAAAATCGTGTAGCCCGCATAGCTTTCACTGCCCTGACGGGCAAAAACCATTGCATAAATGTTTGTGCCCATTGCCCACGCAACCTCGTTGAAAACAACGGGCAGGCAGACAATCGAAAATCTTCTGAAAAAAGCCTTGGAAAGATTGAAAAAGTCCTTTATCGGATCAGAATATATCTCTTTTGATGTTCTCAAAACAATCAAAAGGAGAATTGACTGAACAAGTGTCGATGTAAGCGTTGCAAGTGCTGCACCTCTTATTCCCATTGCGGGGAAACCGAGCTTTCCGTAGATCAGAATGTAGTTGAGCACGGTGTTGACTGCAACTGCGGCAATCGAGGTGAAAAGGGGAGGGTTAACTCTTTCCGTTGCCCTCAAAGCGGTACAGGTTATCTGGTTGAATGCCGAAAAAATTCCCATGAACGCAACAATTTTCATGTATTGTGCACCTGTTTCGATAACCGCTTGTTCATCGGTGAAAACACGGAGCATCAGCTCGGGAACCGTGAACATCGAAACGCTGAAAACAGCCGCAACCGCAGCGCCGAATATGAGGGCGATTCCGTATGAGCGTTTGATGTTACTCTTTTCCTTTGCACCCCAGAACTGTGCAATCATTGCCGCAGAGCCCGATGAAATTCCGAAATAAAAAAGGTTCATAAGGAAAATCCATCTTGATGAAACGCCGACCGATGAAACAACAACGTTTCCGAGGCGGGTAACCATTGCCGTGTCAACAAGCTGTGCACAGGAAACGAGAAGCTGCTGGAATGCAATCGGCAACGCAAGCCGCAGCATATTTTTATAAAATCCGCTTTTGTTTTTCATATGTTTTCACTTTCTATAACATGATTTTCACGCAATGAATATAGTATATTTATGTTAAGGCGAAAAGTCAATGAAAATATGCAATAGTTTTATAATATCTATTGATTTTTACAGATAAGTGGTATATAATTTTAAGATGGCAAAGCCAAAAATTTACAAGAAGGTGCAATAAAAATGTCACAGTACAACGAATATTCAGGCGTCTATTCTCTGCTTCTCACTCCCTTCAATTGGGATAAGAGCATCGATTACAAAACATATGAGGAATATGTTGCATGGCAGGCTGCATATAAGCCCCAGCATCTTTTCGCGGTTTGCGGTTCGTCTGAAATGATGGAGCTCACTCCCGAAGAAAGAGTAAAGTGTGCAGGTCTTGCGGTCAAGAATTCAAACGGTGTTCCCGTTTATGCAACCGCCAACCTTGCAGTTGACTATAATGACCAGATTGAAGAAATGAAAAAGCTTGAGCAGCAGGGCGTTTCGGGTCTTGTTTTCGTAACAAAGGGTATGTGCAACAAGCCCGACGAAATGTTTGAATACATGACCTCGCTTGCTTCAAACACAGAGCTTCCCATTATTCTCTATGAATTCCCCGGACTTCAGCCTCATCTTATGGACAGCGTAACATACGGCAAGCTTGCCGCAACAGGCAAGTTCAAGGGCATCAAGGACACAACCTGCAAAATGCCCGAAATCGAAGCAAAAATCGCCGTTCAGGGCGACTCCAACGTTCTTCAGGCAAACATTCCCTTCCTCTATGACGCATACCTTAAGGGTGCAAGAGGCGTAATTGCAACTCCCACCTCCTGCGGTGCAGGTCTTTTCGTTAAGATGTGGGATGAATTCACAAAGGGCGACCTTGAAGCTGCAAGGATTACACATCAGCACATTATCTCACTCGATAACTGCATCGATTCGGGCTTCTGTGCAAGTGCAAAATATCTTGTTGGACTTCAGGGCATCAACATGAAGTGGTTCACAAGAGGCAGCCATAATCTCGGACCTGCAAGAATCCGTTCAATCGAAGTTTGGTACGACTGGGCAAAGGCAAACGGCATTCTTGTTAACCCCTAACTTGACAAAGTGCGACATTTTATAGTAAAATTATATAAATAATAAAGAAACGGGTGATACTATGAAAAAACTCAGAGCCAATGTCTGCGCCGTAACTCATGCGGGCAGAATCCGCCGTGAAAACGAGGATAACTATGACCTCAACGGAAGAATGACTTCAACAGGTGATTTGCGTAAGGGTTCTGCGTTTGTTCAGAGCATGACCGAGCCTTTCCACCTTTCCGTTTGTGACGGTATGGGCGGCGAAAGCTTCGGTGACCTTGCTTCGGGTATTGCGGTTGAAACAATTGCCGCTCATGCAACAAATGTTTATGACAGCGGCGACGATTTCAGCTTTGCAATTTCAAACTGTCTTGACGATGCCAACAGCCGAATCTGTGCTGAAATCAATGCAAGAGGCAAGCGTATGGGAACAACTCTTGCGGCAATCTATGCCGTAAAGGGTAAGGTTTACTGCGTCAATATCGGCGACACAAGAATTTATCATTATTCAAACGGAATTCTTGAGCAGATAAGCTTTGACCATACTCACGCACAGACAATCGTTGATGCTGGACAGGTTTCGCAGGACAGAATAAACAGCATTCCCGATGCAAAAAGGCTTACCCGTCATCTCGGCGTTTTCCCCGAGGAAGCAAATCTTTCTCCCAACATCAGCGTGATTGACGATGTTTATAACGGCGACATAATTCTTCTCTGCAGCGACGGCTTAACCGATATGCTCAGCGATGACGATATAACCGCAATCCTTTCAACGGGCGAAAGCTCGCAGGACGTTGCAAGCAAGCTTATCCGCAAGGCTCTTGAAAGAGGCGGCAAGGATAACATAACCGTTATGGCAGCATTCATGGAAGCCGAAGAAACTGCGGTGTTCACTCCCATTGCGGCTGCAATGGTCGGCGACAGCGATGCCGATTACGAAGAGGAATACAGAAACAGCTTCGGCTCAAATCAGATTCCCGACGAAGAAAATCCCGTTTCACCTTATGCGAATGCAGATGCAAGGGCATATTCAAAGCCTGTTGACAAGGCAAAGATAATGAAATTTGCGGGCATCGGCATTGCGGCGGTTGCGGTGCTGCTTGTGCTTGTTCTTCTGATAAAAGCACTTTCGGGCGGCGGTGAGGATGAAGACATAACAACCACCACCTATAATTACGATTATTACAACACAACAACATATCCCGTTTATGTTCCGCCAACATATTCAACCTCCCAGACAACATGGATGTTTGAAACAAGCAGCGAAACAACAACGGAAGAAACAACAACCGAAACCACAACCAGAAGAAGAACCACAACAACCACCAGACGCCGCACAACCACAACAACAAGAAGACGTACAACAACCACAACACGCAAGCCCACCACAACAACCACAACAAAGCCCTCAACAACAGAGTCAACAACCGTTCCCGTTGCAACAACAGATCCCTCGAGCACTTCATCAACGAGTGCCGTTAACACATCATCAACAACAGGCAACGGCTCATCAACAAGCTCAACCACGGGCAACAGCTCATCAACGTCTTCAACGACAGATAACGGCTCGTCAACCTCTTCAATATCTGCGAGCAGTACATCCTCAACAACATCAACAACTGCTTCAACTGCGACAACCTCGACAACGCAGAATTCCGGTAACCAGAATCCCACAATCGATAAGGAAGCTATCGGAGAAATTCTTGACAGCCTTTACATTTCAACATCATCAACTTCAACTACCAAAGCCAACTGAATAAATCAATACCGCCGAAGGATTTCTCCCTCGGCGGTAATTTTTTATTTTGGATTATTTGCTTTTCTTTTTCTTTGAAAGGATTATAAGAGCTGCTGCTGAAATTGAGAGTGTTGCAAGGGCTGCGATACCTGCTGCCGTTGAGCCTGTTGAGGGGATTTCAACGTCAACATCACTGTCATCCTTGCCTGCATCCTTCCATTTTGCCTCAAATGTGAGGTCTGATTTGGGCATCTTTTCGGGAACAGAGGGATTCCAGCCTGCGAAAACATGACCGTCCTTCTGGGGGTCTGCGGGAACGGGAATTGCGTTTCCTGCTTCAACCTTATAGGTCTTGTAAACATTGCCGTCAACCTTGTAGGTTACCTTGTAGGTTTTGCTGATGAGCGATGCTCCGCCGATAAGGGCAAGAATTCCGCCGATGATTGAAATGCCTGTGATTGCTGCAGCACCCGCACCTGCGATTGCTGCGATTACGCCGCCTGCGATAACCGTACCGCCGACGATGATTGAAACAAACTCCTTGTCTGTTTCAAAAACAGCTTCAAAGGTCATATCCTCTGCGGGCATAGCCTCGGGAATCTCGGGATCCCAGCCAACGAACTTTTTGCCGAATTTTTCGGGATCTTCGGGAACGGGAATCTTGTCGCCTTCGGTTACGCTGTATGACTCATAGGTCTTGCCGTCAACAAGGTAGGTCACGTTGCCGTTCTTGAGCCATTTTGCATTAAAAGTAACATCCTTTGAGGGAACGGTTTCATAGCTGTAGACATTGTTGCCTTCGCCGTCAAACCAGCCTGCAAAAGTGTGACCGTCTTTTTTGGGGTCTGTGGGTACGGTGAGCGAGATATCCGAGCCGTAAAGAGCCGTTGTTGAGTGGATTTCGGTTTCACCGTCAAAATAGTTGATTTTAATGCTTGCAAGACGCCATGAGGCATAAGCCTTGATGTTTTCTGCGGGCATTGTTTCGGGAAGCTTTGTGTGATTATCGTCGATTACCCAGCCTTCAAAAACATAGCCTTCCTTAACGGGAGCTGCGGGAGGAACAATTCCGTCGCCGCTATTGTAGCTCTGGATTTCGCCGTACTGCTTGTTTTCGGAATAGTAGGTAACGGTGAATTTTTCGGTTGAGGGGTTATCATTTTTTTCTTCTGTCCATACGGCGGTGAGAGTAATCTTTTCGCCGTCGGTTGAAGTGAGATTCTTGATTTTTTCGCCTGCGGAATAGGTCTTTTCACCGTTTTTCCAGCCCGAAAGAACAAAGCCTTCTTTTGTAACTTCTTTTTCGGAAGGAAGATTGAATTCTTCATCGTATTTTACGGTTGCGGTTTCAAGAGTAAGATTTTCTGCAAGCTTGCCGCCGTCGAGGTTGAATTCAACCTGATATTCAACGGGTGTGAATTCAAGCTTCAGAATGCTGCCCGAAAGAGCCTGTGAACCTTCCGAAGCGAAATAGTATTCGCCCGTTGATTCAACCTTTGCGTTTGCGGGAGCTTTGTAGCCCTTGGGTGCGGCGGGTACGGTGTAATCATTATAATATGTGTTTCCGCTTGCTTCCGAGGTTTCGGAAGCTTCTTTTTTGCCTTCAAAGGATACCGAGCCGTAGTTTGCGGCGGCTGAATCCTTTTCACCGTTGACTGCTGCATAGAATGCGTTGCCGTCCTTTGCGGTGATTTTGTCACCATCGGAAAGTGTGCCCGTGAATTCGGCATCCGTGCCGTCAACGAGCTTTCCGTCGCTTAAATAGACGGTCTGCGCTGCTGCGAAGCCCGAAATGGGCATTGCGGTCAGGACGAAAGCCATCGAAAGAGCAACGGCTAAAAGTCCCTTGAGTTTGTTTTTCATTCTTTTGTCCTCCGTTTTATAATGGATTTTTTGAAAGGTGCATTTTGCAGTCGTTCAAACCGCAAACACGGATTCCCCCAATCCGTTCAAAAGAGCTTGCTGAATGACCTTCCAATTCCTCACCATTATAACCGCAAAATATGTCGGAATCTTTCACGGCATATGAAGTTACTGTTACGGGTTTGTTAAAATCGAAGAACTATTTTACAGGCTTTTCCTTTCCGTCCAATAAACGGCGGATATTTTGGGAATGTTTTACAATTATCAGAATTGAGCAGGATGCGGCAAAAAGAAACAAAAGATTTGACTTGCTGCCGCCCAAAAGATAAGCAAAAATGGGATAAGATGCGGCACTTATGAGCGAAGCGACGGAAACTGTTTTGGTCAAAGCGAGAACAATTGCGAATAAAGCAAAAACAATAACCGCCGTCAGCGGCATAATGCCTGTTGCAGCACCTGCCGCCGCAGCAACGCCTTTTCCTCCTTTGAATTTATAAAAAACGGGGAAAATATGCCCGATTTGTACTGCAAATCCCGAAAAGAGGATTGCTTCATAGGGAGCGTTGAAAAAACGCACAAAAATTCTTGCAATCAGAACCGCAATAAGCCCTTTTGCAAAATCAACAAGAAAAACCGTCAGCCCCGCTTTTTTTCCGAAAACTCTGAAAATGTTTGTTGCACCCGGATTACCGCTGCCCTCGGAGCGAATATCCTTATTATAAATGTATCCGGAAATAAGAGATGCGGGATTGATACAGCCGATTAAATAAGAAATTACGGCAGAAATAATAATGAATAGCATTTAATCACCCACGGATATTATGTGCAGAATTGTAAAAAAATACCCTCCGCCCAAACGGAGGGTAAAATCTATTTTTTGACTTTGTTTCTGATTTCTTCAATGCTCATTTCGGTAAGGACACCTTTTTGAGCGTGAAAGCATCTTTTTCCGAGCTCAAAAATGTGAATGTCATTTTTCAGCGAGTCTGAATAAACATTGATGAATTCCGCATCGGGCAAGGTTTCCGCAAGACGAAGGGGCTTTTGCTTATCCTTGCAGTTGAAGCCGTCAATCTTTCCTGTTTTGGGATTCATTCGGGTTGCAATCAGAGTGTGCACGCCGTATTCCTCACAAATCGGCTTTAAGAAAAACTCGGGTGAAGCGGAGCAGACAACGACGGGTCTTTTTCTGTTTTGCGGCTCGAAAATAGGATAAATGTTTTTCTTCTGATTCTTCCAGAATTTTTTTGCCATTTTTTCGCCGTCAACAAACCGAAGAAACGAAAAGCATCTGCCTTTGAATTGGTCGCCGAAGCCAAGAAAAAACAAAATAAGATTTAAAAGCAGCCACGGGGTTATGAGAATCAGATAAGGGCGGTGCAGAATGCAGTAGAAAAGAAAAACGGTTTCGGAATCAACGGGATAAACGGTTTTGTCAAAGTCGTAGAGGTCGAATTTGTTATCAGACATTGAAGGTTACCTTTTCGCCGTTAAGCTCAACTTCGGTTTCCTTACCGCCGACGATAACGGTGAATTTGCCCTTGCCCTCAAGGCTGTAGCTTGCAGCCTTGCCGTCATTCCACTCAATGTCAACAATTACGTTGCCCTTTGCAAGCAGACCGCTGACCTTGCCGTTTTTCCACTTTGAGGGAAGTGCGGGAAGAATATAAATCTTGCCGTTGTAGCTTTGCATGAGCATTTCGGTTATGCCGCTAACAAAGCCGAAATTGCCGTCAATCTGGAATGGGGGATGTGCGTCGAAAAGATTTTCGTACGTTCCGCCGCCCTTGGTGTAGTTCACGCCGATGCTCTTAACGGGACGAAGCTGAAGCTCAATGAGCTTGAGAGCATGGTCGCCGTCCATAAGTCTTGCCCAGAAGTTGATTTTCCAGCCGAGACTCCAGCCTGTGCCGTTGTCGCCTCTGCGTTCAAGCGTTCTGCGGCAAGCCTTTGCAAGCTCGGGAGTTTCGTCAACGGTGATAAGGCGTGCGGGGTGAAGGGCATAGAGATGCGAAACGTGTCTGTGATGGGGCTCGTGCTCGGGATAGTCGTCATCATATTCAAGAAGCTGACCGTCGCTGCCGATTTTGAAATCAGCCATGTTGGCGATTGTGTCTTTGAGGGTTGCGGCAAAGTCGCTGTCAATGCCGAGAATTTCACAGCTTTTTATGCAATTTTCAAAAAGCTCTCTTGCAATTGACATAGACATTGTGCTGTATCTTGCAACGTTGCAGGTTTTGCCCTGATAGATAAAACCGTTTTCGGGTGAAGTTCCGGGAGCAAGAACAAGCTTGCCTTCGTATTCGGACATGATATCAAGATAGAATTCTGCCGCTTTTCTCATTACGGGATATGCGGTATTCTTAAGATAATCAACGTCAAGAGTATATTCGTAATGGTCAAACAGATGCTCGCAGAGCCAGCCCGATGAACCGTGCCAGAATGCCCAGCAGGCATTACCAGCAACGGGAGTTGAAAGACGCCAGAGGTCAACGTTGTGGTGAGAGGTCCAGCCCTTTGCGCCGTACTGACCCATAGCTGCCTTTTCACCGCTTTCGCTGAGCTCTTTAACCATATCGATGAGAGGCTGATTTACCTCGGGCATACGGCACATAAGAACGGGCCAGTAGTTCATTTCGGTGTTTATGTTAACAGTATAGTTTGAATGCCAGGGAGGAGTGAGTCTGTCATTCCAGATGCCTTGAAGAGTTGATGCCTGTGAGCCGGGTCTTGATGCCGAAATTGCAAGATATCTGCCGTAGTTATAAACAAGAGTTACAAGAGAAATGTCGGACTTATCTCTCTTATATGCAACAAGACGCTTGTTTGTGGGCATATCATCCTTACCCTCGCCGAGATAAAGCTCCACTCTGCCGTAAAGATTTCTGTAGTCGGCAATATGTGCAGCCTTTTCTTTTTCATAGTCGCACACAGCGGCAATTCTTTCCATGCAGGGCTTTTTGTATTCCTTGCCTTCAAGATAAGGGTGCTTATTCCAGCCGTTGAAGCTCGTTTCGCTTGTGAAGAAAATCACGGCTTCTGTTGCATCGCTGACGGAAATCTTGTTTTCAACCGCTTTGATTGTGCCGTCGGTTATAACCTTTGCAACCGCTCTGAAGCCCATTCCTCTCATTTCGGGCTCGTCAAAATATTTTTTGTCGCTTGCTTCGTTGTTGACGTTGTTTTCGCCGTGGCATTCGCCGTCGAGAATAACGGTATCGTTTTCAACAAAGCTGTTGCTGCGAAGCTTTGAAACAAGACCGAGCTTGAAATTCATTTTGCCGCCCTTGCTTGTAAGTTTTGCGGCGATAATATTTGAAGGATATGAAGCAAAATATTCTCTCTTGTATTCAACACCTCTGCAGGTGAACTCAACACCCGAAACAGCGTTTTCAAGGTCAAGATAACGTCTGTAGTTTTTGATTAAACCGCAGATTCCGAAATCGATTTCAAGGTCGCCGAGAGGCATATAAGCCTGGCTCCATACGCTCTGGAAGTTGCTCTCAATTTCTTCCTGTGCTTCGTGAAGTTTTCCTTCAAGGGCAAGGTCACGGGCTTTCTTGAATGACTCGGGAGCACCTTCCTTTACGGTGTTTTTGGGTCTGCCTGTCCAAAGCTGGTCATGGTTGAGAGAAATTGTTTCCTTTGAGGTTGTGCCGTAAATCATACCGCCGAGTGTACCGTTGCCGATGGGAAGGCTCTGGGTCCAAGCTTTGGCGGGGGAATTATACCATAATGTGGTTCCTGCTTTCATAACTGATCTCCTTATTATAGAATAATACCTATTATACACCAGCTTATAATAACAGTCAATGAATAAAAATGAAAGAAATCTTGCAGGATTTCAAAAATGACTTGCATTTTCGCCTGCAATGGTGTAAAATCAAATCCGATTGATATAGGAGAGATTGATATGGCTGAAAACTTTCAGGACAAAATAAACTTAATATATCTGACTCTGTCAAAGGGTCACAAAAAGATTGCCGATTTCATTAAAACAAACTACGAAAAGGCATCCTTCATGACTGCGGCAAGTCTGGGCAAGGCTGTCGGTGTCAGCGAATCAACGGTTGTTCGCTTTGCGTCAAACATAGGCTTTGAGGGCTATCCCGAGCTTCAGAAATATCTGCAGGAAATGGTTAAGAGCCATCTGACAAGCGTTCAGAGAATGGACGTTGCGGCGAGCCGTTACGGTGATGAGGATTTCATTGACAGAGCATTTTCGGCAGATATCGAGATGATTAAGGCAACCCGTGACGGAATTTCAAGGGAAGCCTTTATTAAAAGTGCGGAAGCGATAAATAACGCAAGAAAGATTTATATTCTCGGCGTACGCAGCTCTGCTGCACTTGCAAGCTTTGCGGCTTTTTATTTCAGATTTCTCTATGAAAACGTTGTGCTGATTGATACCTCTGCGGCAAGCGAGGTTTTTGAGCAGATGTTCCGCATCGGAAGCGAGGATGTCTGCATAGCAATCAGCTTCCCGAGATATTCAAACCAGACGGTTAACGCACTTTCGTTTGCACAGAGCAGGGGAGCAACGATTATTTCGATAACCGACGGCGAATTTTCACCCATTGCACCCTATGCAACCCATCTTCTTGTTGCAAAGAGCAATATGGTTTCGTTTGTTGACTCCCTGACCGCACCCTTGAGCGTTATCAACGCACTTGTTGCGGCTGCGGCAAAGGAAAAGCATGATGATGTATATAACGACTTCAAAGCACTCGAGGAAATATGGGATGAATACCATGTTTACCGCACGGGCGAGGAGGGCAAAGAATGAAAACCTCTCTGCTTGTAATCGGCGGCGGTGCGGCAGGTCTTATGGCAGCGGGCACAGCCGCAAACGAGGGTGTTGAAACAATCGTTCTTGAACGCAACGAACGCCCTGCAAGAAAAGTAATGATAACGGGCAAGGGCAGATGCAACGTAACAAATAACTGCAGCTCATTGCAGGAGCTTATTCAGAATGTTCCACGCAACGGCAGATTTCTTTACGGTGCATTCTCACGCTTCATGCCTGCGGATGTAATTGATTTTTTTGAAAGCAGGGGAGTTGAGCTCAAAACCGAAAGGGGTAACAGGGTTTTCCCTGTTTCCGATAATGCGGTTGACATTGTTGACGCTCTTGTGAGCTACACAAAAAGCCGTGCAAGAATAATGAACGGCAGAGCAACAAAGCTTTTGCTTGATGACGGTAAAATAAAGGGAATTGAAACAGAAAACAGCGAAGTAATTTATGCCGATAAGGTAATAATAGCAACAGGCGGACTTTCTTATCCCGGAACAGGCTCAACCGGTGACGGCTACAGCCTTGCAAGACAGGCAGGTCACAATATAACCGAGCTTGTACCCTCGCTCGTGCCCCTTGAAATTCATGAGGGCTTCTGCACCGACCTTATGGGTCTTTCGCTTCGCAATGTTGCAACAAAGGTTGTTGATACCGAAAGCGGAAAAACTGTTTATACCGATTTCGGAGAAATGCTTTTCACCCATTTCGGAGTTTCGGGTCCGATGATTTTGAGTGCATCCGCACACATGAGAAGCATGAAAAGCGGAAAATACAAAATATATATTGACCTGAAGCCCGCTTTAACAATCGAACAGCTTGACGCACGCATACTCCGTGATTTTTCGGAGAATACGAACAAAAATTTCATTAACGCACTCAATTCGCTTCTGCCCAAAAAGCTTGTTCCCGTTATTGTTAAGTTAAGCGGAATAAATCTTACCACAAAGGTTAACCAGATAACCAAGGAGCAGAGAAGAAGGCTCGCCGAGCTTTTAAAGGGTCTGTGCGTAACCGTTACGGGCTTCAGACCCGTTTCCGAGGCAATCATAACCTCGGGCGGAGTGGATGTTTCACAGATTAATCCCAAAACAATGGAATCAAAGCTTGCGGGAGGTCTTTATTTTGCAGGCGAAGTGATTGATGCCGATGCCTACACAGGCGGCTTCAATCTTCAGATCGCATTTTCAACGGGTCGGCTCGCAGGTCTGTGTGCCGCCGAAAAAATAACAGAGGAGAGATCATATAATTATGAATAATTCCGTTATCAACGTTGCAATTGACGGTCCTGCAGGTGCAGGCAAAAGCACGGTTTCCCGTGCTGCGGCAAAGTCGATAGGCTTTATTTATGTTGACACGGGTGCACTTTACCGCGCGGTAGGCGTTAACGCGCTCCGCATGGGTATTGACACAAAGGATAAGGCTGCGGTTGCCGAAAGTCTTAAGGATATCAGCGTTGACCTTGTTTTTGAAAACGGTGAACAGAAGGTGCTTCTCAACGGCGAAAACGTTTCTGTTGAAATCAGAACTCCCCCTGCTTCAATGGCTGCATCCGATGTTTCGGCAGTTCCTGAGGTAAGAGCATTTCTTTTTGATTTGCAGAGGGATATTGCCGCAAGAAACAATTGCGTTATGGACGGCAGAGATATCGGAACCGTTGTTCTGCCCGATGCAAAGGTAAAGATTTTCCTCACAGCATCGCCCGAGGAAAGAGCAATGAGAAGATATAAGGAGCTTATCGAAAAGGGTACACAGGTTGAATATAAAGACGTACTCGAGGAACTTATTCAGAGAGATTATAACGATTCCCACCGAGAAATTGCACCTCTCAAGCCTGCGCAGGACAGCGTTATGCTTGATACAACGGGCATGAGTCTTGAGGAGTCGGTTAACGAAATTATCAGAATTATTAAGGAGA
Organism: Clostridia bacterium; assembly: GCA_017473165.1. Taxonomy (GTDB): domain Bacteria; phylum Bacillota; class Clostridia; order Oscillospirales; family Acutalibacteraceae; genus CAG-177. Next base: position 32,958 of record JAFUNA010000020.1, on the reverse strand, counting down.
AAATGTAATGAAGGGTTTTGATTATTCCCAGATAAAAGAGGGAAATCTTTATGAGCGTCTGCGTCCCGTAGGAAAGGTGATTGAAAAATGCCTTTATAAAATTGAATATGCGGGACTTGAAAACATTCCCAAGGACGGCGGATATATTATTGCATCAAATCATATGTGTGCACTTGACCCTGTGTTTATCGCACTCGGCATTGAGGACAGACAGCTTCATTTTATGGGCAAAAAGGAGCTTTTTGAGAACAGCTTCACAAAATTCTGCCTTTCAAAGCTTAACGGCTTCCCCATTGTAAGAGGCGGTGCAGACTCCGAGGCTCTCAACTATGCAATCAGAATCGTAAAAGAGGGCTATATTCTTGGAATGTTCCCCGAGGGCACACGCTCAAAGGACCATAAGCCCGGCAGAGCAAAATCGGGTGTTGCACTTATCGCCAAGGAAGCAAAGGCTGATGTTCTTCCCGTTTCAATCTATTCTTCCGATGATATGAAAAAGCACACAAAGCTTACTATAAGATTCGGCGAGGTTATTCCGTTTGAAAAACTCGGTTTGAACGATGACAGCTCGAGAGATGACATCAAGGAAGCCGCAAAGTTCGTTATGAACGAAATCGTGAAGCTTTGGGAGATGGGACATTGCGAATAACACTTGCGAAAACGGCAGGCTTTTGCTTCGGAGTTGACAGGGCAGTCAATATGGCATATGAAATTGCCGAAAAGGGCTGTGATGCCGCAACTCTCGGTCAGCTGATACATAACACCTATGTCACATCCGAGCTTGAAAGCAAGGGTGTCAGAACAATTGAAGCTCCCTGCGAAGCTAAAAAGGGAGAAACGGTTATTATCAGAGCGCACGGAGTCGGCAGAAGTGTTTATGACGAGCTTGCAGCAATCGGGGCGGAAATCTGCGATGCAACCTGTCCGTTTGTAAAAAAAATTCACACAATTGTTTCCGAAAATTCGTCGGAAGAAGTTCCCGTGCTCATTGCCGGAAATCCCGAGCATCCCGAGGTTATGGGCATAACAGGTCATTGTAACGGCGAGGTTTTTGTTTTCAACAGCGAGGATGAGCTTGACAAAATTCTTTTCGAAAATGAAGAATTATGCAAAAAAAGAATAATAGTTGTTTCTCAAACGACATTTTCGCAAAATGAATGGAAAAAATGTAAAGAAAAAATAAAAATATACTGTACAAATTCAAAAATATTTGATACAATATGCTTTGCGACCCGTCAAAGGCAGGATGAGGCGGCAGAGCTTTCAAAGAAAAGCGATGCAATGATTATCATCGGCGGACGGCACAGCTCAAACACCGTTAAGCTAAAGGCGGTGTGCAGTGAAAACTGCGAAACACATTTGGTGGAAAGAGCTTGCGAGCTCAAAAACATAAATCTTTCCCACTGCGCCGAAATCGGCGTAACGGCAGGGGCTTCAACCCCTTCCGCAATAATTAAGGAGGTACTTTTAGAAATGTCCGAAAAAGTAATGGAAACCGCAAATATTCAGGTAGGGGAGGTGCCTTCTGCAGCAGCGATAACAGACGATATGGATTTTTCCGCAGCACTTGAAGCTTCACTCAGCAGCATGAGCACAGACCAGAAGGTCAAGGGTATCGTTATGGGTATCACACCCACAGAAATCCAGGTTGACATCGGCAGAAAGCATGCCGGCTATGTTCCCATGGATGAGTACAGTGCAGATCCCACAGCTAATGCAGCAAAGGAACTCAAGATTGGCGACGAAATCGACCTTATCATCATGAAAACTAACGATGCCGAAGGAACTGTTATGCTTTCAAAGAAGCGTTTCGACGCTCAGAAGGCATGGGTAGACATCATCGCCGCTGAAGAAGACGGCAGAATCCTTGAGGGCACCGTTGTTGAAGTTATAAAGGGAGGCGTGCTCGTTGTTTCAAACAACGTTCGCGTATTTGTTCCCGCTTCGCTTGCGACAGAACGCCGTGACGAAGCACTTGAAGATCTTCTCAAGACAACAGTTAAGTTCCGCATCATCGAGGTTAACAAGCAGCGCAGAAGAGCAGTCGGATCAATCCGTGCCGTTCTTAAGGAAGCAAAGAAGGAAGCTGAAGAAGCTTTCTGGGCACAGGCAGCTGAAGGTCAGAAGTACACAGGCGTTGTTAAGTCAATGACAACCTACGGTGCATTTGTTGACATCGGCGGCGTTGACGGAATGGTACATATTTCCGAAATGTCATGGAAGAGAATCAAGAATCCTTCAGAGGTTCTTGAAATCGGTCAGGAAATCGAAGTTTACATCAAGTCACTTGATGCTGAAAACAAGAAGATTTCTCTCGGCTACAGAAAAGACGAAGACAATCCCTGGGAAATCCTCAAGAAGAATTATCCCGAAGGAACAGTTATCGAAGCTGAAGTTGTCGGCATGACAACCTTCGGTGCATTCGCAAGAGTTATTCCCGGCATCGACGGCCTTATCCACATCTCACAGATTGCTGACCGTCACATCAGCAAGCCCCAGGATGTTCTCAAGGTTGGCGAAAAGGTTACCTGTAAGGTTACAGCTATTGACTATGACAAGAAGCGTGTAAGCCTTTCAATCCGTGCTCTTATCGAGCCCGCTGAAGAAGCAGCAGAAGAAGCTGTTGAAGCTGTTGCTGAAGAAGCTCCCGCAGTTGAAGCTGTGGCTGAAGAAGCAGCTGAATAATAATGTTTTTTCACCGCCCGCAGTATATCTGTGGGCGGCTTTTGGTTTGGAGTGATATTTTATCAAAAACAAAGGCAAGTTTCTCGGACCTTTTTATTGCATTCTTGCCGCAGTTGTGTGGGGTCTTTCGTTTGTTGCACAGAGCGAGGGCGCAGGCATCGGCACATTCACCTTCAACGCAATGCGAATGCTCCTTGGAGGAATTGTTCTTCTTCCTTTTTCGGTTTTCAGCATTATAAAAGGAAACAAAAACAGTTCCGAAGAAGAAAAAAGCAAGAATTCAATAAAAAATATTATTATAAGCGGTGCTTGCTGTGCAATTCCGTTTTTTCTCGGCTGCAACCTTCAGCAGCACGCATTTTTCCTTAATCTCGGACCCGGTAAGGTCGGATTCATAACGGCACTTTACATGGTTCTTGTTCCCATTGCGGGTCTGTTTATGAAGCAGAAGCTTCATTTCAATATCTGGCTCGGCGTTTTTATGGGAGTCGGCGGATTGTATCTTCTCAGCGTACCCGCAGGCGGATTTTCAATCGGCTCGGGTGAGCTGATTGCAATTTGCGGTGCATTTGCATTTGCGGCTCATATTCTCGTTATTGACCATTTCTGCAAGAAGGTTAATAATGTTGCTCTCTCGTGTGCCCAATATCTTATTGCGGGAATTGCATCGTCAATTCTTATGTTTATCTTTGAAGAGCCGAGCTTTGAGGCAATCAAGGGTGCGGGCGTTGAAATCGCATACGCAGGTATCATGAGCTGTGCGGTTGCTTTTACTGCCCAGATTTTCGGTCAGAAATATACCGAGCCCGCAATTGCATCAATTCTTCTTTGTCTGGAATCCGTGTTTGCGGTGCTTTTCGGCTGGCTTCTTCTTCACGAGCAGCTTTCTTCAAGAGAGCTTATCGGATGTGCAATAATGTTCACCGCAATAATTCTTACCCAGCTTCCGGGCGAATGGTTTAAACTTAAGAGAAAAGAAAAATAATAATCCGAAAAAGGAGTTGTTGAAATGTTTGGCAGAATCATTTCTGTTGTTATGTCTGTTATAATGTCGTTTACTGGCATGACTCTTTCGGGCTTTAACGGCATAGTTGACACGGTCAGCGAAATTCTTTACGGGCTTCCCGTAACCGCACAGGCGGTCAAAGCGGACTTCTTTTCCGATTTGAGCTTGCTTGATTTCACAAAAATCAACAGCAAAACAGCTTTTGTCAATAATAAGATAGCCGTTTTTGTCAGCGATAAAACCGATTTTGACGAGAAGCGTTCCGCTTTTAAAGAAATCGGCGGTACAGTTGTCGGCTGGAGTGCACCCGTTGACCTTTATGTTGTTCAGTATGCACTGCCCATGAGCTATGAAAAAATTCTTGAAAAGTGCGAGGATATAGCGGAGCTTGATGCGGTTGAGCTTGCAATTCCCGTTCTTGCTCACAAATCAATTCAGAACGGAACACCCAACGACAGCTTTGACCCCGACCCCGATAAAACAATCGTATGGGACGAAAAAAATCCTGCGGGCAGAAACTGGTGGCTTGAAGCAATCAATGCAAGACAGGCGTGGGATTATTCAAAGTATTTCTCAACCGTCAACATCGGTGTTGTAGACGGCGGCTTTGATACAAGTCACGAGGAGCTTGCGGGTAAAATCTCATTCCCCACATTCCTCCATAAGATGTGTAACATTCCCGATTTGCACGGCACTCATGTTTCGGGTATAATTGCGGCGAAGCATAACAACGAGGTCGGCATTGCGGGCGTATGTGAAAATTCAAATCTTATCTGCGTTGACTGGGCACCGTTCCTTATCAATATCTGGAATACCGAGCTTGCAATTTTCTTCGGACTTTCCAACTGCGTTAAGGCGGGTGCAAAGGTTGTCAATTTCTCTCTCGGCACAAGCGGCTCAAAGTACGGCAATGAAATGACTCTTTACGATGAGGTCATTGTTCCTGCAGCGATTTCCTATATGATGTCATCTCTGCTTTCAAAAGGTTATGATTTTGTGGTTTGCCAGTCTGCGGGCAACGGTGACATTGACGGAGAGGCAATCGATTCAAGAACGAACGGTCATTTCTGTAACCTCAACAAGGATAACCTTTATACAGGCTCATATGAAATCGCAGCAGAAGAAATTCTTGAAAGAGTTCTTGTTGTCGGCAGCGTAAAGAATTCGGGCGGCGGCAAATTTGTTCAGTCGGATTTCTCAAACGTTGGTCCGCAGATTGATATTTCTGCTCCCGGTGAAGAAGTTTACAGCAGCGTTCTGGGCGACGAATACGAGAGCATCGACGGCACATCTATGGCTACTCCCATTGTAACGGGTGTTGCAGGTCTTGTTTGGTCGGTAAATCCTTCGCTTAAAGGCACAGAGGTTAAGGAAATCCTTTGTGAGTCAACGGATTCCGTAGCCAAAATCAATAAAGAACACAATTATTATTTTTACGATTATCTCGAATTCTGCGAGTATCCCGTTGTTGATGCCAAGGCTGCGGTTGAAGAAGCAATCCGCCGCAGCGAAAAAAATATCGGTACGGTTAAAGGCACATTGAGCAAATCCGCAGAATCAATCGAGTATGACGGTGTTTCACATACCGTATTTTCCGACGGTACGTTTTCCTTTGTTGCTCCTGCAGGAAGCGGAACAGCAAAGGTTAAGAACGCATCGGGCAGCATTATCGATTCTTTCAATATTACGGTTCAGGCGGGTAAAACCGTAACCGTGTGAAAAGGAGAACAATATGGCAGAGATAAAAAAGCATTGGTATAAAGAAATGTCGGTCTATCAGGTCTGGCCGCGCAGCTTTTATGACGGCAACGGTGACGGAATAGGCGACATCAAGGGCGTTATGGAAAAGCTGGATTATATCAAAAGCATCGGCGTTGATGCAATCTGGTTTTCTCCGCTTTACAAATCACCGCAGCACGACTACGGCTATGACATTGCAGACTATAAATCAATCGCTCCCGAGTACGGCACGGTTGAGGAGTTCAAGGAGCTTCTTGATGCCGCACACAGCAAGGGTCTTAAGATTATCATGGACCTTGTTATCAACCATACCTCCGATGAGCATCATTGGTTTACCGAAAGCAAGAAGGGCAAGGATAACCCTTATCACGATTATTATTTCTGGCGTGACGGCAAGAAGCCCGGCGGAAAGAAGCCTCCCAATAACTGGCTTTCAACTTTTGCGGGTCCCGGCTGGCATTATAATGAAAACCTTGATCAATGGTATCTGACCCTTTTTGCAAAGGAACAGCCCGATCTCAATATGGATAATCCCAAGGTAAGAGAAGAAATCAAGGATATTATCCGTTTCTGGCTTGATATGGGCGTTGACGGCTTCCGTGAGGACGTAATCACGTTTATTTCAAAGAAAGAGGGACTCCCCAACGGCTTTCCAATTCCCGTTGCCTGCGGTATGGAGCATTATAAATGCGGTCCTCACCTTGACGAATATCTTACAGAATTCAGAAAGGTTACTGATAATTATGACTGCATGACCGTTGGCGAAGCACCCATGATGACTCCGAAGCTTGCACTTCGTTTTATCAAGGAAGGTCCGAAGCAGACGCTCAACATGATGTTCAACTTCCAGCATATGGAGGCTGACAGCTTTATGGTCAGCTGGATTCCGATGCCCTTCAGCCTCAAAAAGCTCAAGAATGCCTATAACAGATGGCAAAATAAGCTTTACGGCATTGCATGGAATGCAAACTATATTGAAAACCATGACCAGCCCAGAATAATCAGCCGTTACGGCGATGAAAAATACAGGGTTGAAAGCGGTAAAATGCTTGCAACAATGTATATCTGCCAGAGCGGTACACCGTTTATTTTCCAGGGACAGGAAATCGGTATGCTCAACATCAAGTTTGATTCCGTTGACCAATATACCGACACGCAGGTAAAGAGCACATATCAGCTTTTCAAAAAGCTTGGCTTTACGGATAAGATGTTCCTTAAGGTTGCAAACCGTGCATCCCGTGATAACGCAAGAACTCCCGTTCAATGGACTGCAGAGAAGAATGCGGGCTTCACAACGGCGGATAAGCCTTGGTTTACGGTTAATCCCAACTATACCGAAATCAACGTTGAGGCAGCCGAAAAGGATGAAAACTCGATTCTCAACTATTACAGAAAGCTGCTTAAATTCCGAAAGGAAAATGAAATCTGCATCTACGGCGATTTCAAGCTTCACTATAAAAACAGCAGAAAGCTTTTTGTTTATGAGCGAAACTATGAGGGCAAGAGAATGCTTGTCATCAATTCCTTTACGGATAAGCCCGTACACTTCGAAGCCCCCGCAGGCTTTGATTTGAGCAGGGGAAAGCTTGTTCTTTCGAACTATGAGGTTACTGACAACACTCTCAACACCTTCATGACAAAACCCTATGAAACAAGAGTGTATTTATTTGAATAAAGCATAAAAAAATCCTCGGCAGAATGTTCTGCCGAGGATTTTTGCGTATCCTGTTTAATTAATAGCTTGATGAATAAGCAAGGTTCTTTCTGATCTTATCGCAGAAGTCATTTGCAACCATGCCTGTCCAAGTGTCGTTGCTTTCGATTGCATATTTGCCGTCTTCTGCAAGAAGCTCTTCGTCATATGCTGTGAATGCTTCCGAACCCTTTGTTTCCTTGATGGTGTTCTTCCAGTCAACATCTTCTGTGTTGTCCTTAACGAAGTACATGATGTGATAGCCGTGTTCGGTTTCAACAATACCTGTGTCACCGGCTTTTCTTGCGGGGTCAAAGCTCCAGTTTTCAAAAGCTTCAACATAGTTGTCGGTGATTCTGATGCCTGCGTAAAGACCGCCGTTTTCGGTTGAACCTGTATCCTCGGAGCTTTCTTTTGCAAGTGCTGCGAAGGAATCTTCGGTCTTATCGCCTGCAAGCCACTGGTCATAGAGAGCCTTTGCCTCATTATAAGCGGCTTTCTTTTCGTCATCGGTAACGTTTGCGGTATCCTCTGCATCGTACTTAACAAGGCAGTGACGAACGTCAACGCTGTTCATAACATAGAGGGGCTTGATGCAGTAAACAATGTAAACTGCCTTTTCGCCTGTGATGATGTTTTTGTCGCCTGCCTTGCGTGCAGCATCAAATGCCCATTTTGCAGCATCTTCTGATGTTGAAGCAACAAATGATGAATAGCTTGCGTTCTTGAGAACGGTTGTGAAATCTGTTTCTGTGGGAGTTTCGGAGCCTTCGTTCTTGTATGCTGTAACAGCAGCCTTGAAGGAAGCTTCGTCTGTAATCTTTTCAAAAACAGCCTTTGCCTTTGCGGTTACTTCGTCGTTAGCCTTCTTCTGTCTTGCAGCAAGAGCTTCTTCTGTTTCACCTTCTTCACCTGTGAGAGTTGTGAAGGGGAATGCGTAGTAACGAAGGTCTGTGTAATCGTAGTCTTTTCTGTTTGCGTCGTATTCAGCCTTGATTTCATCTTCGGTAATTGCAGCTGAAAGCTCTTCCTGCTTGTCGGCTCTGAATCTTTCGGCAAGAGTTTCCATTTCAATCTGCTTCTTGAAAATCTTTTCGTTGAAGCCGGGGCCGAAGGACTCTCTGAGATAAGCGTTGAGAGAGAAGTTGTTTTCGGCGGCCTGTGTTCTGTATGTTTCAATAGTTTCGCTGATTTCAGCCTTTTCGTCGTCTGTCAGTTCATAACCGGCAGCAACAGCTTCCTCGTAATATGCAATAACATACTGTGCATAGTTTACAGCAGACTTTTCAAGGCTTTCAGCCCATGTGAGAGCATTGCCGTCTTCGTCCTTTTCGGTTGAATCCTGCTCATCGGGGGGAAGAGAGGGGTCAAAGCCCATGTTCATTCCCATCTGGCTGTACTGTTCGGCATAATATGCCATCTGCTGATACTGGCTTGAATAATAGTAGTTGAACTGTGCAGCGGTAACCTTGGTGTCGCCGATGTTAGCGGCTGTTACCATTTTTTCTACAAGACCAAGACTGTCAACAAGCTTCCATGCGATTCCGCCAACGATTGCAACTGCAAGAACAACAGCAACAACCTTTTTGAGAACTTTAGCTGCAGCGGATCTTTTCTGAATGCCTTTTGCGTTCTGTTTTGCAGCTTTAGCGATTCTGGCTTTACGTTCCTCGCGGTAAACTTCAGCCTTGCTCTTTGAGCTTTCGTTTTTTGCCATTAGTAGTTCATCCTTTTCTCTAATAATACTTGCCGACCGAATGAAATCGGCAGAATGTATATATATTATACTATTTTAAATAATTTTACAAGCTTTTTTGTAAATTTTTATAAGTAATTTTCATTTTATTAATAATTAGCGGGTGATTTTGCCGCCTGTCAGAGTGCCGTCAAGGAATTCTCTGCGGAACCAGACATCGGGTACCTCAAAGCTTTTGCCGTTAAGATAGTTCAGAATTCCCGCATCAGTTTCAAACGTGAATTTAAGCCGATAGGAATATAAAAACTGTTTTTTATAGCCCAAAGGCTTGTTGAGGGCGTTGCTTCCGTATTTTCCGTCACCGAGCAGGGGATGACCGATGCTTGCAAAATGGGCACGAATCTGGTGAGTTCTGCCTGTAAGAAGCTCAACCTCAACAAGGCTCAAGCCGTCTTTTTCGGAAAGCACGGAATATTTTGTTCTGATTTGCTTTGTGCCGGGGAGTTCACGGGTAAAAACCTCAACCTTGTTTTTCTTTTCGTCTTTTGAAAGCCAGCCTGTCAGAGTGCCGCTTTTTTTCGGGATTTTACCGTGAACAACGCAGAGATAATATTTTTCGAGCTCTCTGTCTTTGAGCTTTTGGTTAAGTATACGCAGACTTTCCGAATTCTTTGCGGCAATGACGATTCCGCCCGTGTTCCGGTCAATTCTGTTGACAAGGGCGGGAGCAAAGGAGTTTTCATCCTTCGGATTATAGTCGCCTTTTTCATAAAGATACCGCTTGATTCTTGTTATAAGCGTGTCGTTATACTCCGTTTCGTCGGGATGTGAAAGCAAACCGACTTTTTTATCGAGGAGCATAATATTTTCATCCTCATAAACAATGTCAAGATTTTTTGAGGCGGAAAGGAAATCGTAACGCTCGTCAACGGGTGCAAAGAATTCATCGTTGATATACATATCGACAACGTCGCCCACGTTGAGCTTAAGAGCAATATCTCCTTTTTTGGAATTAACCTTTATTCGTTTTGTACGGATGTATTTATACATCAGCGATTTCGGCAAGGCGGGAACGGCTTTTGAAATAAATTTATCAAGCCGCTGCCCCGAATCGTTTTTGGAAATGGTAAAGCTTTTCAAAATAATCTCTCCGAAATTTAAAATAGTCTTTTCAAAATATGATTTATGGTGTATAATAAAGGGCATTAAAACTATGGAGCGATGGATTTGAGCGAAAAAGAAAACAAAAAGAAAAATCCTCATGCAAATCACAGAGCAAGGGTGCGTGAAACCTTTCGTAAAGCCGGTGCGGATGCGATGCCCGATCATAATCTGCTTGAGCTGCTGCTTTTTTATTCTATTCCGAGAAAGGATACAAACGAGCTTGCACACAGGCTGATTGAAACCTTCGGCTCACTCAACAACGTTTTTGATGCATCGTATGAGCAGCTTTTGCATATTGACGGTATGGGAGAAAGCTCGGCACTGCTGATTTCCATGATAACATCAATATGCCGCCGATATACACAGGGAAATGAAAGAGGAAAAATCAATCTTTCCGAGCCTGCCGCCGCAGCCGAATATATGATAAAGAGGTATTACGGCGTTAAAAACGAAATCATCTATATGCTTTGCCTTGATGTGAACGGAAATGTGATTACCTGCAGCAAAATAGCGGAGGGTATTCCCAACACCGTGGTTTTTGACAGGCGTAATGTGGTTGAAACGGCAATCAGAACAAATGCCGACAAGATTATTCTTGTTCACAATCATCCCGGCGGAGTTGCGGCACCGTCAAAAAACGATCTTGAAACAACAAGTGAGATCAAATCTTTGTTAAGAGGAATCGGAGTTGCACTTGCCGACCATATAATCATTGCCGACAACGATTATATATCGCTCGCTTCCGTTGCAAAGTTTTCAGCTTTGTTTATATAAATGTTTGGGACTGTGAAAACAGTCCCTTTTTGTTTAATATATAACCTTAACCTTATGTTTGCCTTCGCCCGACATTATTTTCAGCATTGCACCGCCGTTTTCACCGACGGATTCAAGAGTGTATTCACCGTCGCACTCAATGCTTTTTGCAGCTTTGTGAAGATAAATTTCGGTGGGTACGGAGTATTCCTTATCCTGTGTATATTCAAGCGTGAAAACATCGTTTTCTCTGTCAAAGGAGTAGCCGTCAATTTCCCCGCAGACTGCAACGGGAGCTGTTCTCACAAGCAAATCCATAATGGGAGTTTCGAGCAGACCGTGATAATAGCACCAATAGGTCTGACTCCATTTGTTTGAGTCGAATTTATCAAGAAGAAATTCAATGTGCGGAAGCCATTCCGTACCCTCTGCCTGACTGCCCCATTCTCCGACTATAACGGGAACCTCAAGCCTTTCCTGTGAGCGTCTGTGCTCGTCAAAAATTGAGCCGACTCTTTCGTTGCTTGCGTATTTATAAGCGGGTGTATCAACCATGAGGTCATAGGCGTGGGGAGCAAAGCAGAGCTTTTCTTCACGCTTGCCGTCATAGCTTACCGCAGGAGCACAGTAAGGGATTCCGAGGTTTGAATAATAGCTGTTTTCCATAATGATTACGCCGTTATCCGTAACCTCACGGATTGCCTTTGCGGTGCGGTTGATGAACTGCGAATAAACACCCGTATCAAATTTTCTGATAAGCTCGTCGCCCGCACTTGTGACCTTTCTGAAAAGAGTATGGTCATCAAATGTTGAAAGAACTTTTGCGGGCTCACCCGAAAAGAGGTCCTTGAGCATCTTTGTTTTTTTGCATCTCTTATCGGTGAGAACGGTTTTGGCAATACTGAAAATGAGCTTTCTGAAAATTTTTCCGCCGTCGCTGCCGGGGAAGGGCTCGTTGAGTATGTCAAAGCCGAAAAGGGCAGGGTGGTCTTTGAATCTTTCAGCAACGTGCTTCCACATATTGCAGAAATATGTCTGCAGAGGAACGCCTCTGTATTCTTTGTTTGCCCAGAAATTATCAAAGGAATTGTGAACGGCTTTGCCCCAGAAATAGCCTTCAGCCCAGACGAATCTTGTGGGTTTGAACTTTGCACCGTCTGTAAGACAAGCCCAAGCCGGTGCACCGTCGGCAGGAGCGTCTGCGGGACCGCCGTAGAGGTCCTGATGCATATCAAGATAGAAATAAATTCCGTGTTTTTCGCAAAGGTCGGCAACTTTTTCCACTTTGTCAAGATATTCTTCGTCATATTTGCCGGGCTCGGGCTCGATTGCGTCCCAGGTCATGCCGAGTCTGATAAGATTAAAGCCCATTGAATGAAGCTTTGACATAAGCTCATCGTAAAAATCAAGGGTGTAGACCTTTCTGGGATTTCCGGGCACATACACGCCCTTATCGCAAAGATTCATGCCGTTAAAAATTCTCTGTCTGCCTTCGGAGTCAACAAATTTTTTGTCGGAAGTAGTGATTTTCAGCATAGCGGTTTTCCCTTTCATAAATTTATCCACTATAATTATATCATTTCTAAATAACATTTTCAACACCGTTTATTCAGTCAAAATAAATCATTTTTCTGTTGCAGTATTTAAAATCTTATGATATAATTAAAATATTAAAATATTTCCTTACAGAGGAAAACAGAATAGAGGTAATCGAAATGGCAGCATCAGCACTTTTCAAAGCGTATTGCAGAACATATCAGGGAATTTTCCGCGTTGCGGTTAATTTTCTTAACTGGAAAGAACCCGAGCTCGTAAAGGGTGCGGGCAGCGTTAAAAAGCTTCCCGAGGTTGTTAAGGCAAACGGTCATAACAGCGTTCTTGTTGTAACCGATAAGGGTCTTATGGGACTTCATCTGCTTGACGGACTTTTTGAGGGTCTTGACAAGGCAGGCGTAAACTATGCCGTTTATGACGGAACACAGCCCAACCCCACAATCAATAACATTGAGGATGCAAGACAGCTTTATGTTGACAACAACTGCTCTGCGGTTATCGCATTCGGCGGCGGTTCTCCCATGGACTGTGCAAAGGTTGCAGCTGCAAGAATTGCCCGTCCCAACAAGACCGTTCAGAAGATGAGGGGAACACTCAAAATTTTCAAAAAGCTTCCCACAATTTATGCCGTTCCCACAACTGCGGGCACAGGCTCCGAAACAACAATCGCAGCCGTTGTTTCAGACCCCTCAACACACGAAAAATATGCCCTTCAGGATCCCGTTCTCCGTCCCAAGTACGCTGTGCTTGACCCCGAGCTCACGGTCGGACTTCCTCCCCACATAACCTCAACAACAGGTATGGACGCCCTTACTCACGCCGTTGAAGCATATATCGGACACAGCAACACAAAGGGCACAATCGCTGCTGCCGAAAAGGCAACAAAGATGATTTTTGAAAATATCCTCAAAGTTTATGAAAACGGCAAGGATATCGAAGCAAGAGAAAATATGCTTGAGGCATCATATCTTACAGGTATCGCATTCACAAGAGCTTATGTAGGCTATGTTCATGCAATTGCTCACAATTTCGGCGGAATGTACGGCACACCTCACGGACTTGCAAATGCCGTTATTCTTCCCTATGTTCTTGAAGCATTCGGCGAAACCGCACACGCACCTCTTGCAAGGCTTGCAGACATTGCAGGTCTTGAAACCGCAGGCATGAGCGAAGCGCAGAAAGCAAATCTTTTCATTGAAAAAATCAAGGAACTCAACAAGCTTCTCAACATTCCCGAGCATCTTGAAGTTCAGGAAAAGGATATTCCCACAATTGCACAGAGAGCAAACAAGGAAGGCAATCCTCTTTATCCCGTACCCAAGGTTATGGATGTTGAAGAGCTTTCGGCAATAATCAGAAAAGTAGGTAACATTTAATTAACCGTTTTTTAACATTATTGCGATTTAATAACGGCAGAGATAATATAAAGGAGTGTGTATCAATGAAAATCCGTCGTTTAATCAGTTTTGTTCTTGCGTTTGTTTTCGCTGTATCCTCCGCTGTCTGCTGTTATGCCGCAGAGGACAGCTGGAAGCCTAAAAACAATGAGCCCTTCATATTTGTTCACGGACTTAACGGTTGGGGCAGTGAGGAAGGCGTAAACGGAGTTGTTCCTTATTGGGGTGCAACAACAGGTGACCTCATGAGCTTTCTCCAGAGTGAGGGCTATGAGTGCTATGCCGCTTCGGTCGGACCCATGAGCAGTGCATGGGACAGAGCGTGTGAGCTTTATGCCCAGCTCATCGGTGCAAGGGTTGACTACGGCGTTGCCCATTCGGCGGCAAACAACCATGACAGATACGGCAGAACATACTATAATGCACTTGTTCCCGATTGGGGCGAGCTTGACGAGAACGGAAAAATTCAGCAGGTTCACCTTATCGGTCACAGCTTCGGAGGAACAACCGTAAGACTTCTCGTTCATCTTCTGACCTACGGTTCACCCGAAGAACAGGCTGCAACCTCCGCCGATGACCTTTCGGGACTTTTCAAGGGCGGCAAGGGCGATTGGGTAAAAAGTGCAACAACAATTTGCACTCCCCACAACAGCTCATCTGTTTATTATCCCCTCAAGGCTTTGGGGCTTTACGAAATTGTTCAGAACATAAGCTTCCTCTATGCGGGAATTATGGGCAGAACATTCTTCAACGGACGTCTTGTGGATTTCCACCTTGAACAGTTCGGACTTACCGATGTTCCCCACGGTGAAAAGGCTGACGGTTTGATTGAGGCAATGGCAAGAGTGCAGCATAATCTTGACGATACCTGCATCTATGACCTCACTCCCGAAGGCTCAACAAAAATCAACAACACGCTCGAAATAAATAAGGATATATATTATTTTTCATACGCATTCTCAACAACGGAAAAGGTTGATTTTCTTGGAATTGAGATACCGAAAATCAAAACTAATCCCGTTATAACTCTCACGGCACTTGCAATGGGTGTTATGAAATTCACAGACCCCGTAACAGGTGTTGTTTATGACGGTGACTGGCTTGCAAACGATGCACTCGTCAACACCGAGAGTGCAAAATATCCTCTTGATGAGCCCCACAGGGATTTTGATTCCGCTGATATCGAAAAGGGCGTGTGGAACGTTATGCCCGTGCGTGAGGGTGACCACGGTGCGGCGGTAGGACTTTTTGCGGATGAAAAGGAAACCAAGGATTTCTATATTGAAATCTGCGAAATGCTCAATGAGCTTCCCTAAAAACAAAATTACGCTGTCGTATTGATTTACGGCAGCGTTTTTATAAGGAGAAAAAACATGAACAAAAAAAGAATAATTGCGTTAATACTTGCCGTTTCCTTCCTTTTTTCGGGATTTGCACTTTCGGGTGAGGTAAGCGAAATCCGCAGAACGCTTGAGGGCTATATTGAAACCGTTTCAAGAACAATCCGTTCTGCGTTTGAGCAGGAAAAGTATGAAAATTATACGGAGCTTTGCGAAATTCCCGAAACCGAAAACGGATATGTGCCGCAGGGCTACTGCACAAATAACGAAATCAATCTGCATTTTATTTCTTATTATCACAGCAAGAACGCTTCGGTTATTGCCGTTGTTGACGGTGAAAGCGGCAGAAGAATTAAAACAGTTTCTCTTGAAGCAAACGGAAAAGCGTTCAAGGGTCATGCAGGCGGAATTGCCGAGGATGGAGCATATTTTTATGTTGTTGACGGCAAAAAGATTTACCGCATGAGCCTTGCGGAGCTTCTTCTGATTCCCGACGGCGGCACGCTTGTTATGAAGGATTATATAACCGCAGACGTGAAGTGTTCATATCTCAACAGCGACGGCAAATATCTTTATGCGGGCGAATTCTACACCTTCACAACCGACGGCTCATATGACACCGATAAATCCCACCACATTGCAATTTCACTTTTTGAAACAAGCTATTCACGCTGCAACGCATATCTGATTTCGGATATAGCCGACAAATTTTCCGCTGAAGCAGGGGAGATTGCCGTGCCCGAAATGATTTTCACAACTCCCAACTGCGTGCAGGGCTTTGCAAGACTTTCCGACGGCACATTTGCACTTGCAACCTCCTACGGCAGAAACAACAATTCGTTTATGAAATATTATGCCGATGTCACAAAAGGTGAAAGTGATTTTGAAGTTGCATACGGCGAAAAGAGCGTGCCCGCCTATCATTTGTGCAACAGCAACAAAACCGCCTCGCACCGTCAGCCGCCTATGCTTGAAGGAATAGACGACAGAAACGGCAAGGCTTCGGGAATATTTGAATCGGGAGCCGAAAAATACAGCGATTCAAAGTTTATTGTCAATAAAATCTGCGAATTTTAAATAAATTTCTCTAAAAAGTTCAACAAACTTTTAAGAGCTGAAATTTGAGTTTTTGACATCTGTTGTTCATATTCTACAAAAAGACGGTGTGCTGTATGTGCATTGTTACCAAAATAATTATCATTTATTCTTTTAATCTGTAAAGGCTGAATAATTTACACTAAAGTTAAATTTGTGAATAGTGCACAAATAGCAAGCGTGATGTTTGTGCAAAATAACTTGACTTTTCTGCGAAATGGTGTATAATAAAGCCACAACGAAACAGAAAGGATGAATGTTATGGATTTCGAAATGACAACATATGAAGTGGAGAAGCAGCTCCTCACAGAGATTAGTAAGGAAAAGAAATTCCTTACATTCAAGAAGCTTTTCAAAATCTTTGAGCTTGACGCTCTTCTCAGAGGTTGAGAAGCGGGTTCTCCCCCGAAAATATCATCTTAACGGATGATTTTATATAATCTGACGCAGGAGCCAAGCCTGCGCAGACAATCGGAACTTCAGCGACCGAAAAGAGTTTTCTCTTTTCGGTCTGTTTTTGTTTTTGCGGCATATATTGGTTTTAAGAGGTGAAACTATGAATTGCTGCGTGACGGAGCTCAGGTGCAAGGAAGTTATAGACAAGTCAAACGGCTGCCGACTGGGGCTTATCAGCGATGTTGAGGTTGATTCCTGCTGCGGAAGGGTTGTTGCACTGATTGTTTACGGCAGACCGAAATTCTGGGGGATATGCGGCAGACGGGAAAAAATAAGAATCTGCTGGGAGGATATTGAGGTTATCGGTGATGACACGGTGCTTGTCTGCAAATGCAGCCGTGAAAATCAAAGCAGACGAAACAGAAATCACAACTGAAAAAAGCCGTTTCCTTCCCTTTTATGCGGGTCGGATGCGGCTTTTGGTTTTTTTATACAATACAGCCGTCAAATTATCTGTCAGTTTGATTAATTGAAATTGTTATATAAATATGGTATAATATTCTGTATATAAATCTGTGTTAAAAATTGCAGATTAAAAGGAGAATGCGAATGAGTGCGATGCAAAAGGTAAGGTCTTTGTTCACCGAAATCAAAGACCACTGGAGTACCCCTGCAGAGGGCAAATATGTTCCGTATAAGGAATATAAAGACGTTGTTTTTGCCGTTGGCAGCAACTATGCAGGCTCAAAGGTGCTTGAGTACATAGGATTTTTCTCGTCCTGTTATCTTATCATGCACCATTACAAGCTGCCTTATCTGACCTTCTCGGTTATCGGAATTCTCAATATGCCTCTGGGCTATATTTCCGCCCTTATGTGGTGGTTTGTGTGCGATAACCTCGGATTTCTTCCCAAGAAAACCGAAAGGAAATTTTATTTTACATATTTCCTTATGATGGCATTCGGAATTTCAACCATTCTGTTTGATTATTCACGGCTGTTTGACCAGACAAGTCCGTTCATTACATATCTCAACGGGCTTGAAGGAATGAACGCAACCGCCTGCTTCAAAACCTTCGGTACACATTTCCTTTATACAGGCTGGGTGGGCGCAAGAAACATTTTCTGGCGTAAAAAGCTTCTTCCGAAATACGGCAGATATAAGTATTCGCTTTACTGCGACGTTATTCCCAAGTGCATAATGGTTATTCTCATCGGCTGGCTTCCTGTTTATAACATTCCCGATGTTGCAACAAGAGTATGGGTTGCAAACCTTCTTTTTGCAACCTACAATGTTTTCGGCTTTGCCAATAACCTTGAAACCTGCACAAGAAGCATCAGCCCCAATCTTCAGGAAAGAATTCTTGTTCGCAGCTATCCCGTTAAAATTTCACACTTTTTCAATACTATTGTGGGAATAATCCTTCCCGCAATCATCGGCATGCTCCGATATGAATGGGCTGACATCAATGTTTACAGATATGTTATCCCCATAACCTTCTGCGTTCTTGCCGTATTCACAATGATTTTTGCAGGCAAGGTTAAGGAAAGAATTCCTCAGCCTCCCGTTGAAAAGAAGGTTCAGATTAAATTCTGGGACGGTATGTTCGGCGTTCTTCACAACAAATATCTGCTGATTAATACAATTAAAGACCTTATTGACTCTCTCGGCAACGGTATGCTTCCGTTTGTAACAATTCTTTATTTCTATACCTTCCGTTTGAGCGGCTTACCCTACAGCCTTATTGTTATGCTGATTTCCTTTGCGGGAACTCCGCCCGATTTGCTCTCACCCTATTTCCTCAAGAGATTTTCATATAAGCAGATTATGATTTTCTATCAGCTCACAAGAGCAATAGGCAACGGTCTTATTGCCGCTGCAATGTGGTTCTGCGGAGATAATCTTACCCTTTGCGGAACAATCTGCGTTGTTGTTCTTTTCTTCATGGAAATGACAAAAACCGTTCCCACAACGGCGGGTCACGACATGAACGTTCGTATCGGCGACTATCAGATGTATCTTTCGGGCGAGCGACTTGAAAGCTTTGCAGGTGTTTTCGGCTGGTTTACAGGTCCGATTACATCATTCGTTGGACTTATTATTCCTCTCCTTCTTCTCAAGTACGGCTTCAACAGCAACTGGGATGTTCTTTTTGTTGACGATTCAAGAAGAAACATAATTGTTATTCCCATTATTGTTGACGTAATCGGATTCCTGCTTATGACCATTCCCTATCTGTTCTGGGATTATGACAGCAAAAAGCAGAATATGGTTATGGAGGTTCTCAAACGCCGTGCGGAAGTAACGGAAAAGAAGGCTGAAGAAGAAGGCGTGTCTGTTTCCGGCGGCTATATGGGTTAAGTGAGGTGAATTGATATGAGTAAAAAAGAAAAGAAAATAATTGTTGAAGAACCCATTCATCTTGACATTCCCGAAGATGAAATATGGACCTACCGTGTTGAAGGTCTTGCAGCACCTCATATTAATAAGCCTTACAAGCACTTCGGGCTGAAAAAGGTTATCTTTGCGGTTGTTATCATTATAGCCGTTTCTATTTCCTGCTATTTCAGCGTAAGAACCGTGCAGAAGGATACTTTTGAATATGAGCAGACCGAAATCGGCTATGAGCTTTCAAAATTCAGCAATACGGGCTATATGACAACTCTTGATATCGATTTTGTGTCAAGTGTCGAGTATGACCGTGAAAACGCTGATGTAAACACAAATTTTGAGGTTATCAAGGACGAAACCAAAAAGGTTACTTCCGTCGGTGCGTATGCACTTAACTGTGACGAAAAAATAAAGGTTATCAATATCAGTGCGGATGTTGATTATGTTGACCCCAAGGCGTTTTATTCCTGTTGGGCACTGCGTCAGATTGAGGTTGACGAAAATAATCCCAACTACTGCGATGTTGAAGGCGTGCTTTACAGCAAGGACATGAAAACTCTTATCTGCCGTCCCTGTGACCATGATACATACCTTGCCGAAAAATACGGCCATGCAAAATATGACGAAAACGGCTACAGAATCGAGCCCGCCGCCGAAGACGCAAACTATGAGCAGTATGTGAAGGATGTTTTAACCTATGTTGTGCCTTCAAGTGTTGAAACAGTCGGTCAGCTCAGCTTTAACTATGCAAACATGAAGGCTGTTTATCTTCCCGAAGGGCTCAAAACAATCGAAACTCTCGGTTTCTTTGAGATTCCTCTGCTTGAAAGCGTAAAAAGCTATAAATCCGACGCTGTTACCGACACTCATTTTACGGGTGAAGAGGCTCTCGGAGAGGTTTATAACTCACTTCCCGACGGACTTGAATATATCGGCTCTGATGCTTTCAGCTATAACCAGGCAATGACCTATGTTTTCATCCCCGAAAGTGTAACCTATATCGGACACCACGCATTCTGGGATACGGTGTATAAGGCAGACGGCACGCTGAAGGGCGTTACCGTAATCAACGTTGAGGCAAGCGAAGAAAAGTTTGACGAAATTCACACCGGTAACAGCTGGAGACCCCAGTATGACTATCTTCTTTTCAAGAAATCCGTAGGTATTAATTATTCATCAGTCAGAACAGAGGGATAAAATGAAAAAATCAACAAAATCGCTGCTCAAAACCGCAGGCGTAACTGCGGGAATATCGGCAGCGGCAGGATATTTCTTTTTCCATGAGGTCATGCACCGCAATGCACGGCTTGCGGAAAAGCTCGGAAAGGTGATAAATCCCGTTCCCGAGCCCGTTGAGCCTCCCATACCCGATGAAAGAGATGTTTGGTTTCAGTCACAGAAATTCGAAGAGCTTGAGATGATAAACGACAGGAATTACAGGCTCAAAGCCTATCTTCTCAAAGCTGAAAAGCCGTCGGATGTCTATGTTTTCTGCAGCCACGGCTACCGCAACTGCGGTAAGGGCGAGTTCAATCTCATGGCAAAATTTTACCATGACAAGGGCTATAACGTTTTTCTTGTTGACCATCAGGCATCGGGCGAAAGCGACGGAACATATATCGGATTCGGATATTATGAATACCGTGACTGCCTTAAGTGGCTTGATTATATGCTTGAAGTTTTCGGTGAGGATATTCAGATTATTCTTCACGGCGTTTCAATGGGAAGTGCAACGGTTATGCTCATGAACGGTGAAAAGCTTCCCGAGAACGTAAAATTCACCGTTGCCGACTGCGGCTATACCTCGGCTTATGACCAGTTTGCACATAACGCAAGGTCAATGCATTGCCCTCTTTTTCCCGTCATGAACATTGCGAATGCCTTTAACCGCAGAATTTCGGGCTATGATTTCAGAGATGCCAATCCTCTTGAAGCCGTTGCAAAAGCAACCAAGCCCATGCTGTTCATTCATGGCGGCAAGGATGATTTTGTTCCCACATATATGGCTGGTAAGCTTTATGAAGCCTGTGCAAGTGCGGATAAAAAGATGCTTATTGTTGAGGGTGCAGCCCATGCGGAAAGCTATCCGACCGACAGCGTTGCCTATGAAGGAATGATAAACGAATTCATTGACAAATACATAAAATAAGAGGTTCTTATGACAAAATTTATAAGCTTGATTTTAAGCTTTTTTACCGTTCTCGGTTTGGCGGCAGATGGCATTCCCTACGCCTTCCGACCCACTCTCGAGGTCGATGCCGCAGTAAGCACGGGAGCGGTTTCAACCCGTGCAACCGGCTATCTTTACGGCATTGCACAGAACGGAGTGCCCGATAAGACAATGGTTGAAAGCCTTGATATTTCAAGCGTTTCCCAAAAGGTTATCGGCGGATTGCAGCATCCCATAGGCGATGTTGACGAGGCTGCACCGATGCTTGACGGCTGCGACTACATAACCGTTTATCTGCAGGATTGCTTTGATACATGGTATTATTGCCACGAAGAGATAAACAATCTTCGTGCGGCAGGGGAATATGACTGTGAAAAGTTTGTTGACGAGCGTTTTCATCCGCAGGTTGTCGAAAAAGTAACCGATCTTTCAAAAAAGGCTTATGCCGACAAGCTTGTTTACTGTCCCTATAATGAGGCTGACAATGCGGTCTGGTTCGGTACTCCCTCCGAGGACGGAACATGGCTCATGTTTGACGATGCAGCTAAAATCCGTTTCTATGAAGCCTGGAAAGAAACATATAATATTATTCGCTCAATTGACCCCGATGCAGTTATCGGAGGACCCGGCTACTGTGATTATGACAGCTATGAAATAAAGCATTTTCTTGAATTCTGCAAGGCGAATAACTGCCTGCCCGATATCATGATTTATCACGAGCTGGGCGAAAGGTCAGCTCTTTTCTGGCAGGATCACGTTGATGAATACCGATTAATCGAGAAAGAGCTCGGAATAGCCGAAATGCCGATTATCGTTACGGAATACGGCACGATGTTTGAATGCGGTGCTCCTGCGGATATGCTGAAATATATTGTGAACATTGAAAAATCGGGTGCTTACGGCAATGTTGCCTACTGGCGTCTTGCTAATAATCTCTGCGACACCGCAGCCGATAACAACAGCCCCAATTCCAATTGGTGGCTTTTCCGCTGGTATGCGGATATGGACGGCAGTCTGCTCAAATCCAAGGTGATTGATGTTTTGCACGCCGACTTTGCAAATGCAATCAAATATAACTATGACAGATTTCATTACAGCGGTTTCAACGGTATGGCTTCGTTGACAGACGGCAAAGACAAAATCGAAGCAATCTGCGGCGGCTGCGACTATACAAGCGGAATTTCATTCAAAAATCTCAACAAAACAAATCTCGGAAAAAAGGTTAACGTTAAAATCGAGTGCGTTTATTATGAGGGCTTGAGCGGAATTGTCAACAGTCCCGTAACCGTTGCGGAATATACCGGTAACATTGTTTTCGGAAAGCTCCGTGTTGATATCGAAAACTCCGACCCGACAGCGGTCTATCACGTTGTCATAACGGAAGCAGATGAAGGTAATGAGGATTATTTCAACTCAAAACTTCCCGTGCGTTATGAATTTGAAAACGGAATAAGAACAGGCGGCTCATATACCTATGACAGTGCCTATGCAACAACGGGCGAACAAAACGGAATGGTCGGCGGTCTTGAAAACATCGGAGATTCCGTTGAAATTTCATTTGATATCCCCGAGAGCGGTTATTATGACCTTGCTCTGATTTACGGCAACTCAAATGACGGAAGAACTCCCGATGAACGCAAGGATACTCTTGCCGAAATGACCTTTGACGGCGTTGTGAGCGAAATCTCGTTTCCCAACACAATCAAGAGTGAATATACCGACAAGCTGACCTTCACATATTATCTTGAAAAAGGCAGTCACACAATGAAGCTTGCCCATAAAGAGGGCACGTTTGTTGTTGACAGTCTGCTTGTGAAGCCCCATTCCGATGCAAAGGAAATAACCGTGCTTGACGATGACGGAAAATTTCTTGCAATTGCTCCGCATGACGGATTTTATAGCCTTGATGTCGGCGACGCAGACGAATTCACCGTTGACGGTGCAAGGGGAATGACGCAAAACGGAAAAGCTCTTGTTTATCTTCGCAAGGGCCTTAATTCAATCAAAGTTAATTCGGAGAAATGCGAAATAACGGTTTCCGACTTGAAGGGTGAATATGTTGAAATCAAAGCCGATGAAATGCTTCTGAACGGCTCTGCAGAACTCAAAACGGGCAAAAACGGAGTTTATGTTGACGGGATTTCGTCCTCGGGAGGCTCTGCGGAATTCAGCATTAATGTTCCCGAAAGCGGTGACTACCGAATGACCGTTGCTTATGCTAACAACGATGAGGGCGGCGTTCACAGCTACAATGTTGACCTCATTGAACGCTATATAACCGTCGAAGCAAACGGAGAAACGAAGACCCTCTGGTGCAGAAACACATACAGCTGGGATACCGTTAAAACCGCAACAGTCAACATTGAGCTTGAAGCAGGGGAGAACACCGTCAAATTCTCAAATGACGGCTCGGTAAAGTTTAACAACACCGAATCCCATGCTCCGCATATTTATTCCGTTTCGGTTAATGCCGTTTCATAAAAATTGGTGATAAAAATGGACTATATTCAAAAACGGCTTTTTGAAATGCAGGATTTGAAATACCGTGAATTCCATTCAAGGCTCATGCCGACGATCAAAAAAGATAAGGTTATCGGAGTGCGTACGCCCGAGCTTCGCAAATTTGCAAAGGAAATTTCCAAAACGGATTATGCAAAGGAATTTTTGAAAATTCTGCCTCATGAATACTATGAGGAAAATAATCTGCACGCTTTTCTGATTGAAGAAATAAGGGATTATGATTTGTGCATTGCGGAGCTTAACCGATTTTTGCCCTATGTTGATAACTGGGCAACCTGCGACATGATGCGTCCGAAAATATTCAGGAATCATCTGCCCGAGTTGCTTGATGAAATCGGAATATGGCTTCATTCAAAGGATACATATACCGTTCGTTACGGAATTGAGATGCTGATGGTTTATTTTCTTGACGAAATTTTCAGCCCCGAATATCCCGAAACGGTTTCAAAAATCCGCTCCGATGAATACTACATAAAAATGATGGTTGCCTGGTATTTTGCAACGGCACTTTCAAAGCGGTATGACGATGTTTTGCCTTATCTTGAGCAAAACAGACTTGATGCCGATACCCACAATAAAACAATACGCAAGGCGGTTGAAAGCTACCGCATAAGCGATGAAAAAAAGAATTATTTACGAACTCTCAAACGCAGTTGATTTATCGTTTTTAAATTGATATAATCTGCAAAGAAAGGCAGGAGATAAAATATGTTTTATAAAATAGAAAATGAATTTCTGACTTGCGAAATCGATGATATGGGTGCCCAGCTTCATTCGCTGAGGCTCAAGGAAAACGGCAAGGAATATATCTGGCAGGGTAATCCCGATATCTGGTACGGTCAGGCACCCGTTCTTTTCCCGATTATCGGTCAGCTTATAAATGATAAATATTATTATAACGGCACGGAATACACAATGCCGAAGCACGGTCTTGCAAGAAAGCTTCTTTTCAAGGTTAAGGAATGCGAGGGAGCAAAAGCGGTGTTCAGCCTTGAAAGCGACGAGAGTACTCTCAAAAGCTATCCCTTTGATTTTGAATATCTTGTTTCGTTTGAGCTTAAGGGCAAGTCGCTTGTCAACACAATGACCGTTATCAACAAAACAAAGGGCGAGATGTATTTCTCCGTCGGTGCACACCCCGCATTCAACTGCAAGGTAGGGGATATAATTGAGTTTGAAAAGCCCGAAACCCTTGCAACAGAGCGTATTGATAAAGAGAATCTCATTATTCCCGAAAAATTTCCTCTTATTGAAAACTCAAAGGAAATAGAAATCACAAAAGAGATTTTTGAAGCTGATGCACTCATCCTTTCAGATATTCAGTCCGAAAAGCTTACAATCAAGGGTGAAAACGAGGTTGAATTCACCTTTGGGGAATGTCCATTCCTCGGCATTTGGGCAAAGCCCGGTGCACCCTATGTCTGCATTGAGCCCTGGTACGGCGTAAATGACGGCAGAGAGGTAAAGAGCGATATCTCCGAAAAGAGAGGAATTCAGCATCTTGGCGAGGGTGAAATCTTCGAATTCTCCTGGACTGCAGAAATCAAATAAAAAAAGATAGCCGCTGCGAATTCATATCTTCGCAGTCGGCTTTTCTTATTATATACTTTGATTAACAGTGAATTTTAGGTGCAAAGTTCAAAGTGGTAAGTGCAAAGAGTCGGATAGGCTCCGTCTATGACCGATTTTAACCGTGAAATCTTATTTCAGCCGTAGGGGACGATGTCCGGCAAGTTTAGCACAATTTTTCGGGAGGGGTGCCCTCTCCCTTACAACGCAAAATGAAATAATAAGGAATATCGAATAGATAATAAATAATATTTTGGCGGTATGGCGGGATGACCTTGTTGTTAATTAAAATATATCAAAAAACAAACACGGCAAGACAACAAAAACAGATTCAAGCTGTAGAGCGTTACCAACTATTGATTATGTTTACACGAAACTTATAGTCGAAAAGAAAGACCGATAGTGTTTTCGTCTGCACCTATGATAAACGAGGTGGGAATTCTGCATTTTGTTCTACAGCGAAACAAATAATGAGTATTTACGAAACATTGGGTATAAATTTAAAAGAGCAATACTTTAAAATTGTTGCATTTTAATCATAATCAATGCTATAATTTGAGAAAGAAACGATGTTTACATTTGGGGAAAAGGAGAAAAACAATGAGCAACACAGAGAAAAAACCTTTATGGCAAAAAATTCTGATTATTCTTGTCGGTGGACTTCTTCTCGGTTTTTTGTGGCGTCTCCGCGGTTCACGCGGTTGGGGTTCGGAGGCAGGCGTATTTAATGTCGGTTTTGTTTACCTGCTCTTTATCACAACCGTTATGGGTGAACGAAAAAAACTTGATTTAGGCTGGCTTTCCTTAACCGCTATGTCCTTTATTCTGACCGTTCCGAGTTGGGGAACAATATTAACCCAGATAACGGGCGTTATCCGTGAAAGTGAAGTTGAGGGTGCAGAGCATATTTTCAGATACATATCACCTGTGTCAGGCGCATTTATGATGTGTTGCGTCGGCTTTGGTGTTGCGGGATTGTTCGGTGTGCTGCTCGGCAGAGGTTTCAGCTCACATCAATGGAAATTAAAAGATTTTATAGTTGTTATCGGTGTATTTCTGATTTTTGACATTGTTTCAAAAGCAAGCATTTCACATTGGATTGTGCAGCTCATTCAGCCCGAAGCTGTTGACCTTTTTGAAGAAGGACTTAAAACAGCAGGCATAGAGGGTTCTGCATACAAAGTATTTATGCAGCACTTTGCGGATATTTCCTGGAGCAAAAAGACTATAGGCGGCAGAAATTATTTCTCTGAAATTCAGGCTGTTTCTTCCGCAATCAGGGCTTTGGGTGCAATACTTGCCGCAAGATTTATCGTTAAAGATAAAGTTGCCTCAAAAGTGGGTGCTCTTGTTTGCGGAGCATTCGGTTTTTCAATAACGGTATCCGATTTGTTTTTCTGGTTTACAAAAGGCGGTTACCGTCAGCTCGGAATACAGTACGAGGGAGATTTTATATATGCGTGGTCCTGCTGGGAATATTTCACGGGATTTATTGCAGGTGTTATAATTACCGCCGTTCTGTTGTCTTTGAAACAAAGCGAAGATGTTGCCGAAGTTGCGTTTTCAAAAATTCCAGAAAAAACGAAGAAAGTTCTTATATTTATCGCAGGCTTTATCGGCACAATCGGTGTAAACCTTGTCCGCCCCATCGCAAGGCGTTTCGACAGTTCGGATACAGTTCAGATTATTGCAACATCTGCAGCGGTTATTTTAACCGCAATTCTCATTGTGTTGCTTGTTAAAAAAGGCGGCATCAACGCAGAGAAGATGGGTATGGAATGGCTTGCAAGGATTTTGCTGCCGGTATTTATAATATTTATGTTTTTATCGTATTTCTTTGTTGCTTCAGCGGAACACAGAGCAATAGTTGAAATAAACACATTACACAATATTCTCGTTATTATTTCGGCCTTATCGGTGCTCGTGTATTCTTTTATGTTATTTAAGAAGCGAAGTGACAATAATGTATGAACAACACTGCACCGTAACAGATTACGGAATCGTTTCGTTCGTCAATAAGAATTTACGGAGATGTTTTTATGAGAAAAGAAATTGATATAAATGCTTGGGACAGAAAAGAGCATTTTGAGTTTTATTCAAACATTGCAACACCGCATTACTGCGTTGCATTCAATATTGACGTAACAAATCTGCTTGCATTTACAAGAAAAAGCAAGATTTCGTTCTATTATTCTCTGATATATCTTTGCACTCAATCAATTAACGAAATTGACGAATTTCTGCTTGAAACAGAGGATAACAAAGTCTTTAGAATTGACCGACGTGTGCCTTGTTTTACAGATTTAAAAAAAGGTGCAACAAGCTTTCATATGGTGTCGCTTCCCTGCGACGGAGATATTATTGAATTTGCAACAAATGCCCGCAAGGAAAGTGAAAACAATCCTTTGTCGGTATATTCTCTCGGCGGATTAAGAGAATCGCAAATTGTTTTTTCGTGCATCCCTTGGGCGGATATTACAATGTGTTCAAACGAGCGTGATTACACCGACCCGAAACTCAAAGACGATACCGCACCTATTCTTGTATGGGGTAAATACAAAGAACAAAACAGCAAGTATATTATCAATATGACTCTTGACGTGAACCACCGCTTTATTGACGGATATTTCGTCGGTCAGTTCGTTCAGAAGCTTGAAGAGAAAATATCGGAGCTTAATTGAGTTTGATAAATCAATTTTTGCCGTAATATCATTTTTACTATCTTAACGAGGTGAGGATATATGCTTGTTCAAAAAATCATCAGTTTATTTTGTCTCTAACCACTATTTTAGGTTGTGTTTTTAACTTTCAAAAGCCATTGAAGGAAACGGATTACGAAATTTCAACTCAAGAGGTTGTGCACGATATGGATAAATATGCAGGAATTCATTCGGAAATCAAGAATTGCGGCGGTGTGCCCACACTTTATATCAACGGCGAACCGCACGCTGCAGTTGCATATATGACTTATCTTGAAAAGTTCAATGAGTATGACGATTTTGCGGCTGCGGGCTATAAATTCTTTTCTGTGCCCGTTCTGTTTTCGGGCAGATGGATAAGCATTACAGACGGACTGACGCCATTCAAAAAAGGTATTTTTGATGTAAAGGATGCTCCCGATTTTTCGCTGTTTGATGAGGCTGTCGAAAATATTCTTGAAGCCTGTCCCGATGCTTACATAATCCCGAGAGTCAATATCAGTTTGCCCGTCTGGTGGGAAGAAGAAAACCCCGATGAATTGAACATAAAAGACGGCATTCCTTGCAGAGAATCCTTCTATTCGCAGAAATGGCGTGACAATGCATCGCAGTTTTTGCGTGAATTCACGCAGTATGCAAACTCCTGCAAATATGCCTCACATATTGTGGGTTATCAGATTGCAGGCGGACAAACGGAAGAATGGTTCCATTTTGATATGAACGGCGGTTACGGTGAATGCGCAAAAGAAAGCTTCAAAGCTTTTCTTGAAGAGTATTACCCCGAAATCGAGTACAAAGGTTTGCCCGATTTAACCTTGCTCGATAAAAAGACAAATTATTTCAACGACGAATATCTTTCACGCTATATAGAGTTTGCAAATTTCAAAATCGCTCAAGCCATAAGTCACTTTGCTTGGATTGTAAAAGAGGAAACGGGTAACAATGTTGTTGTAGGTACATTTTACGGCTACACGCTTGAAGTTACCAACCCCTTGCAAGGCAATCACGCACTCAATTATATATTGAAAGACAAAAATATTAACTTCATCTGTTCACCGAATTCATATATCGGCACTCGTTCTCCCGATATGGACTGGACTGAAATGTATCCTGCCGATTCTGTTCGTCTGCATGGAAAGATGTGCTTTCAGGAATGCGATATAAGAACCCATCTGACTGTTCCTCTTTCTCTGAAAGACCCGTCAACCGACCCCAACGGACTTCTTTCCGCTCCCGTTTGGCAGCCGAGAGAATCAAAGTTTCAGGCCATAAACGAAATTCGAAGATCGTTTGCACGCCAGCTTATAAAAGGCAATGCACTGTGGTGGTTTGATATGTGGGGCGGCTGGTATGCCGATGATGATATCATGAACGAAATGGCAACCTACAAGAGTATATATGAGCAAAGCTTAACCGATGCCAACAGAAGTTCGAAGGCGGAAGTTGCGGTATTCGTTGACGAAAGTGCCTATAAATATCTCACAAACTGTTCGTTGCGAAACGTTTTCCACACTCAGCGAGAACAGCTCGGTCTTATGGGTACGCCGTATGATATTTATGATGTTTATGATTTTGAGGCGGTTTATCATAATTATGAGGCAGTTATTTTATTATCAAGCGCAAAGACAACTTATATGGAAAACGCCCGTAATCTTTGCAAAATGAATGACGTTCCCTATATTATGACCTCGCCTCTTAAAGAGAAATTCACGGTAACCGAGCTGAGAGCTTTCTGCAAAGCAAACGGAGTTCATATTTACTGCGAAACCGACGATATTATTTATGTTAATGAAAACTATATCTGCATTTATGCCGTAACAGACGGTGAAAAAACACTTAATATCGGCAAGGAAAGAAATATTAATGAGTTACTCGGCAGTACTTATCAAGGCACTGAAGACAGCTTTACGATTAAGATGCAAAAGGGCGAAACAAGGCTTTTCAGGCTTGACTGATGTATTAAGAGATTAGGGTAACGATTATAATCCGAACCTGCCCTAAAGCGAGTCTTTTCAGTGCTTTTCGGAGTTTCGGATTAGAAAGGCGTCAGCCTGTCGACACCCTCAACCGCCAAAAATCATCTGAAAATCCTTCGTTTTCGGGTCGAAGATTTTTTGTCGAGAGAATTTTCAGATGGTTCAAGGCAAAAACGGAGCAAATCCTGGACGGATTTGTGAGTATTTTAACACAGAAACAGCGAAAATAATCCGACAAAAAACACGGTTCGGATTATACTCGTTACCCTAACGGAGAATTGTTATGACAATAAAGCTATTTATCCAAGCAATAGCCAAGTTTTTATTCGGATTTGTTTTGATTGGGTTAATGATATTTCTGCCTGCGGGTACTTTATCATTCTTTAACGGATGGCTGTTTATGGGAATTTTATTTGTACCGATGTGTTTGGCAGGAATTGTTATGATGTTCAAAAATCCTGACCTATTAAAAAGCAGACTTGATGCAAAAGAAAAGCAACGGGAACAAAGCATTGTTGTAAAATTGAGCGGTCTTATGTTTATGTCCGGTTTCATTGTTGCGGGCTTGGATTTTCGTTTTGGATGGCTCACGCTGCCAAAAGGCGTTGTAATCGTTGCCGCGATTGTTTTTCTTGTGGCATACATCCTTTATGCCGAAGTATTCAGAGAAAACACGTATCTTAAAACAAGAAATGAAGTTCGCGGTCAAAAACACGACTTTCTTGAAAACTGGGATCCCAAATCCTATACACAAAAAGGAAAGAGAATTCAGGATGAAATGCAACGATGGCTTTATGAAATCAAAATCAATTCCGTAAAACCTTCAACTTTTGACCGTCTTGAACAAACCTTCCAGTATCAGATTCTTCCTGCTTTAAAAGAAATCGATACAGATAACATTGAGAAATTTGATGTTTTCTGTGTACAGAAAATACTTAACATCACCGCACAAAGAGGTTATTCGGAAAGCACACAAAAGAAAACTAAAGACTTTTTAACAGATTTCTTTAATTTTGCTATGACATACGGAATAACAAAAACGAATCCTGCAAAACTTGCTCATATCAAAAAAGATGAAAAAATTATCATCGAAGACGACGAGGATTATAACGATATCAAAGTCTTCAATGAAGAAGAAATCGAACTTTTCAAAAAAACCTGCTACACTAAATACAAAAACGGTGTAGAAAGGTTTCCGCAGGCACCATTCCTGATTTTTAGGCTAAACACCGGAATAAGAGCCGGTGAGGCACTTGCAACAAGATATCCAGATATTGATTTCGAAACCGGTGTCTATAAAATAACTAAAACTGCAACAACCGTCAAAGTCAGGGATGAACACGGAGTATGCACCGGCAAAAGAGAAAGATACCTTCAAACACCAAAAACAAAAAATTCATCAAGAAAAATGAAACTCAATCCGGAAATCCTTCAGATTATTAAAGAATTGAAAGCACGAGAACCAGAAAATTATAACGGATTGATTCTTCACGGACCAAACGGAGAGATATTCGGTCATAGAAGTCTCGAAAAAAGATTCTATTCTGTTCTTGACCATGCAGGTATTAAAAGATGTGGGATCCATACTCTTCGCCACACCTTTGCATCAATGGCTTACAAACAGTCAAACGGCCAGATCGAGCTTGTATCAAAGCTTTTGGGGCATTGCGACCCTGCTTTCACTGCAAGAATTTATGTAAAAATATTTGATGAATATCAGGATGCAGTTATGAACGGTTTTATCATTTAAGATGCGAAAAACCGACGAAAAAATCGTCGGTTTTTTGACAGTAATTTTGACAGTAATTTCAGTAAAAACAGGGTCTAAAAGGTGTTTTATAATTCCACATCGGAATAATATTGAGATAAATCCACTTTGTAATAAAAGGCACAAGAAAAGTCCTGAAACCCTTATATATCAAGGATTTCCGGACTTTTTTCTGGCAGGGGCAGAAGGACTTGAACCCTCGGCACGCGGTTTTGGAGTTCATCCGGAGGTTTGATTTTTGGTATTTATTACTGTTATTTAGTGTTATACAGTTTGCTCATTTGTTTATTATGAACAATAATCTGCCAATTTTTCATCAAAAACATTTTTCTCGTGCAGAAATTTTGCACAAATGTTAGAAAGATGTTAGAAGCCGTGTTAGAAGAATGACAATTTCTGCCACTTCTCAAAATTTGCCGACAACATCATTCTGAAAAATTCAATTTTTTCTTTTATGTTTTTGGTTCAAAAAACCGCGTGCATTAAGTTTAAACAATCTAATTTTTTAACGATTATTCAGTCAATCATTCCGTAAAATATTGAATTGGAGAATAACAATGTCATACTTTATTGAAGAATTTTATTACGGAAACATCGAACCGCAGGAATGTACAACCGAACTTAAACCGAAAGTTATGAAATGTCTGAACGAACTCGCCCAAAAAGAAAAGCATCTGTTTGACACTCTGAACGATGAAGATAAAGAACTGTTTAACGATTACGTTGATACATACATCAGCTTCTTAAGCATCTGCAACGCAGACAGCTTCATTGCCGGTTTCAAAATTGGAGCAAGATTCACATACGACACATTTGTTGAAAGAAAGGATAATTGCAATGACTGAAATCACATATACAAGAAACGGAGATTATTTCATCCCCGACATTGTACTCAAGAAGAAAGAATACAAACCGCTCGGAAAATACGGCAGAATGAGAAAAGATTATCTCAAAAATCACCGTCCCGCACTCTGGAACCGATTCGTTTTAGGAGATACGC
Organism: Clostridia bacterium; assembly: GCA_017473165.1. Taxonomy (GTDB): domain Bacteria; phylum Bacillota; class Clostridia; order Oscillospirales; family Acutalibacteraceae; genus CAG-177. The sequence continues at coordinate 346 of JAFUNA010000020.1, read as the reverse complement.
TCGATGACCACCTTCATGAAATCGATTCCGAAGCGCAGATTCGCTTTGATACTCTTCTTCCCCTCTACTGTGAAAGATACGACGTAACAGAAGAACTCAAAGCAACCAACCAGATGGAATGGATCGGAAGAATGAATAATATCATCAGCGCCATCGAAGAAATCCTCCTCAATGAAATAGTTTACAGATAAAATCATTGCAAAAGCCGACGGGGTTTAATCCGTCGGCTTTGGTGTTATGTGGTTGTTACTTTGTTAAGTTCAGCAAGCGAAAATCTGCTTAAAGAGCCAGAGAATGCCGTTGTATTTCCAGGTGAGGCAATCCCAGATGAGGTAGAAGAATCTGC
>JAFUNA010000019.1 GCA_017473165.1 Clostridia bacterium | reverse complement strand
CGAGAGAGAGCAGTACACAGTTAAGTTTGACCCCGCAAACGGCGAAGCTGTTACAGAGCAGAAGTATTACTACGGTGCAACCGTAACCGCTCCCACAGCTCCCGAGAAGGAAGGTCACACATTCGTTGAATGGAAGCCTCTTGTATTCGGAACAGTTACAACAGACGTAACTTATGTTGCACAGTATGATGCAAACGAATACACAATCACCTTCGGCGATACAGGCGACACAGTAATCGATCCCATCAAGCAGGACTTCGGTACTGACGTCGTTAAGCCCGCAGATCCCACCAAGGAAGGCTATAGCTTCGCAGGCTGGGATAAGGAAATCCCCGCAACAATGCCCGCTGAAAATGTAACTGTTAATGCAACATGGACAATTAACCAGTACACAATCAGCTTTGAGGATACAGGCGACACAACAATCAATGATATCACTCTTGACTACGGCACAGACGTTCCTGCAGTAGCAGCTCCCGAAAAGAAAGGCTACACCTTCGCAGGTTGGGATAAGGAAATCCCCGCAAAGATGCCCGCAGAGGATACCGTTATCACAGCTCTCTGGGATGTTAACGAATACACAATCACCTTCGGTAACACAGGTGACACAGTAATCGATCCCATCAAGCAGGACTTCGGTACAGATATCGTTAAGCCTGAAGATCCCACCAAGACAGGTTACACCTTCGACGGCTGGGATGCAGAGATTCCCTCAACAATGCCCGCTGAAAACGTAACTGTTAACGCAAAATGGAAGGTTAACCAGTACACAATCAGCTTTGAAAACACAGGCGACACAACAATCGCTGATATCACTCTTGATTACGGCGCAGTTATTCCCACAGTAGCAACTCCCGACAAGGAAGGCTACACATGGAACGGCTGGGATAAGGAAATTCCCGCAAATATGCCCGCAGAAGACACCGTTATCACAGGTCAGTGGACTGTAAATCAGTACACAATCACCTTCGGTAACACAGGTGACACAGTAATCGATCCCATCACACAGGATTACGGCACAGCTGTTACAGCTCCCGCTGATCCCACAAGATTCGGTTACAACTTCGAAGGCTGGACAGCAGAAATTCCCGCAACAATGCCTGCAACAGACACAATTATCAATGCAAAGTGGAAGGCTAACACCTACGTTGCAGAGTTCTATGCAGAGCTTGATGACACAGTTCCCTTCGATAATCCTTCGGTAGCATTCAATGAATACATTGATGCACCCATGGATAATCCCTCAAAGGACGGCTATGAATTCATCGCATGGTCAACAGACGGCAAAACACCCATCTATGACCTCGGCAAGATGGACGCAGAAGGCAAGAAGTTCTATGCAGTCTGGGAAGCAACCGATGTTGACTATACTGTTGAACATTACTACATGACAACAGACCTCACATACGCTGATGCTGCTGATAAGACTGAAAAGCTTAAAGCTGAAACAGCAACAACCGTAACAGCAACTCCCGAAACAACCGAAAACTTCACTCTTGATGATGACAATTCGGTTCTTGAAGCAACAGTTGCAGGCGACGGCTCAACAGTTCTTAAGGTTTACTACATCCGTGAGGTTAACACTCTTCGTGTAAACATCGACGGTAAGGTAACCGATAAGGAATATCCCTTCGATGCTCCCGTTGACGCAATCACCGAGCCCACCAAGGAAGGCTACACCTTCGACGGCTGGGTAGACGATGAAGGCAACAAGGTTGATTATCCCGCAACAATGCCCGGTGAAGATGTTTCACTCAACGCAACATGGGATGCAATCGCATACGAAGTAACCTATATTGTAGACGGTAACACCTACTACGGTCCCAAGTCTGTAGACTTCGGCACACCCATCGGTGAACCCACAGTTCCCACAAAGCTTGGCCACACCTTCGCAGGTTGGAAAGATGCTGACGGCAAGGCTCCCGCTGATTACGGCGTAATGCCCGCAAAGAATCTTGAATTCACAGCACAGTGGAACGCAAACACCGATATCGGTTATGTAATCGAAATCTACGAAATGGATACCGAGGGCAATTATCCCGCATCGGCAACCGATAAGTACACACTTAACGACGGCGTTGTCGGCGAAACAAGAACAGTAACTCCCGATGTTCGTGACGGCTTTGTTCTTGACACAGAAAAGAGCGTTCTTACAGGAACAATTCCTGCAGAAGGAACTCTCGTTCTCAAGGCATATTACATCAGAAACGCTCACAAGCTCATCGTTGACGTTGACGGAACAGTTACCGAAATTCCCTACAAGTTCGGTGCAGAGGTAGCTCCCGTAACAGAGCCCACCAAGACAGGTTATACCTTCGCAGGTTGGGAAGATGAAAACGGCGAAGAAGCAGACGTTCCCGTTGTAATGCCCGATAAGGATGTTACACTTGTTGCAACATGGGATATCGTTAAGTACGATGCAGTATTCAACGCAGGCGATGGTAAGTTCTCGGACGGCAAGAACGAGGCAACCGTTCCCGTTGACTACAACACAGCAATCACAGCTCCCGCAGAGATGCCTGCTCTTAAAGGTTATGAGTTCGGCGGTTGGGCAACCAAGGCTGATCCCGAAACTCCCGTAACCGATTACGGAACAATGGATGAAAACGGTGCAGAGTTCGTTGCAATCTGGAATAAGGTTTCCTATAACCTCACATTCATCGGTTACAACGTACCCGAATCCAATCCCAAGGTTCCCTCAATCAGCAACAGAAAGACTCTTACCGAATCCGGCAAGAAGGAATATAACGAGGAAATCACTCTTCCCGCAGGACCCGATTTCGTACACCATGTATTCCTTGGCTGGTCAACAGTTGAGTTTGACGCAAACTTCATCGTTGAAGACGGACTTAAGATGCCCGCAAGCGATCTTACTCTCTACGCTGTTTACGAAAGAGTTCAGGTAATGCTCATTCCCAAGAACGAAACATGCACAACCGTTATCGACAGAAACGACCTCACAGTTGACGATTACGTTGACGGCGAGAGCAAGTGGTATGTATACGGTCTTGAGCAGATGATCACAACTCCCGAGCTTCTTGACGAGTATATTGATGTTTCCGGCGACGGCAGAATCGAGCTTGCTTTCGAAGCAACCCAGAATGAAGGCTATCCCGGCACAGGCACAACCATTAACGTTTATGATAATGTAGACAATGAACTTGTTGAATCCTTCAAGATCATCATCTTCGGCGACCTTAATGGTGACGCTTATATCAACGCAGTTGACGTTGCAATCGCAACCGATGAATCACTTGGTGTTACCGGTTGGAGTGCAACCAACAATCCTGACCTCTACATTGAACATCGCTATTTAGCAGCCGATGTTAACGAAGACGGCAGAATCAATGCAGTTGACGTAACAATCATCTCCGATAACTCACTCGGCGTTTATGTAATCGACCAGAGACTTCTCGCAGACTGATAAACACTTATGGCCCCTCGGCGAAAGCCGGGGGGCTTCTTCATTCACAAAAAAACATCACCCGATAATTTCTTGCTTGAAATTATCGGGTGATGTTAAAAATTTCTTTTAATCCTCAAGAATTGCTCTGCGGTATTTTTCAAGAAGACCTCTTGCAATTTCAACGGTGTTGCCGTCGGTTGGAGGCTCGGGATTGGCGGTTGAAAGCCATTTTCTTTCGAATTCCGCATAGTTTTTATAAAACTGATTGCCTCTGTATATGTTTCTTTCGCAGTGCTGCTTGCGGGTTGTTGTTGAAAAACGCTTGCCTCTCTTCGGGAATTCATAGGCGAGTCTTTCAAAGAAGCTCTGCCAACGCTTAACGTAATATGTGCCGATAAGTCCGCCCCATTCCTTCCATGCGTAGTCATAGTTTACGCTGTTTGCAACGGGACCCCAGATTGTAATCTGCATAAGAAGGTTGAGCTCAAAATTCTGCTTGTCCTTGTCGGTAAAGCCGAGGTCGCTTGCCTCTTTGAGATGCTGATGAAGTGTCAGCTCGGGACGTGTCTGAAGAAGCTCGTCAATTTCGGTTGTGATTTTAAGGAATGCGTTTGATGCACGCTCAAAAATGTTGACATCCTTGTTGTTGAAGCCGTACATCGCCTTGTCATAGAGATTGGAAACATAGTTGCTCAAAACCTGACGGACAAGGTCGCAGGCATCGTATGCAAAGCCGTCCTTGGTTGAATTTTCGGAGCTCAAAAGCAGCTCTGCGGCACGGTAAAGGTCCTTGTTGTTATATCGCAGCTCACGGAAGTCATTCGGAGCGGTGTGCTTAAGGTCGGTAGCGGGTCTTGCACAGATAACCGAGCCCGTTTCTCTGCCCGTGCAGCTTTCGCCGTAGCAGCTTTCACGCATAATCTTAACCGCATCAAAAAGACATTTTTCCTTGCTGCCGTAGCGTCGGTAGGCATAGTCCTTGAGCCATTCGTCAAGGTCAAGGGCGGATTCCTCGGTGAGCATCTGAAACGCGAGGTCATAATAGAGGGGATTCTGGAAAATACCCTCCATGAAAAGTCCTGTACCCACGCAGTTATCGCATTCAAGATTTGCGTATGCGTTGTCTGCAAGAGCCTTGATGCTGCCGTGAAGGGTGTTTCTGTCACCGAAATTGTGAAGATTACCGAGCACGAAATCATAGCCCCAGAATTCCTCGGTCTGACTGTGCTTGCTGCCGTCGATATCGAGAATGAGAAGTCTTTCCTTGGGAACGGATTTCACAATCTGCTCACGCAGTGACCAGCTCTGCATAACCCATACGGAGTCCTTGTCAAAATCCTTATACATATTGTCGATTGCTCTGCCGACCTTCCAAAGGTAACTGCTTGTTTTGATTGACGGCTCATTTTCGTGGAAGGGGTCACAGGCATAATAATGGTATGCACCGAAAAGCTGACGCTGTTTTTCAAGCAGAGCCATGCCGAATTTTCTGAAAACGGGGTCTGTGGGGTCAAGCTGATATGTAATGGGGAAGTTGCACCACGAGGGAATCATGCGGAGCCTGACCTTATTGAAAAGCTTTGTGATTGACGAGGGAACGGAGCCCGCAAAGCCCTGCTGAATGGGGGTCATGCCGAGCTCAACCTCACGGTCGATGATTTTTTTGCCGAGTTCAAGGCGGCTTTCAATATATTTAACATCGGTAAGGCTGAAATATCCGCTTATGTTTGTCATCAGCTGCCAGGGCCAGAAGCCGGGTCCCGAAAGATAGGAGAGTGCACCTGTTTCGCTGTATTTGAAATCACGCATGGTGTAATACCAGACGGCTTCGCTACCCACAACGGAAAGGGGCATATTGATGCCGTTCATTGCCATGAAGTCGATTTCCTTTTCCCAGTCCTCCCATTTCCAGAAGGCGAAGGAATAGCCGAAAGTGCAGTAATTCATATATGCACGGTGTTTCTGATGAACAACCTTTGTTATTTTACCGTCAAAAAGGGGAGCGGCTTCAACCTTTATTTCTCTGTTGCCGCAATGGGAAATGTTGACGCCGCAGTATTTTTTGAGATAGGCATAGTAAGCCATAGCCTGACTGATTTTGCAGTCACCGCAGAGAACTATTTTTCCGTTTTCGCAAAAAAGCTCATAGGTATTTTTGCCGTCGGTGCTCTCAATGTCACGCAGCTCAAACATATCTGCAATTTCGGGAGTGTTTCTCAATATAAGATTTCTCATGTTAATCTCCTGTGAAAAGACAATATTCAATTAATTATATAATAAAATATTCTGTTTAGCAAGTTTTTTTGTTGATTTAACAAATTGTTAAATTATTCAACGGAACAATGTGATAAAATAATAAAAAACGGTGGACTTTATTGGTTTTATGTATTAAAAAATTCCATAAAATATAAAATAACCCTTTACACTCGGCTCTAAATAAAGTAAAATATAACTAATAGAGATTACTTATTATAATAAAGGCGGTGTTTTTTATGAAACCGGTTTATAAGCGTATCCTTCTCAAGCTCAGCGGTGAAGTGCTTTCGGGCGGGAAGGGTCACGGTTTTGATTTTGACACAATAAACTCAATTTGCTCTGCAGTCAGAGATATTGCAAATCTCGGCGTTGAAGTCGGTCTTGTTGTAGGCGGCGGAAACTTCTGGAGAGGCCGCTCGGGCGGCAGCATGGACAGAACAAGAGCCGACCATATCGGAATGCTTGCAACGGTTATGAATTCTCTTGCTCTTGCCGATTCTCTTGAACAGATGGATGTTCCCGTAAGAGTTCAGAGCGCAATTGAAATGCACCAGATTGCAGAAACCTATATCCGCAACAGAGCGGTACGTCACCTCGAAAAGGGCAGAGTTGTAATTTTCGGCAGCGGCACGGGCAACCCCTTCTTTTCAACCGACACCTGTGCGGCGTTGAGAGCAGCCGAAATCAAGGCAGACATCATCTTCAAGGCAACAAACGTTGACGGCGTTTACGATAAGGACCCCAATAAGTTTGCGGATGCGGTCAAATATGATGTTGTAACTCACAGTGAGGTTCTTGAAAAAGACCTTAAGGTTATGGATTCAACGGCAGCGTCGCTTTGCCGTGACAATAATATTCCCATTCTTGTTTTCAATCTCGAAGACCCCGAAAATATAGTCAGAGCGGTACTCGGTGAAAACATCGGAACAATAGTCAAGGAGGGCTAATTTATGCAGACAGTTTTTTCAATGGCAGAAGAAAAAATGGGTAAAACACTAAACGCACTTAACAACGAATATTCATCAATGAGAGCGGGCAGAGCAAACGCAGCTGTTCTCGATAAGATAAGAGTTGACTATTACGGAACTCCCACTCCCATCAACCAGATGGCAGCAGTTTCCGTTGCAGAGGCAAGAATTCTTACAATTCAGCCTTGGGACACTTCAACTCTTCATGCAATCGAAAAGGCAATCCAGATATCGGAAATCGGCATCAATCCCCAGAACGACGGCAGAATTATCCGCCTTGTTTTCCCCCAGATTACAGAGGAAAGACGTAAGGACCTTTGCAAGGATGCAAGGAAGATGGCTGAAGAATCAAGAGTTTCCGTTCGTTCCGTAAGACGTGACTGCATGGATAAGCTCAAGAAGATGGAAAAGGCATCCGAAATCACAGAGGATGACCTTAAAAACGGCGAAAAGAAAATTCAGGATATCACCGACAAGTACATCAAGGAAATTGATAAGGCTTGCGAAGCAAAAGAAAAGGATATCATGGAAATCTGATTTTGATTTATATAAGGCGGCTGCAAACGCCGCCTTATAATTCCATTTAACAGGCTTTCGGGAGTTGAAAAAATGACAAAAGAAGAGCTTAAAAACATAATAATGCCCCGTCATATCGGAATTATCATGGACGGCAACGGCAGATGGGCAAAGCAGAGAGGTCTTAAGAGAAGCGAAGGTCACAAGGCGGGCGCAAACACATTCAGAACAATTTGCGATTACGCTGCGGAGCTTGGAATAGAGAGCCTTACCTTCTACGCTTTTTCAACCGAAAACTGGAAGCGACCCGCAGATGAAGTTGCGGCGATAATGAATTTGTTCAGAGATTATTTGTTTGAAGCACAGGAAAGGGAAGCGGAAAATGAAGCCAAGGGAATGAGGCTGCGTTATATCGGCGACAGAACAGCTCTTCCCGAGGATATAATCAATCTTGTTGATACGCTTGAAGCCCGTTCAAGCGACAAGTGCAGAATAACGGTTAACCTTGCCGTAAACTACGGCGGAAGGGATGAAATTCTCCATGCGGTAAAAGCCATTGCAAAAAAGGTTGAGGCAGGGGAATTGAAAGCCGATGACATCAGTTTGAAAGATATAGACGGAAATCTTTACACCGCAGGTCAGCCCGACCCCGATTTGATTATAAGACCCAGCGGAGAATACCGTCTTTCAAATTTCCTTATCTGGCAGGCAGCATATTCGGAATTCTGGTTTTCGGATATCCTCTGGCCTGATTTCACAACCGACGATTTGGATAAGGCAATTATAGATTTCAGCAAAAGAAACAGACGCTTCGGCGGAGTTTGATTTGCAATTCTGTCGGAAGAAAGGGGAGCTTATCAAAATTCTTTAATAATTTCAAATCAATTTTTCGGATAGCGAGTGAATAATAATGAAAGTAAGAATAATAACAGGACTTGTTTGTGCGGCTGCGGTTATATCGATTCTCGTTTTCACGGGTCTCGGCTACATGGGTGTAATGAGCATTCCCATGGGCATAATTGCTGCAATTGCGGCTTATGAAATGATGCGTGTTTCAAAATGCGAAAACAAGGTTCTGACATTTGTATCAATGGCAGTTGCGGCAGCAATCCCCGCATATGTCGATTTTGAGCTTCAGCAGTATATTCCCGTGCCCGCAAGCGTAATTTTGAGTGTATACATCATGGCGTTGCTTATAATTATGCTTAAGTGGTATGACAAAACAAAATTCGAGCACGTCACCTTTGCAATTATCGGTTCTCTTGTGATTCCGAGTGCATTGAGTATGTTCTTTGAGGTAAGGGATCTTTGTGTTGATTATCCCGACCTTTTCCAGCGTTCGCACGGCGTATTCCTTGTGCTTTGTGCCATGTACTGTGCATGGATGAGCGACACATGGGCTTATTTTATCGGCAGCCGTTTCGGCAAGCATAAGCTTTCGCCCAAAATCAGCCCCAAAAAGAGCGTTGAAGGAGCAATCGGCGGCGTTGTCGGCACAACTCTTTTCTGCGTTGTGACATATCTTATCTGCGACCATTTCTTCTTCCACATAAAAACCGTTAACATCTGGATGGTGTTAATCGGCGGAATAGTTCTTGCAATTCTCGGAATGTGCGGCGACCTTTCCGCATCCGTTATCAAGAGAAATTTCGGTGAAAAGGATTTCGGAAATCTTTTCCCCGGTCACGGCGGAGTTATGGACAGAATCGACAGCTTCCTTTTCACAATGCCCGGTATGTATGTTCTTATTCGGATCGGTCTTGCAATAGCAGGCAGATAAAAGGAGAATTCCAATGATAAAAAACCTTGCCGTGCTCGGCTCAACAGGTTCAATAGGGGTTCAGGCTCTTGAGGTTGCGGAGCTTATGGAGTTCAAAATTGAGGCTCTCACAGCAAATTCAAGAACCGATATTTTAGAGGAACAGATAAGAAAATTCCGTCCCCGTCTTGCGGCGGTTGCCGATGAAAAGGCTGCGGCGGATTTGAAAATAAGAGTTGCGGATACCTCAACAACCGTGCTTTCGGGCTCAAAGGGAGTTGAGGAATGTGCCCGCTGCGGTGCGGACAGCGTGCTTAACAGCATTGTCGGCATTGCGGGTCTTGCTCCGACCCTTGCTGCAATTGAAACAGGCAGCAGCATTGCCCTTGCAAACAAAGAAACTCTTGTTGCGGGCGGAAAAATCGTTATGGATTCCGCGGCGGCAAAGGGTGTTTCAATTCTGCCCGTTGACAGTGAGCATTCGGCAATTTTTCAGTCACTTCAGGGCTACAGAGGCAAAAATCAGATTAAAAGGCTGATTCTGACCGCATCGGGCGGACCGTTTTTCGGCAAAACCCGTGCGGAGCTTGAAAAAGTTACCCTTGCACAGGCTCTTAAGCATCCCAACTGGAGCATGGGTGCAAAAATAACCATCGACTCTGCTACAATGATGAACAAGGGTCTGGAGCTTATCGAAGCCGCATGGCTTTTCGGTATCAAAGCGGAAAACATTGACATTCTTGTTCACCGCCAGAGCATAGTTCATTCTTTGGTTGAATATGTTGACAATTCGGTCATTGCACAGCTTGGTGTTCCCGATATGAGAATACCGATTCAGTATGCGCTGACCTATCCCGACAGATATCAGAGCCCCGTAAAGCAGCTTGACCTCGCAGAGGCGGCAACGCTGACTTTTGAAAGACCTGACTACGAAACCTTTTCCTGCATAAACTTATGCAGAAGGGCTTTTGAAAAAGGAGGGCTTTATCCTGCGGCGGTAAATGCCGCAAACGAAAAAGCGAATGAGCTTTTCAGAGAAGGCAAAATAGGCTTTCTCGATATTCCAAAGGCGGTTGAAGCCGCCTTCGATTTGGTGGCACCCGTTTACGATTACACTCTTGAGGATGTTTTTGAAACGGATAAGTCCATAAGATTTGCCACGGAAAGGTTGTTCTTATGAAAATAATCCCGCTTTTATCCGTCGCTGCAGTATGGGGAAAGGTCTGGCCCATTCTTGTTGCCATTGTTTTCTTCGGTCTGATAATATTCTTCCATGAGCTCGGACACTTTGTTTTTGCAAAGCTTTTCGGAGTTCAGGTTAACGAATTTGCAATGGGCATGGGTCCCACGCTTTTTAAATTCAAAAAGGGTGAAACAAAATATGCCCTTCGACTTTTGCCGATCGGCGGATTTGTCAGCATGGAGGGTGAAGACGAGGAAAGCGAAAACGAGCGTGCATTCTGCAACAAACCGACATGGCAACGTTTTATAATCGTTGCCGCAGGCGGAACAATTAATCTCATCATGGGTGTTATCATTGTTGCGGTTATGCTTTGCCAGAGCGACCTTATCGGACTTCCCGAAATTCATTCCTTTGAGGAAAATTCCGTCAGCAGCGTTCAGCTTCAGGCGGGGGATAAAATCAAGGAAATAAACGACAAGAAGGTTTATTCCGAATATGACCTTGGCTTCCTTATGGCTCGTGACGGCGACGGCACAATGGACTTTGTTGTTGAAAGAAACGGCGAGGATGTTGAGCTTAAGGACATTGAATTTCAGACCTACGAAAAGAACGGCAAGGTGATGATTGTCTATGACTTCATCATCAGAGGAGTTAGGCCCGGATTTTTAAGTGTTGCGAAGAATTCCGTGCTGCAGTCCGTTTCAATCGGGCGTATTGTGTGGCTGAGTCTGCTTGACCTTGTAACGGGCAGATACGGTTTGAGCGAGCTTTCGGGTCCCATAGGCACGGTAAGCTATATTGCCGATGCGGCACAGACCGCAACCCAGGAAACAGACTATACCTATCTTCTCAACATGATGGCGATGATAACAATTAACATCGGACTTTTCAATCTTCTTCCGCTTCCCGCACTTGACGGCGGACGGCTTTTCTTCATGTTGATTGAGATGATATTCAGAAAGCCCGTGCCCAGAAAATATGAGGGCTGGGTGCACGCAATCGGACTTGTTCTTTTGCTTTTGCTGATGCTTGTGATTTCGTTCAGCGACATTATGCGTTTGATAAGAGGAGCTTAATATGGAAAAACGTAAAAGCAGACGGGTAAAGGTTGGCAATATTTACATTGGCGGCGGTGAAAAAATAACCGTTCAGTCGATGCTGAATACTCCCGCATCGGATATTAACGGCAGCGTAAAGCAGGCTGTTGAGCTTGAAAAGGCGGGCTGCGAAATAATCAGAGCAGCCGTACCCGATATGGCGGCGGTTAAGCTTATTGAAAAGCTTAAGGAAAACCTCACCGTGCCCGTTGTTGCAGACATACATTTTGACTACAGACTTGCTCTTGCAAGCCTTGAAGCGGGAGTTGACAAAATCAGAATCAACCCCGGCAACATAGGCTCAATGGACAGGGTTATGGCAGTTGCAAATGCCTGCAAGGCAAAGCAGGTGCCAATCAGAATCGGTGTTAATTCGGGCTCGCTCGAAAAAGAGCTTCTCAAAAAATACGGCTCACCCTGTGCCGAAGCGCTTGCCGAAAGTGCAATGAAACATATTTCCATGCTCGAACAATGCGATTTTAATGATATTATCATTTCAATAAAATCCTCGTCTGTTCCGACCATGATTAACGCCTACAGGCTTGTTGCCGAAAGATGCGATTATCCTCTGCATCTCGGCGTAACCGAGGCAGGCACGCACAACATGGCACTCATCAAGTCATCAATCGGAATCGGTTCGCTTCTGCTTGACGGAATCGGCGACACAATCAGAGTTTCTATGACGGATGACCCGGTTAACGAGGTTTCCGCCGCAAACGGAATTCTTAAGGCAATCGGACTCAAAACCGACTGCCCCGACATTGTTTCCTGCCCTACCTGCGGCAGAACAAAAATCGACCTCATCGCCCTTGCAAACGAGGTTGAGGCACGCCTTTCGGGCTGCAAAAAGAACATCAAGGTTGCCGTTATGGGCTGTGCGGTCAACGGACCCGGCGAAGCCCGTGAAGCCGACATCGGTATTGCAGGCGGCGACGGCTGTGCCTTGATTTTCAAAAAGGGCGAAATAATCTGCAAGGTGCCCGAAAACGAAGCCCTTGACAGATTGCTCGAAGAAATTGAAAAACTATAAACCAAGGGCAGACTTATCTGCCCTTTATTTGACGAGGTAAAATGTTAGAAAATAATATTCTTAATTTTATAGGTGAATACATAAATGCGGGACTGCGTGAAATTTTCACGGGCGGTCAGGTTGAGCGTATTTTTCTTGATGAAGAAACAATGAAGCTTGAAATTACGGCAAAATTTGACCGTTACATCGAGGATAAATTCATCATTTCCGCACAGAACGAAATAAAAAACACTCTGGGAATAAACAAGGTTGTAATTATTCCCAAATTCCACGCATCTGCCTTCAATGAAAGCTGCATTCCCCAGCTTGTGAGGGCTATGAAGGATAACGTTGCAGCCGCAAACGGATTTCTTGACAATGCAAAGTTTAATTTTACCGAGGACAAGCTTGAAATAACCGTTTTTTACGGTGCGGACATTCTTTCCGAATCGGGTGCGGCGGAATTTCTTTCCAAATATATCAGCGATTGCTTCTCCGTACGCAGAAAGGTTGAAATCAGAAGCGAAGGCACAGAAGCAAAGCTTGACTCGCCCGAATATGTTCAGATGCAGGCGGAGGGTATCAAAATCGAGATGCCTGTTATCGAGGATGCGAAAAAACCGAAGGCACCCGTGCAGGAATACGAGGACCTTCCCATTTCGCTCACCAACGCAAAGGCGATTTACGGCAACAAAATCAAAACAAAGCCCGTGCCCATCAATTCAATCAGCATAGACGACGGCACGGTTACCGTATGGGGCAGGGTTTTCACCTTCGATTCCCGTGAAACGAGGGACGGCAAGCGTAAAATCATAACCTTTAATATAACCGACAAAACCAACTCCCACGCAGTTAAGATTTTTGAAGAAAATCAGAATTGCGAGCAGCTTCTTGCCAACCTCAAGGACGGCAAAACCGTTATGGTAAGAGGACTTGTGAAATATGACGATTACATGAAAACTCCCGTTATCGATGCAAGGGCGGTTATGCTTATCGATGAAATCGCAGTCACCGATACGGCGGAGGAAAAGCGTGTTGAGCTTCATATGCACACCAATATGTCCTCCATGGACGGTCTGACAAGTGCATCAAAGCTTGTCGCAAGAGCCGCAAAATGGGGACATAAGGCTGTTGCAATCACCGACCACGGAATTGTTCAGGCGTTCCCCGAAGCTGCTGCCGCCGCCAAGGAAAACGGCATCAAGGTTATCTACGGCATGGAGGCATATTACGTTGACGATTCGGTGAAGATAGTAACGGGCGAAAAGGATATGCCCTTGAGCGGTACATTCATTGTTTTTGATGTTGAAACAACGGGACTCCGCACGGATAAAGTCCGTCTTACCGAAATCGGTGCGGTGAAGTATGTTGACGGTGCGGAAAGGGCAAGATTCCAGACCTTTGTTGACCCCGAATGCCCTATTCCGAGAAACATTGTTGAGCTTACGGGCATCGACAACCGAATGGTTGCGGGTGCACCCAAGGAAGCCGAGGCTGTCAGGAAATTTTTTGAATTCTGCGGTGACGGAATTCTTGTTGCCCATAACGCAACCTTCGACACCGACGTTTTGAAGCATACCTGCCGAAGAAACGGCATTGAATACAACTATACCCATATTGACACTCTTGTGCTTGCACAGAGCCTTGTTGAGGGTATAAAGAATTATAAGCTTGATGCTTTGCAGAAGCATTTCAAGCTCCCGTCATTTGACCACCACAGAGCTGACGAGGATGCAGGTGCACTTGCAGGCATTTTTGAAAAGCTTATTGAGCTTTGCAAGGAAAAGGGCGTTGAAAATATTTCGGAAATCAACGAAAAGATTCCCGTAAACATCAAACGTCTGCCCACTTATCACATGATAATTCTTGCAAAGAACAAAATCGGTCTTAAACATCTCTATCAGCTTATTTCAAAATCAAATCTTGAATATTATTACCGCCATCCCAGAGTGCCCAAAAGCGAGCTGCTTGCCCACAGAGAGGGTCTTATTGTCGGCAGTGCGTGCGAAGCGGGTCAGCTCTATCAGGGCATTTTCATGGGCAGACAGCATGAAATGCTGCTTGACATGGCAAGCGTTTATGACTATCTTGAAATCCAGCCAAACGGCAACAATGCTTTCATGATAAGAGAGGGCATGGTTGCAAATGAAGAGGAGCTCAACGAAATCAACCGCAGAATAATTCACCTTGCGGATGAAATCGGAATTCCCGTTGTTGCAACGGGCGACGTTCACTTCATGGATGAAAGCGACAAGATTTTCAGAGAAATTCTTATGGCGGGTCAGGGCTTCAAGGATGCTGCCGAGCAGGCACCGCTCTATTTGAGAACAACGCAGAATATGCTTGAGGAGTTTGCATATCTCGGCGAAGAAACGGCATATGAGGTTGTTGTCAAAAACCCCAACCTTATCGCCGATATGTGCGAGGAAATAAAGCCCATTCCCGACGGCACCTATCCGCCCAAAATCGAGGGCTCGGATGAAGAACTCCGCAAAATCTGCTACGACAGAATGCAGGAATACTACGGCAATCCCTTGCCCGAGTATATCCGTGAAAGACTTGAAAAAGAGCTTGAATCCATTATCAAAAACGGATTTGCCGTTCTTTATATCATCGCCCAGAAGCTTGTGTGGAACTCCATGGACCACGGCTATTACGTTGGCTCAAGAGGCTCGGTCGGCTCGTCATTCGTTGCTTTTGCGGCGGGTATTTCCGAGGTTAACCCCCTTGTGCCCCACTATATCTGCGAGGAATGCAAGCACAGCGAATTTTTCTATAAGGGCGAATACGGCTCGGGCTATGATATGCCGCCAAAGGATTGCCCCGTCTGCGGAAAGCCCATGCACCGTGACGGTCATGACATTCCGTTTGAAACCTTCCTTGGATTCTACGGCGACAAGCAGCCCGATATCGACCTTAACTTCTCGGGTGAATATCAGTTCTATGCCCACCGCTACACCGAGGAGCTTTTCGGCAAGAGCCACGTTTTCAAGGCGGGTACAATCGGTACTCTTGCGGACAAAACCGCATTCGGCTTTGTTAAAAAATGGGCGGAAGAAAAGGGCGTTCACCTTTCAAGAGCGGAGGAGGAGCGACTTGTTCAGGGCTGCGTAGGCGTAAAGAGAACAACCGGTCAGCATCCCGGCGGCATGGTTGTTGTGCCTGCGGATATGGATGCGGAGGACTTCACTCCCATTCAGCACCCTGCCGATGATGCGGACTCCGTTCACAGAACAACCCACTTCGACTTCCACTCGCTTCACGATACAATTCTCAAGCTCGATAACCTTGGCCACGATGTTCCCACGCTCTATAAGCATCTTGAGGACATGACGGGCACAAACGTTATGAAAATCGATATCTGCGACCCGAAGCTCTATGAGCTTTTAACATCGCCCGAACCCCTCGGAGTTACCGCAGAGGATATCGACTGCGAAACGGGAACTCTCTCGCTTCCCGAGCTCGGAACGCCCTTTGTGCGTCAGATGCTTATTGAAGCACAGCCCAAAAACTTTTCGGACATGCTCCAGATTTCGGGACTTTCCCACGGCACCGACGTTTGGATAGGCAACGCACAGGAGCTTATCAAGGACGGAACCTGCACCATTTCAGAGGTTATCGGAACCCGTGATAACATTATGGTTTACCTTATCAACAAGGGCGTTGAAAAGGGTATGGCGTTCAAAATCATGGAAATTGTCAGAAAGGGTAAGGCAACAAAGCTCCTTACCGACGAGCATAAGCAGGCGATGCTTGATAACGGCGTTCCCCAGTGGTATCTTGACTCCTGCATGAAGATTAAATATATGTTCCCCAAGGCTCATGCCGCTGCCTACGTCAGTGCGGCAATGCGTCTTGCATGGTATAAGCTTTACCGCCCCGTTGAGTATTACGCAACCTATATGACGGTGCGCGGCGAAGACGTTGACACTGCAACCGTTCTTAAGGGCAGAGATGCGGTGCGTAAAAAGATGGACGAAATCAGCGCAAAAATGAAGGTGAAAGAGGCTACCGCCAAGGAAGAAGGCACCTTCACCTCGCTTCAGGTTATCAACGAAATGATGGCAAGAGGCGTTGAAATTCTGCCAATTGATATCTACAAATCCACCGCAAGCAGATATGTTGTTGAGGACGGAAAAATCCGACTGCCCTTCTCGGCAATCAGCGGCTGCGGCGGCACGGCGGCACAGAATCTTGAGGATGCCCGCAACGACGGCGCCGGAGAATTCCTTTCAATCGAGGATTTCCAGCTCCGCTCGGGTGCATCAAAAACAATTATTGCATCTCTTGAGGAAAGCGGTGCGTTTTCATCGCTCCCCAAATCAACACAGCTCAGCTTCTTCTAAAAGGAGGCTAAACACATGAAAGAAAAAATGCCCTTGCGTCAGCGTGCGTGGTATAAGCTTGACAATGCGGGAAAGGTTTTTCCGGGTCAGGATTCTTCGTCGTGGTCAAACTGCTTCAGACTTTCGGCAACGCTTACGGAAAAAGTTGACCCTTCCTTGCTCGAAAAGGCACTTGAAAACGTGATGCCACGATTCCCGACCTTTGACGTAAGAATGCGAAACGGATTTTTCTGGCATTATCTTGAAAAAAACCAGAGGGGCAGACCGCCCGTTATGCCGGATATCGGAAATCCCTGCCAGCGTTTTAACCGCAAGGAAAACAGGGGATACCTTTTCAAGGTTTATTATTACGAAAAACGAATTTCCGTTGAGTTTTATCACACGATAACCGACGGCTACGGTGCGTCAAGATTTTTCATGACGCTCATTGCCGAATATCTTCGCTGCACGGGCAAAAACATTCCCTGCGGAGAAAGCGTGTTTGATTTAACGGAAAAGCCCCGTCCCGAGGAGTCCGAGGACTCGTATATGAAAAACTGCAACTCAAAGGCGAAGGCAAAAAGAATTCAGAAGTTCACCTACCGCTTTAAGGGCGAAAGACTTCCGAAGCATTATCTTTGCGTAACAACAGGCTATATGCCCGTATCCGCCGTCAAGGAAAAGGCGGCGGAACACGGCGTTACCGTAACGGAATATCTTGCGGGAGTGCTGCTCTGGACAATGTATAACCTGCAAAAGCAGGAAATCCGAAACAGGGAAAAGTACGTCGGAATTCAGATTCCCGTAAATGTGCGTAATTTCTTCGGCAGCGAAACCCTGCGCAATTTCATGCTTTGCTATTCATTTCAGATTGACCCGAAGATGGGGGAATACACCCTTCCCGAAATCATAAAGCAGCTTTCGCTTTATCTTCGCTATATCAATAACGAAAAAGAGCTCCAGGCAATGATGCACGGCAACATGGGAATCGAAAAAAATCCCATAATGAGGATTCTGCCTTCCGTTGTCAAGGATTTCGGAGTCAGCATGGTCTATAAAATTGCGGGCGAAAAGGCAACAAGCTGCCTGCTTTCAAACGTGGGAATAATCAAAACTCCCAAGGAAATGGAGCAGTATATTGAAAAGCTGGTGCTTGTTATGGGTCCTGCGATGATAAACGGTGCAAGATGCGGCTCGCTTTCTTATAAAGGCACTCTTGCATTCAGCATTTCAAATATTTATAAGAGCACGCTCATTCAGAAGGAATTTTTCACAAATCTCGTAAAACTCGGAATACCCGTTAAAATTGAAAGCAACAGAAGTGCAATCATGGGAGGTGACTGCTGATGTCATACTGTGTAAACTGCGGAGTTGAGCTTGAGCAGGGATGCGGCGAATGTCCGCTTTGCGAAACGCCCGTTATAAATCCCCGTGAATTTTATAACAAGCCCGAAAAGCCCGCATATCCCGAGATTATAAAAATCCCCAAAGCAACCCACAAAAGGTTCACGGTTTTTGTTATCTCAATGGTTTTGCTCATTCCAAATATCGTTCTTGCGGTGCTTGATATTGCATTCTGGAGCAGCGGAATTTCAGCCTATATTTTCGGCGGCACGGTGCTTGTTTGGACATGGTTTTTGTTCCCGATGCTTTGGAAAAAGCCGTTGCCGCTCATACTGCTGCAGATTGATGCGATAGCTTTGCTCGCTTATCTTTATCTTTTCAAGCTGAAAAGCAACGAATCGGGCTGGTTTGAGGGTCTTGCCGTGCCCATGGTTATTGCCTGCTGGGCAATTGCCGCAATTTTTATTTTCTGGAGCAGAAAGCCCATAAGAAAAAGCTATACGGGCATTGCGGCAACCGTTGCGGTGATTGTTATGAGCTATGTAATCGAAATCTGCGTTGATATGTTTGTTTTCGGCAGACTTCAGCTCGGCGTGTCCTTTGCGGTAACCGCCTGCTGTATTCCGATTATAATTTTCTTTATCGTTCTCGCAAAAAGCAGAAAACTTAATGCGTGGGTGAGCAGAAAATTCTTTATGTGATATTGAAAATTCAAATATAATGTTTTATACTTTTAATGTAAAAATTTGCAGTAAAAGAAAGGACGATTATCATGTGGAAAAAATATGTTATTCCCGCAGCAATCGGTGCGGCTGCGGCTGCAACGGCTGTTAAAGCGGCTTTGTATACTCCGAAGAAAAAGGATTTCGGAGCTGCAACCGAAGAAAAGGTTGACGCAAAGAGAGCACAGGAGCATCTTTCAAAGGCAATCTCAATTCCCACAATCAGCTATCCCGACAAGGCTGACATAGATTTCACACAGTTTGAAAAATTCCACGCCTTCCTTGAAGAAGCGTTTCCTCTTATCCACAAGAATCTCAAAAAAGAGGTTGTTCAGGAGGCAAGCCTTATATATCATTGGAAGGGCACAAGGGATGACCTTGACCCCATTGCTCTGCTTGCTCATCAGGACGTTGTTCCCATTTCCGCAGGCACGGAGCAGGATTGGACTCACGAGCCCTTCAGCGGTCATAACGACGGCGAATTCATCTGGGGCAGAGGTGCTCTTGACATGAAAAACCACCTTATCGGTGTTATGGATGCCGTTGAAACCCTTCTTGAAGAAGGTTTTCAGCCCGAAAGAGACGTTTATCTTCTTTTCGGACAGGATGAAGAGGTTGTTGCTTCCGAAGAAGGCGGAGCAAAGAACATCATGAAAACCCTCAAAGAAAGAGGAATTCATCTTGACTGCGTGCTTGACGAGGGCGGTGCAATCATTCCCGTTAACGTTAAGGGCATTCTCAACAACAAGGAGCTTGTCGGCGTCGGTATTGCCGAAAAGGGCTACACCGATTTTGAAATAACCGTAACCGCAAAGGGCGGCCATTCCTCGCAGCCTCCCGTGCATTCGGGTCTCGGCGAGCTTGCAAACGTTATAAAAGACCTTGAAAACCACCAGTTCAAGGCAGAGCTTCTTCCCTTTGTTAAGGAGCTTTTCTCAAATCTCGGCAGAAACTGCACTTATCCCGCAAGACTTCTCATGTGCAACCTCAATCTTCTTTATCCCGCCCTTAAATTCGGCATGACAAAGATTCCCTTCACGGCTTGTCTTGTCAGAACAACAACTGCCGTAACAATGGCACAGGGCAGCCCTGCCGCAAACGTGCTTCCCCAGAAGGCAAGCGTTACCGTAAACTTCAGACAGATGCCCGGCACAACCGTCAAGGATGTTGAGGACCACATCAGAAAGGTTTGCAGAAACAAAGATATAGAGGTCAAGGTGCTCAAAGCGAAGGAAGCATCAAAATTCTCGCCCACAGATTCAAGAGCCTTCAAGATAATTGAGGAGCTTTGTATGCAGGATAACAAGGACAGCATCGTTGCACCCTATCTTGTAATGGGCGGCACGGATGCCTGCTACTATGAGCCCATCTGCGATAACATCTACCGCTATGCACCCTACAAAGTCAGCGTGGGACTTCTTCGCTGCACTCACGGCACAGACGAAAGAATTCCCGTTGATGCAATCGCACCCGCCGTTGCATTCTTCAAGAGATACATAAGAAAGGCATCTGCTGAATAATATGAAAATACTCATTGCACCCGATTCCTTCAAGGGCACGCTGACCGCACAGGAGGTCTGCGACATAATCGGGCAGGCATTTTCGGACACAATCAAAAACGCAGAAATATCAAAGCTCCCTGCTGCCGACGGCGGCGAGGGGCTTTGTGCCTGCTTTGGGGAAATCATGGGCGGAGAAATAGTGAAAACCGAGGTTAACGGAGTTTTCACAGAGAAAATAACTGCGGAATATCTTATGCTCGAAAACAAAACCGCCGTAATCGAAATGGCAGCCTGTGCGGGGCTTCCGCTTGCAGGAAACAATAAAAATCCCGAAAAGGCAACCACATACGGCGTCGGAGAGCTGATAAACCATGCCGCAAGAAGCGGAGCAGAGAAGATTTTGCTCGGACTCGGCGGAAGTGCAACCAATGACTGCGGTCTGGGAATGGCGGCTGCGTTGGGCTGGAATTTCGCAGATAAAAACGGAAGATTCTTTATTCCCACGGGCGGAACAATGCACTCAATCCGAAAAATAACAAAACCTCAAACCGGGTTTTCAATTCCCGTGACTGCGGCGTGTGACGTTGAAAATCCGCTGTACGGCGAAAACGGAGCTGCATATGTTTTTGCACCTCAAAAGGGAGCGGATGAAGCCATGGTGAAGCGGCTTGACAAGGGGCTTCGCCATGCTGCAGAGATAATCAAAAAAGAATTGAATATTGATGTTTCAAGAATAAAAGGAGCAGGTGCGGCAGGCGGAATGGGTGCTGCAGCCGTTGCGTTTCTCGGTGCGGAGCTTAAAAAGGGGATTGACATAATTCTTGATGCAGCTGATTTTAACAAAAAAGCCGCCGACGCCGATTTGATAATCACGGGCGAGGGCAGGCTTGATTTTCAGAGCGTTAACGGCAAGGTTATTTCGGGCATTGCAAAGCGTGCGGCAGAGCAAAACAAGAAAGTTATTGCAATCTGCGGCAGCAGGGGAGCAGGTGCGGAGAAAATAAAAGAGCTGGGTGTTTCGGAGCTTTATTTTTCCTGCGAAACCGAAAAGCCCTTCGACGAAATTGCCAAAACCTGCCGTGAGGATTTGTATAACATTGCCGTAAAAGCGGCGAAGGGATTGACATTTGAAGTGAACGGTAATATGATTTAATTAATAACATAAGGGGGTAATTTTATGAAAAAAAGAATAGTTTCAATTGTACTCGCATTAACAATGATTTTCGGTATCTTTTCCTGCAACGCATTTGCGAATGACGAAAAAAACATAGACTCATTTTTCAGCGAATTTCCTGAAGAACTGAAAATGACGGTTATGTATTACAACGAAGAATGGGATACAGAACAAAAAATGACGTTTTACAAAAAAGGAGATAAAATTGCATTAGATGTTTCTGTTCCTGCAAATGACTTTGGCTTGAATTTTAAAATAAGGCTTGTGATAATTGATGATAAGGCTTATGTAGTTTTTCCGTATTTTCCTTTTATTTATGCAAGCATGGGAGATGTGGAATCAGTCATAGATTTTGAGAATACTGATACTGATATTGAAGCTGAAATCATAAGCAAAGAAGAGGAAGTCATTGACGGCAAGACTGTTGTAACGCAAATAATCATGAGCGAAGACGGCGCGAAAAGTGAGGTTATAACAGAAGACGGAAAACTGATACAGATGAAAAATTATGATGAAAACGGTAATTACATGGGAGTGATGTTGTTTGAAGAAATAAGCTATAAAGTCAGCAACCTGGTTTTCTTTGTTCCGTTTTTTGGAATTGATGTAAATTCAATAGACTTCAATTTTTGGTTTTAATTAAGATTAGTAGGGCGGCTTGACTCAAGCCGCCGAGAAAAATGTAATTAGCGGCGGGATGAGGGCATCGACACCCGTAAGACAGCATAGCGTGATTTTTAACGGTATAACTTCGGTTATGCCGTTTTTTGCTGTGCTAACCTGCCGTATAATCTGTTTAATAATTCGTTTGGTAATATTCCGATATGGTTG
>JAFUNA010000018.1 GCA_017473165.1 Clostridia bacterium | reverse complement strand
TCTTTACTTGTTTGCAAAGGAACACAGATTGAGCATCGCAAACAATCTCAAAGAAGCAAAGTATGAGCTTGAGAAAAACAAGAAACGCATTAAAGAGTTGGATAAACTCATTGAGGCGGTATTTGAACAAAATGTTCTTGGTAAGCTGCCTGATGACCGTTATAAACGTATGTTTGCCAATTATGAAAATGAGCAAAAGGATTTAATGCAAAAGGTTGAGGATGCTGAGAAGCTTATCAATACCGCACAACAAGAAAACATTGATGTCAGAAATTTTCTTGCTAACATCCGTCAGTGTACTGACCTGAAAGAACTTACACCTTCTATTGTAAATAAGCTCATTGATAAGATTGAAGTATTTGACAGAGTAAGAGGAGAAGACGGAAAGAAACGTGTTCCTATAAAAATACACTTTGTCGGCGTTGGTATAATGCAGTTCCCTGATGCTGAAATGTTAGAAAAAGCAAAAGAAGAAATGAAAGCCTGTTCCAAAAAGGCTTCGTAAAAATGAAAACACGGTGTAGCCGTAACTGACTACACCGTATATTTCACCTAAACTGTCCTTAGCCACCCGTGGCTAAGGGGAGGTGGATTTTGCAAAGCAAAAGACGGAGGGGTTTGTCAGTAGAAACCCATTATAAATCAACAGTTTCACACAAAATCCGAAACTCCCTCAGTCACTCCGTGACAGCTCCCTCTTGAGGGAGCCGAAACAGCAAATTGCAGTTTATATGCAAAAAAACAAGTTTATCGACAGCCCCTTTGCTTTTAAAAAACAGTTAATATCATTTAATAATTCCATAACAAAAACAAAGTATCTCTAAAACAACTCCGATTTAGAATATGCTTGTAAACAAAAAAGAAAGAGGTAAAAAAACATGAACAAAAATGACAAAGAATTTCTCGTTCAGAAAATCCGCACACAGTACACAGAAAAAGAAAACACACAACTTGACGAACTTAAGGCACTTGACAAAAAAGTAAAAAAGCCCGCAAACATTTTTGCATGGGTTTTCGGGATTCTCGGTGCAATCGTCATGGGTGCAGGCATGAGCCTTGTCATGACAGATATCGGGTCAACGGTCGGCATTGAGAACGCAATGTTTTCGGGCATTGTTATCGGAATTTTCGGTCTGATTATTGTCTGCATAAATTATCCCATATATAAGAGCATCCTTAATTCACGCCGTAAAAAATATGCTGATGAAATAATCAAAATGAGCGATAAAATAATGAGGAATTAAAACACAAAACCCGCCGTGAATAACACAGCGGGTAAATTTTTATTTTACGGGAACAAGCTTTTCCTTGCCGCCCATGTAGGGACGAAGTGCAACGGGTACGTTTACGCTGCCGTCCTCGTTGAGGTTATTCTCAAGGAATGCAATGAGCATTCTGGGAGGTGCAACAACGGTGTTGTTGAGGGTGTGTGCAAAATATTTCTTGCCGTCCTTGCCGTTGACTCTGATTTTGAGTCTGCGTGCCTGTGCATCGCCGAGATTGGAGCATGAACCGACTTCAAAATACTTCTTCTGTCTGGGTGACCATGCCTCAACGTCAAAGGATTTAACCTTAAGGTCTGCAAGGTCGCCTGAACAGCATTCAAGAGTTCTGACGGGAATGTCAAGTGAACGGAAAAGATCAACGGTATTCTGCCAGAGCTTTTCAAACCACATCATGCTGTCCTCGGGTTTACAAACAACAATCATTTCCTGCTTTTCAAACTGGTGAATTCTGTAAACACCTCTCTCCTCAATGCCGTGTGCACCCTTTTCCTTGCGGAAGCAGGGTGAATAGCTTGTGAGGGTATGGGGAAGTGTGTCCTCCTGAACGATTGTGTCGATATATTTACCAATCATTGAGTGTTCGCTTGTGCCGATAAGATAAAGGTCCTCTCCCTCAATCTTATACATCATTGCGTCCATTTCCGCAAAGCTCATAACGCCTGTTACAACGTTGCTGCGAATCATGAAAGGAGGCACGCAGTAGGTAAATCCTCTTTCAATCATAAAATCTCTTGCATAGGAAATACAAGCAGAATGAAGGCGTGCTATGTCGCCCATGAGATAGTAGAAGCCGTTGCCTGCAACGTTTCTTGCCGCATCAAGGTCAATACCGTTGAAGCGTTCCATAATGTCGGTGTGATAAGGCACTTCAAACTCGGGAACAATGGGCTCGCCGTATTTTGTAACCTCAACGTTTTCGCTGTCATCCTTGCCGATGGGTACGCTGGGGTCGATGATATTGGGAATAATCATCATAATCTTTGTTACCTTTTCGGCATATTCGGCTTCAAGTTTTTCGCATTCTGCAAGTCTTTCGGAAAACTCCGTTACCTTTGACTTTGCAGCCATTGCTTCTTCCTTTTTGCCCTGTGCCATAAGTGCACCGATTTCCTTTGAAACCTTGTTGCGGTTTGCACGAAGGCTGTCTGCCTCGGACTTGATTGCTCTTGACTGTGCATCAAGCTCGATAACCTCGTCAACAAGGGCAAGCTTGCTGTCCTGGAACTTTTTCTTTATATTCTCTTTTACGATATCGGGATTTTCTCTTAAAAATTTGATATCAATCATCTTTTTCAACTCCTGAAAAGTTTTGTATAACCTTTATTTTAATCTAATTTTGAAATAAAGTCAACGGCATCGGCAACATATTTATCGTCTGCAAGCTCGATTGCACCTTTATCAACAAGCGATGCTGTTGTGGGGTCGATGGGAAGCTTTGCAAGAACGGGAACGCCGAGCTCGGCTGCGATTTCGTCAATCTTGCTTTCGCCGAAAATCTTGAATTCCTTGCCGCAGTCGGGACATACGACATAGCTCATGTTTTCAACAAGTCCGAGAACGGGAATGTTCATCAGCTTTGCCATGTTGAAAGCCTTTTTGACAATCATTGTAACCAAATCCTGGGGAGTTGTTACGATGATAATGCCGTCAACGGGAAGATTCTGGAATACGGTAAGCGAAACGTCGCCTGTTCCGGGAGGCATATCAACAAACATATAGTCAACATCGCCCCATGCAACGTCCTTCCAGAACTGCTGAATAACGCCCGAAATAACAGGACCTCTCCAGACTACGGGTGACTCTTCGTTTTCGAGAAGAAGGTTGATTGACATAATCTTGATACCTGTCTTGCTTTCCTCGGGAAGAAGACCGCTTTCGTCTGCCTTTGCTCTTTCCTTGATTCCGAACGACTTGGGAATTGAAGGACCTGTTATATCCGCATCAAGTACGGCACAGGCATTTCCTCTTGCCTGCATTGCACTTGCCAGCATTGAGGTAACAAGCGACTTGCCTACGCCGCCCTTACCGCTGACAACACCTATAACCTTTTTAATGCTGCTGAAAGGTCCGCAGGGAATTCTCATATCCTGTGCTTCTTTTCTTGAATCGCAATTGCTTGCACAGCTTGCGCAATTGCCGCTGCATGCTTCACTCATGTTTTATTACTCCTGTTCAAAATAAATTAATAACAAAGTCAATGCCGTATGCTACCGCAAAAACAGCGGGCATATGGACAATATATATTATGAGAGCGTTTCTGCCGAGAAATCCGAAAAACGGAATGCGTTTGGGATAACACCACTCGGGACAGCCCTTATAAGCATAGTAGTTACCGCAGAATACACCTGCGAAAAAGATAAAAATATTGGGGAAAAGCGGAAAATAGTCTGCCGAGAAAAACGACGGCGAATAAATTCCGAGAGGTACGAGAAAATCGGTTTCATAAAGCTCAACGGGAAGATTGAATTTTACAAGCTCACCGAATGCAAGCTCTCCCCTGCCGATTCCGCTTGTAAATGCATAAAGAAAAACGCAAAGAAGAATTCCGACGAAGGGCGACATTTTCAGAAGCTTCTTTGAAAAAAGCGAATAAATCAGAATTGATGCCGAAAGAAAGTGGATAATTCCGAAATAGATTTCGCATTCAACAAAGCCCATTTTCGGCATAATCACAGCCGTGACAAGCGTAAATCCCAACGCAACTCCGAGAAGAATCAATCCTCTTTTGACATTGCTTCTCGAAAGCGTGCAGGATATGCCGCAAACAAAAATAAAAATTGCCGCAAACAAAGGCTGAACGGGAAAGAAAAAATAAAAAAGGTTTTCTGCCCATTCATGCTCAAAAAACGTTCCGAGAAAGTAAAACGCATGATAGAAAACCATGCAGAAAGCGGCAAAGCCTCTTAACTCGTCGAGGAAATGTATTCTGTTTTTCATCGGTTGAGAATTAACCATAAATCCTACCTCGCTATCATATCATTTTACCACAACATATTAAAAATGCAAGCTTTTATTGACTTTATTATTATTTTGTTTTAAAATATACATTGAATTGCGGCAAATATTATATCGGAGAAAATTATGATTGAGAAAATAAGAGAATTATTGTTCAGAGTTTTCAAAAAAGAAAGCTTTTCGGGGAAACTGATTGACAAATTTTTTACTAAGGAAATAATAACCTATCTTTTCTTCGGAGTTGTGACAACCGTTGTCAACCTTGGAACATTTTATATTTTCAAAAAGCTTTTTATTTCAATCGGCTGGGACGGATTTTTCAACATTCTTCTTGAAAAAGCGGGGCTTGTGAATGCACTCCGGTTTTTCGGCGAAGGAACGGATTATCTTGACGCAAACCTGATTGCATGGGTTACTGCCGTTATTTTTGCATTTGTCACAAACAAGCTCTGGGTTTTCGATTCAAAAAGCTGGAAGCCTTCCGTTGCGGGAAAAGAATTCACGGGTTTTATCGGCGCAAGGCTTTTTTCGTTTGCGGTTGAAACCGTTATGATGTTTGTTATGATAACGCTTCTTTCATGGCACGATCTGATTGCAAAAACAATTGTCGGAATTGTTGTTGTGATTATAAACTACGTTTTCAGCAAGCTGATAATTTTTAAAGAAAAATAAGGTGATATTATGAAAATATCCGAAATAATAAAAAAGGAAACTCCGTCGCTGTCTTTTGAGGTTTTTCCTCCGAAAAACAGCGAAAGCTATGAGAGCATAAAATCCTCCGCTCTTGAAATTGCAAAGCTCAACCCCGATTTCATGAGCGTTACATACGGTGCGGGCGGAACAACAGGCTCATACACAATCGACATTGCGGAAAGCATTGTCAGAACGGGCGTTACACCCATTGCACACCTCACCTGCGTTTGCTCAAGCAGAGATAAAATAAGAGAAACTTTATCGGAAATAAAAGCAAGAGGTGTTGAAAACATTCTTGCTCTCCGTGGAGATATGCCGCAGGGAATGACCGAAAAAAGCCTTGATTTCACCCACGCAAGCGACCTTGTTGAGGAAATTAAGGATTTCGGCGGCTTCTGCATTGGCGGTGCGTGCTATCCCGAAGGTCACACCGAATGCGACAGCTTCACAAAGGACATACAAAACCTTAAAATCAAGGTTGATGCGGGCTGTGAATTCCTTACAACACAGATGTTTTTTGACAATCACATCCTTTTCAACTTCCTTTACAAAATCCGTGAAGCGGGAATAACCGTTCCCGTTATTCCCGGCATTATGCCCGTTACAAACGCAGCTCAAATCAAGCGAATCTGTTCCCTTTCGGGTACGGTTCTTCCGAGAAAATTCATCCGCATGGTTGACCGCTTCGGCGATAATCCCGTCGCAATGAAGCAGGCGGGTATCGCATATGCAACGGAGCAGATAATTGACATCTATTCCAACGGCATCAACGCCGTTCATGTTTATTCCATGAACAAGCCCGACGTTGCTGAAAAAATTCAATCCAATCTCAAAGGAATAATCTGATGATTGAGCTTATAAAAACAGATGCAGCCGAAATAAACATCGACCCCAAAGAGGTTGCCGTTTATCTCGGCTATTATTCCGTTAAATCAACGGACGATAAAACAAAGGAGCTGATTTGCTCCTGCACAAAAGAATTTCTTGAGGCCGCAAGCTTCAGAGCGTGCATTGCAAAAGTGCCCGTAAAGCTTGAAAACGGTGTTGACCTCGGATTTATGAAAACGGAAAGCCGTTCACTTCAAAAAAATCTTTCGGGCTGTGATTTTGCATATATTCTCGCCGCAACAACGGGCTTTGATGCACACAGGCTGATTGAAAGAAAATCGCTCATTTCTCCCGTTTGCGGAATGGTTACGGACTGCGTCGGGTCGGCGGCAATTGAAGCTTTTTGCGATAAAGTAAATGCTTCTCTCGAAAATGCCGATTTTCTCCGCCCCCGTTTCAGCCCCGGTTACGGCGATTTGTCAATAGAATTCCAAAAGGATATAACCGAATTTCTTGAAACGAAGAAAAACATCGGTTTAAGCCTTAATGACAGCTTGATGATGACGCCGGTTAAATCCGTTACGGCGATTATCGGCATAGGAAAAGAGAAAAACAAATGCACGGGTCCCGGCTGCATGATTTGCAGAAACGACAACTGCCCGTACAGATAAAAAGAAGGTCATAAAATGAATGTTCTCGATAAAATAAAAAGCGGAATAACCTATTTTGACGGCGGTGCAGGCACACTTTTGCAGTCATGGGGACTCAAAGCGGGAGAATATCCCGAAAACTGGAATATCACAAATCCCGAAAAGATTGTTGAAATGCACCGTCTTTATCTTGAGGCGGGCACACAGATTATCACCTCAAACACCTTCGGAGCAAACAGCCTTAAATTTGATAACCTTGAGGAAATAATTAACGCCGCAATCGCAAACGCAAAAAAAGCCTGCGAGGGCTATGATGCGTTTGTTGCGCTCGACGTCGGTCCTCTCGGAAAAATGCTTGAGCCTCTCAGTGATTTACCGTTTGAAAAGGCGGTTGAGATATTCTCCAAAACAATAAAAATCGGTGCTTCCGCAGGTGCAGACCTTGTTCTGATTGAAACCATGAACGACAGCTATGAGGCAAAAGCTGCTCTGCTTGCAGCTAAAGAAAGCTGCAATTTGCCCGTTTTTGTCACCTGCGTTTACGATGAAAGCAAAAAGCTGATGACAGGTGCAGACCCCGCCGCAATGATTGCAATGCTTGAAGGGCTCGGTGCGGATGCAATCGGCATGAACTGTTCGCTCGGTCCGAAGCAGATGGTTGAAATCGTTCCCGAATTTGCAAAATACGCAAGCGTTCCCGTTATTGTCAATCCCAATGCGGGTCTGCCCCGAAACGAAAACGGAAAAACCGTTTTTGATATTGATGCCGACGAGTTTTCGGACATCATGTGCGATATTGTTAAGGCAGGTGCAACAATTATCGGCGGCTGCTGCGGCACAACACCCGAACACATAAAAAAGACCGTTGAAAAAACAAAAAATCTTCCTTTCTCACTTCCCGAAAAGAAGAATTTCACCGTTATTTCATCATATACCCACGCAGTTGAAATCGGCAAAGCTCCCGTTATCATCGGCGAAAGAATCAATCCCACAGGAAAAAAGCGTTTTAAAGAAGCTCTTCGTCAAAATGATATCGGCTATATTCTCAACGAAGGTCTTTCACAGAACAAAAAGGGCGTTTCGATTCTTGACGTAAATGTCGGTCTGCCCGAAATAAACGAAACGGAAATGATGGTTTCCGTTATCAAAGCCCTTCAGGGCGTTATTGAATTGCCTCTGCAGATTGACACCGTTAATCCTGCCGCAATGGAGCAGGCAATGAGAATTTATAACGGCAAGGCTCTCATTAACTCCGTCAACGGCAAGGAAGAAAGCATGAAAACCGTTTTCCCTCTTATCAAAAAATACGGCGGTGTTGCAATTGCCGTAACTCTTGACGAAAACGGAATCCCCGATTCAGCCGCAGGCAGAGTTTCAATTGCAGAAAAAATCATTGCAAGAGCTGCGGAATACGGAATTGAATCCAAAGATATCATTGTTGACCCCCTTGCAATGGCGGTTTCAAGTGATTCAAACAGTGCAAACATTACTCTCGAGGCGGTCAGAATACTCCACGAAAAAGGCATCAAAACAAGCCTTGGCGTGTCGAATATTTCGTTCGGACTTCCTTCAAGAGCTGATGTTAACTCCGTTTTCTATACAATGGCTATGCAGAACGGTCTTGACTGTGCGATAATCAATCCCCATTCCGAGGAAATGATGAAGGCATGGCATTGCTTCATGGCTCTTACGGGCAAGGATGAAAACTGCGTTGACTACATTGAATTTGCGGACACCCTTTCCCCTGTTAAGACTTCTTTCGCTCCCGCAAACACGGCGGAGCTTGACAGCTGCATCATCAGCGGTCTTAAGGAGCAGGCAGGCATTGCCGCATCGGAGCTTTTAAAAACACAGGCTCCCATGGATATCATAAACGAAAAAATCATTCCCGCCCTCAACACAGTCGGCAAAGGGTTTGAAGAAAAAAAGGTTTATCTGCCCCAGCTTCTTATGAGTGCACAGGCTGCAAAGGAAGCCTTTGATGCAATCAAGGCATCAATCCCCTCGGGTGAGGGCAAAAAGGGCAAAATTGTTATTGCAACGGTCAAGGGCGATATCCACGATATCGGCAAAAATATTGTCAAGGTTCTTCTTGAAAATTACGGCTTTGAGGTAATCGACCTCGGCAAGGATGTTGCTCCCGAAAAAATAGTTGAAGCCGTTAAATCAAGCGGTGCAAAATTGGTTGGCTTGAGTGCACTCATGACAACAACCGTTCCCGCAATGGAGGAAACAATCAAGCTTCTGCGTAAGGAAATTCCCGACTGCAGGGTTATGGTCGGCGGTGCGGTTATGACAGAGGAATACGCCGCAATGATTAATGCTGACAGCTATTCCTCCGACGCAATGGGTGCGGTAAGATTTGCCGAAAGTCTGTTTAATTAAAGGAGAAAACCATGCCTTATCTTTTTACGCATTTTAAAGAAAAAGTTACTCCAGACGGTGAGCAGGTTTATTTCGGAATAAGCAAAGACGGATATAACTGGGAGGAAGTCAACGGCGGAAATCCCGTTTTAACCGCACAGCTTGGCGAAAAAGGCTGCCGTGACATAGAAATTGTCAGGCTTCACACGGGCGGATTTGTTATTCTGACAACCGACCTGTGCATTGCTTACCGCATGGACGAAAATTACAATGTTAACTGGCAGAATGTCAACCGCACGGGCAGCAAGTGTCTGCGTATGTGGAAAACCGATGACCTTGTTAACTTTTCCGAAGAAAAGCTCATATATTTCGGCAGGGATGATTTCGGTTGTCTTTGGGCACCCGAGGTTTTCTTTGACGAAGAAAATGAAGAATATCTTATTCATTGGGGCTCAACGGTTGAAGAAAGCGACTATAAGCATATGTCGATTTACTGCTCCGTAACAAAGGATTTCGAAACATTTTCAGAGCCGAAGCTCTATTTCACAAAGAACAATGAAATTCTTGATTCCCACATTCAGAAGGTCGGCGACACATATCACCTTTTCTATAAAAATGCCGACAAACCGCCCATGAATATGCACGCAACCTCAAAAAGTCTTTACGGTCCATTTGAGCATGACGAAAAATTTGAGGAATACATGGACAAAGAGATTGACAGACCGGGCTCATACGAAGGTCCGACCGTTTATACTCTGCCCGACGGCAGATGGTGCATGATGCTTGACTTTTTCGGATGTGAAAAATCGAAAATGGGATATGTTCCTTTTGTTTCGTCAGAGCCCGGCAGCATGAATTTTGAACGTGTGCCCCAAGAATTTTCATTCCCTTACGGCTTCAAGCACGGAAGGGTAATTGAAATTACTGCCGAGGAATACGAAAGACTTAAGAATATGTGACAAAACCGCTGTGGAAATCACAGGACTATTCAACGTTCAGATTTTAATAATGCGTAATAACAAGCATCGCAGATGCCTTGATTATTCCAATCGGAGCTACGCAAAGTTCCTTCATATTTCATTGAGCATTTTTGCATCACTTGAATTATCATTGAAATCATGATAAAGTGTTTATATGAAGTGACTCGCTAAAAAGCAAAAAAATGTATAAGCCGAAACCCGAAGCAAAAGCAACGGGTTTCGGCTCTTTTTTCTTTTTGTGTACAGAAACTTTTCTTGTCTGTCACCGAAAAAATTCAGTAATTACATTTTGTATTTGCGGATGAAATATGACGGTGTGCAGCTCCACGCATGGCAAAGGCTGTTTCCCTTTCTGTCATAGTACGGTGAAAAATCGGGGTCATCGGGCACATAAGCTTCCCAGAAAGTGTCCGCACCCAATTCAATCATTCCGCCCCAAAGATTTTTGAGATACTGCACCGCATTCTCTTTCATTCCGAGCTTCAGCATGGCTTCGGTAACATAATGACGCATATACGGAGTGACTGGTTGTTTAGCATCTTTATTATCAAGGCAAGAAAGCAAGAGATTTTTGGCTTCATCGCCGCTTATAACGCCGCCCAATATCATCCATATCTGCGAATGGACGCTGAACTGCTTATTATCCAAACCGTTTATGAATGCGTTTGAGCTTTCATTATAAAGATGTTTTTTGCAAGCAGAACGCACAAGAGGAAGAAGTGATGAATATTTATTGAAATCCTTATCTCCGATTGCTTTCAGCAATTCTGAAAAACGCTCAAGGGTATAAAGATATACGCCCTGCAAAGCTGTCAGCTTTTCAAGTCCCGGACACCAGTCAATGAACGCAAACCAGCCGTCCTGCCTTGTGACAATCAGATTTTCATCGAGTATCGCCTCAAAGCTGTCAAGCTGTGATTTGCAGATTTGCAAAAGGTCGTTCACAACGCTGATGTCGGCGGTATGTTCATAATAATCGCATACACTGACAACATATAATAGTGCATAGTCCGCAATATTCGCCTCACCCGATTTATAATAAGGCGTTTCATAAACATATGACGGCAGAAATCCGAGCTTGTTGCACTCTCCTGCAGCAAAAAGATATAAGCATCTTTTAACAATTTCAAGGTTTTTGAATGTGTAATAGTTTGTCAGAGCCTCAAGACGAAGGTCGCCAATCCACAAACGGCGGTCACGCTTCGGACCGTCTTCAAAGAAGGTCTGCATACAATCCTTGAGAGTATCCGTTGCAACACAGTCAATCTTTTTTAACAAAGCATCTTTTGTGTCTGACGGCTCAAGAGCCGATATATCCGCACTTGTCGATGCAGTAAAACTGAAATCAAACAGTCTTATGGGGAAATTGGTGCTGTCAACCGTGATTTTAATATATCTGCAAGCATATCTTCTTGGCATCTCCGTTTTTTGAGGATAATCAAGGTTCAATATTTCTTCCTGCAGCCAGGTTTTTGAAACGTTGCCGATATATTGAGAAATATCATCGTTGATTTCCCTCATATCTTCGCCGAATCTGATTATCAGCCGCACGGGAGCATCCATAAAGCGGTCAACATTATCAAGACTGAACGAAAAGTGACCGACAGCGTGTTTACCGAAGTCAAGAATAACGCTGTCACCGCTTGATGCAGTAAATTCGGATACATCGGGAGTCAGAACGGTAAAATTAAGCTTCGGGTAATTTTCCTGTGCCTTGCTCAAAAAATAATTTTTGTCTTTCATATTAATCAACATCTCACTTTATTATTACGTATACAGTACAACGTGACCGCAAAGTCCGCCCGTTTAAACGCCATAATTTCTCCAAGATTTTAACCTGTTGGATTCAGCCGTATTTCATTATAATTCCTATCAACATTTTTTGCAACAATCAGGTCGAAAAAATGACAGCAATCCGACAAAAAACACAACCCCCGGCTGTCATGCCGAGGGTCACGGTCAGTTTCCTGTTTTATTCGGATTTTGTACTGTTATCGGTATCGACCTCATTCATCTGGGTGATAATGCTTCTGCGGCGTTCCGCAAGTTCCTGATACATCCTGTCTTTCTTATCGCCCGAAAGATCATAGAAGAATTTGGGTATCAGACCGAAAACGCTTGTAACGGTTGGCAGCAGCGTACACATCATGAAAAGAAGATATTCTGTTCGCTCGGTCTGATTACCGTATCCGGCACCTTCAACGTAACCGATTTTGCTCATAATAAAGGCTTTTATGGAAGCTCCGAGAGTTCCGACAAGCTTTTTGGCAAGATCCTTGGCAACGCCCGTCATGCCTTCTGTTCTGTAGCCGTTTTTCCATTCGCCGTAGTCAATTGTTTCGTTACGCATTTCTTCGGGGATAACGTTCATAAGACCCCAGCAGGTCATCCAGAGTGTTTCTCTTATCATGAATGCGGGTATCATAACCGCAAGTTTTTTGTAGTTCTTATTTATTGAGCCGATAAGATAAACAAAAATCATCAGAAAATCACCGAAGTGAGAGCTGAAAATCCAGAGAGCTCTTGTTGAAAATCTTTCCCTTGCCTTTGTTACAAACGCATAGCTGGTGGGAGAAACAAACGCACCGGGAATACCTACGATTGTTGTCATGGAAGCAAGACCGAGAACGTTTATGTAGTAATAGTTCGTACCCGAATTCATGCCTAATGCCGTAAGAAAGTCAGTAATCGTGAGAATCAGCAGGGGCTTATTGTTCAAAATCGATTTGATTCCCTGAATAACACTCGGTTTCTCAACTCTTTGAGCAACTCTCTCTTTGGCGGTAAACACAAAGAAAAGACCCATCGCAGCAGAAATCGTTGACGTGAAGACACCTGCCGTAACATAAAGAGTTCTCATTTGTATTTTGAGAGTGCCGTGATTGATAAGGTCAATGAGAAGTCCCATGAATATCTCGGGCCATTTTTCAATAAATCCCGAAAAAAGACTTGCCTGGGTGATAAGCCTTGTTCTCTCGATAACATTCGGCGTTATGGTTGAAAGCATACCTGTTCTTGAAATGGTTGCAAGTGAACCGTTAAGGTTGCTTATCAGCTGAAAAATCATATAAAATGCAAGCTTGCCTGCATGGTAAGGGTCGGTAGCGGCAAATATAATGGGCAAAAGCCAATATATGAGCGACAAAAGATAGCCCGGTCCGGAGCAAATAAATAGCCACGGTCTGAATTTACCGAATCTTGTACGGGTTTTGTCAACGATTGCGGCAAGAAACACGTCATTTATATATAACGTCCCATATTCCGATAACGAAAGTGACAATAGTCTGAAAGCTGAGTCCGATTTTAACAACATCGGTTATGAAAATATCTTGATATTTACTTATGTTGTAGCTTTGCGAAATATCGTAAACAACATACGCCAATGATTCTTTTGAGCCGACATATCTTCTGTCGTTGGACATAAGGCTTGGAGAACCGTTTTTATTCGCATTGACTTTTTCCATAACAGCCGTCATTTCTGCCATACAGTCATCTCCCTTGACTTTGGAATTCATATTTTCGATTTTGCCGTCGGGTTATAATAAACCATATTTTATGAGCTCTTTTTGCGTTTATTTGAGTATGAATTTCGCATTATTGTCGGAATATCCTTTGTTGTTTCCGATGGTGTTTAGAAGCATATTTTTCAAATCAACCTTAACGCCCTCTTTTTCAAGCTTCGGCTCAACCTTTTTGATTATGAAAGAAAACCTTTTCAGCACGGCGGAAATCAGATTATAAACGGGAGTACCCTCAACATAAGCTCCGTCGCCCGAAAAAATTCCGACACCGACTTCGCCGATAAGCTCCGTCAGTTTTTTGTTTTTAAATGGTTCATCGACTTTTATCATTAAAAGCCTGCCCAACGCTCCGACCGTGATATTATCAAAACGCTTACCCGCAAAGCTCTTAAGATGTTTTACTATTCCCTCTCCGCCGTCAAGAGCTTTTCGAACACGTGTAACAATCGCATTCGAAAACTGCCTGTCAAAATATTCCTGAACGGAAAGTCCGTTCATATCCCAGCCGAAATCCTCAACATCAATTGTTTCGACCTTAAGCACAGAGCTTTCGTCAACCGTGATTTTTCTGTATTTGGCAGGGCTTCCCGCAAGGCAGGAAGTGCAGATATCAATTAATCTGTTGCCCTTTTCGCTGCGGAATTCGTTTATGCTCTGAATGTGCATATGTCCCGTCAGAACCAGCTCAACGCCGTTATCTGCAAGGAACGAAGCAACCTTTCTCCACTCCTTGATTTTTGCATCTCCGACCAAATCAAAAACAGGAACGGGCGGAATTACAGGGTAGTGACAAATTGCAAACATTGAACAGCCGTCATTCTTTGCTTTATCGGTCTGCTCCTTCATCCATGCCGTAAGCCTTTCATCTGCCGCACCTTTGGGCTGATTCGGACTGTCGCAGCATATGGCAAGCATTCTCACGCCGTCTGTTACTTCGGCAACATAGGAATGAGTTTCTTTGTCAAAAGCAATTGCATCGCCGCAGCCGAAGTCACGGTACATTTCGCAAAGCTCGTCAAAATCCGTACCCTCAACCTGAATGCGTTCATCGTTTTTATAGGCATATGACCACTCGTTATAATCGTGACCTGCCGTAATAACAAAAATCTTTTTGCCGCTTTCCTTAAGTTTATAAAGCTCTTTTATGAAGCATTTATGACTCTCTTTTTCTCCGTTTTTGGAAAGATCGCCGGGAATTATGACTATGTCTGTTTCTTTGTCCTCGGCAAGGCGGGCAAATGTTGATTTGACTATCGCACTGCTCTCCCTGAGAAAATACTGCTCCTTCTGCATATAGTCTTCATATGCCTTGCCTTCCGCACCAAGCTCATTTTCAAAATAATGTGTATCCGTTAACAGATAAAAGCTGACAGGTTTCATTATCTTCTCATCCTCCGTTATAATTCGATTTTCAGGCACGAATACCCGAGCAGATTTGTGCTCACGGCATCGGGCTGATGTCCGCCGATATAAAGAGTGATTTTTCCGTCGGGGTCAACTCTTTCGCCGTACATTGTAACAGCCTTTACCCAATAGCGGTCAATATCAAGGGTTACTTCTGATTTTTCACCTTTTTTCAGCATAACGGATTTCACCGCACAAAGCTGCCAATGAGGCGTTGCCGCACGGCTGTCAGTATAAGAAGCATAAACCTGAACGGTTTCCTTGCCGTCAAATCCGCCGATATTGGCAACCTCTGTGCTGACCGATATTTTTTCGCCGTCTGCAGAAATCAGCTTTGCATTTTCATAAGCAAACTTTGTGTATGAAAGCCCGTAGCCGAACGGATAAAGAGCATCGCCGTCAATATATCTGTATGTTCTGCCCTCCATGTTGTAATTTTCAAAATCGGGCAGGTTGTGGTCACCTTTGTAAATTGTAACTGGAAGCCTTGCCGACGGATTGGCTTCACCCGAAAGTATTTTTGCGAGTGCAAGCCCGCCGAGTGAGCCGGGATACCATGCATGGATAACCGCTTTTGCGTGGTTTCTCACCTTTTCGCCGACATCGATTGAGCTTCCGCACATAAGAACAACAATAACATTTTCGCAAACATCACACACTGTCTGTGCAAGCTTTTGCTGCGTTGCGGGAAGAAAAAGCATTCGTTTATCGCCGCTTGCGGTGTAATCATTGTCAAAGCCCGTATCCTCCCCTTCCACCGAGCAGTCAAGACCGAGCACAAGAATTGTTATGTCTGCTTCCGATGCGGCAGCAACGCCGTCGCTTATCATATTTTTGAAGCCGCTCCAATGGTTAAGCTGCTCCTCACAGTAGTTGCAGCCCTTTTCAACCGTGATTTCCGCATTCCCGAATATTCTGCGTATGCCGTCAGCAACAGTCACATATTCGGATGCGTAGCCGTTATAGTTACCCTCAAGAGCGGTAACCGAAAGAGAATTCGGTCCTACAACCGCAATTTTCTTTTTTGTGTTTTTATCAAGAGGCAGGAAATTATCCTTGTTTTCAAGAAGAACAATGCTCTGCTCCGCTGTTTTAAGATTGAGTGCCTTGTGCTCCTTACAGTCAAGCTTATCGTAGCCGATGTCGGAATAAGGTCTTGTTTTTTCAAACTCGCCCAAACGGTAACGAATCGTAAAAAGATTTTCCGCAGCGGCTGTAATTTCGTCTTCACTTATCAAATCCTGCTCATACGCATCAACAAGTGCTTCGTAGGTATCGCCGCAGTTGAGGTCGCAGGTGCTTTTGAGTGCGGCAGCGGCAGCTTCTTCTCTTGTTTCAACAAATTTATGGAATTTGTAAATATCCTTGAGAGCACCGCAGTCGGAAACAACATAACCGTCAAATCCCCATTGCTTGCGAAGCAGCTGCGGAATAAGATATGAATGGGCACAGCAAGGCTCACCGTTAAGACGGTTATATGCACCCATAACTCCGCACACTCCCGATTTTACGGTTTTTTCGAATGCGGGAAGATATGTTTCAAATAGGTCATGCTTATCAACAACGGAGTTGAAGCCGTGTCTGGATTTTTCGGGACCCGAATGAACGGCAAAATGCTTTGAGCAAGCCGCTGCTTTCAGAAATTCACCGTCACCCTGTATTCCTTTGATAAAAGAAATACCAAGCTGTGAGGTAAGGAACGGATCCTCTCCGAAGGTTTCCTGACCTCTGCCCCACCTCGGGTCACGGAAAATATTTATATTGGGTGCCCAGAATGTGATGCCCTTGAAAATATCATGGTCGCCAAATTCCAGATGCTTATTATACTTTGCTCTGCCCTCTGTTGAAACAACATCGGCAACCTTTCCGACAAGTTCGGGGTCAAAGGATGAAGCCATGGCAATTGCATGAGGAAAAACGGTTGTTGTGCCCGCACCGTGAATACCGTGTGAACCCTCATTCCACCAATTATATTCCTCTATTCCGAGCCTTTCGATTGCCGGAGCATTATAGACAAGCTGGGAAAGCTTTTCCTCAACCGTCATCTTCGCAACAAGCTCCTTCGCCTTTTGTCTTGCCGCTTCCTTTGTCATTCGGGACTCTCCTTTGTAATAATCTTACGGATTTGCATTTTTAACAAGTTCATTAAGCACCTTAACGGTTGTTGAGCCCGCCTTGCTTCCTGCAGAAAGCAGCTCTTCATAATGTCTGTGATAAGGTCCGAAAACCTTGTCGGCACCGTCCATATCCCAGATTGTGTCGGTAATAAAATGTGCAAAATCATTGTCGGGAAGAATATATCCTATCGCATCGTTGCAAAGACCCATAACAAGCACGGTTTTTCCCTCGGGAACAAGGCTTGCGGTTGCTTCATATGTCCATTCCGTGCCGTGATATGATTCCTCCGCCGAAATAACATTGCCGTAAATAAGCTGCGGAACGATTTCTCCCGGTGCGGTGAGCAGAACAATATCCTTGCCGATTTCGATATAACCTGCCTCCGTAATAACCGAATAGCCTGTTTCGCTTGATGAATCCTTTACTGTTGTTGTGCCGATGAAGCCTTCCGTTGCGCCGTAGGCGAAAAGACCCGTTTCAAGCTGAACAA
The DNA here is from genome assembly GCA_017473165.1 of Clostridia bacterium. Taxonomy (GTDB): domain Bacteria; phylum Bacillota; class Clostridia; order Oscillospirales; family Acutalibacteraceae; genus CAG-177. The sequence continues at coordinate 20,319 of JAFUNA010000018.1, read as the reverse complement.
CATATTCCGTCATTTTAACATTGAGTATGGGCTCAATTTCTTTGGCTTTATCCTGTGCTTCGAGTATGAGCCTTGCATACTCATAGCCGATGTGAATTGCCGTTTTATAGTCAGCTGCCGTGGGATTTGCCGCAATTTTTGCTTCAACCTCACCCGCTGTTTCGGGCATTTCCTGCCATTTATCAACAGAAACTGGAGCCTGTGCGCCCTGAATGAACATGAAATTCATGCCTGCAGCATTAATTTTTTCTTCCATATATGCGGGGAAATCCGAAGAAAGAAGACTTGTTTCTTCGTCAACAACCGTCGGATGTGCACCGATATTTGTGAAAATTGTTGCTGCGGATTTTTCGTTATCGGGAACAAATTTGAAGCAGGCAAAGCAATGCTGAAAGCCTTCGGTATAGTATCTTTTATTGATAATATACGGATATTCGTCATCAAGGTATAAGCCGTTGGCTTCGTCCTTACTCATACCGACGGTTTCAAAATAAAAGAGCGAGCCTGTTTCCGTATTCATATATGCCTCAACAATCGCATCGGAGGCACGGTCAATCATTACTTCAAGAAAATCGTTATCCATTGACCTGTCGGCACCGAGGAAGAAGCTCTTGAAAATTTCAAGAAGCAGGTCAAGACCTATGCCCTGTGTATCGATAACGGTATGGCAATGAGTTGCGTTTATGTTGATTGCATTGATATCGCTGTCAATACCTTTTGCTTTAAGCTTTTGTTCGGCAGCGGCTCTTATTGCACGGATGTCGCCGTTATTGACACCGATGCCGTCGATTGATGCAAAAATTGTTGTACCCCTGCCCGAGCCGTCATTAAGAGCGATTGCAACCGCTTTCTGGTCATCCAGAACGCCGTTCACCTTCTGTGTGAAATAACCGCCCGTATAATATTCCTTTGTTCCGTCACGAAGATCATCGGGAACAATGCTTTCTTTTCCGAATCCGAGCGACCATTTTGCTCCGTCAGCCGCTTCGTCAATGAAGGTTTTTGTGCCCTCATAGAAATTTTCGCTGCCTGATGCAAAATATTCCTCAACCGTCGGATGATCGGGATTTCGTGTAAGCATACCCAAAAATGTGATTGCACCGTCAATAATTCCGCCGAGTATATCCGTTACGGCGGTAATGGCACCGTTATGCTCCTTGCCGATAAACGCCGAGGCATTCATCGAAAAAAGCATTGTGAAAACAAGAAGCATTGCAATAAAAGAACTGATTGACTTTTTCATTTTTTATATCTCCTTATATCAAATTTTGTTGCAGGATACAAAATGCAGGGGATAATTAAATTTTGATTCAGTTATTTTACGGATTTTATAAGGTTTTCTGTTTCTTCGAGAATAATTCTTCCCGTTTCGGGACCCGTTGAATTTGTTTCTTCATAGTGATCTCTGTCCATTTCGTCGGTGGCCTTGTTGATATAGGGCAAAACCTCATTCAGCAGAAAATCGTTTTCCGCAAGAATATAGCCGAGCTCATCATTGCAGAGTCCGATAACAAATTTATGCTTGCAGTCGGTCATATCGGAAAGAACCTTTTTATAGCTTGCTTTTCTGTGGTTTGCACTGTCCGTTTCGGTAAGGAATTCTCCGTTATAAAGCTCGGGAAAAAGCTCACCCGGAATGAGGAACACCGCAACATCCCCTTTGCCCAGCTCCATGTAGGCAACCTCGGAATAAATACAGACCTTGCTTCTCTTTTTTGTTCTGCCCATATCATTGTTGAGAACATTGAGATATCTTGCGAGAACAAGCACCGTGTTGTCACCCGGAACAGTTATACCCTTGGATTTTATGTTGAGAACAGGCTCAAGACGGATTTCGTTTTCAACGGAAAGTGCAAGCTCTCCGAGCTGTTTTCCGAAGCCCTTCATATATGCTTCGCAGTCAATCGAATCTCTGTATACCTTTTTGATTTCTTTTGCGGAAATCATGCCGCCTATTGCACCGTTAAAGAAAACAGCATTTGAGCCTTGAACTTTTTCTTCTATTTCTTTAATGAGGTAAGCAGGAAAATCCGCACTGACAAGCGAAGTTGTTCCGAGCAATTCTGCGTGTGAAGCAAAATTCACTATGTAAATCTCACCCGAACTGTCATCGGGCGAAAAACGGAATCTTGTCAGATTCTTGTCATAGGTAACGGGAGTTCTGACATCTGCCTGCATATCTTCAACAGGTGTGTAACCCATATAAAGACTGCCGTCTTTTCTGTTTTCATATGCCTCAACAACTGCCCGTGCAGCCTGTTTTTTGAGGTTTTCCATAAAAGCCTTATCCTTGCCGCTTTTATAGATTTTTTCGCCCCACAGACCCTGTGTGTCAATTCCCGCATGGGTATGAGTTGAAGAAATGTTAATTGATTTAACCTTGCCGAGTCTGCCGCTTTCAAGAGCGTATTTTCTGATGTCATTTATATCTCTTCTGCTTATTCCGACACAGTCAAGAGCACAGAAAATCACTCCGCCGTCTCCTCGGTTATCGTCAAGATAAACCGCTCTTGCATATAAATCGTCAAGAACGCCTTTTACGGGGTTGTTTGAGTCATATCCGGCAATAAAATATGTTTTGTTGTTATAATCGGCAGGAGTGTACGCCGCCTTTGCAAAGCCGCAGGTCCATTTTTCGCCGGGAACATAAGAAAAGCTCTTGTCACCTTCGAGCATATATCTGTTTGATTTTTCCTGCGTTGTAAAGCGATTTTTCGGCATTGTTGAAATAAGGAAATTTGCCAGGGCAGTTACCGATTTTTTGTGAAACTGTCCTTAAAATTCATATTTAATCCTCCAAAAAACTGTATATCTTTACTATACACTTTTTTTAGGATTATTCAAGTATTATTTTCTTGCCTTTTTTAAATATTTATGATAATGTAGACATATACCGGATTGAGGGTGGTGAATTTTTAATGGTTTTCATCAGAAAATATGAAGAAAAAGACCGTGCCGATGTGCACTTTGTTTGTCACAACAGCGAGGGTCCCGAAGAAGTGCCGAATTTTCTGACAGGTCAGTTTTATCACAACACATTCTGCAATTATTACATTGACCATGAGCCCGAAAACTGCTTTGTTATCGACGACAACGGCAAGGCGGTGGGCTACATTATCTGTGCCGAAAATTTCGACAGATTCAAGGAAATTTATGACAGGGACTATCTTCCCCGTTCAGACAGCTTCGGCGAGGACAGATACGAGTGGGCATCAACCGCATATAACGCCCAGGAAAAATTCAAGGACGAATATCCCGCTCATTTTCACATCGATATTCTTCCCGAATATCAGAGAATGGGCATGGGCGGCAAGCTTGTTGACACTCTGTGCAATCATCTTGCCGAAAAAGGAATTTCGGGCGTTTGCCTGACCTGCGGACCGAGAAACGAAAGAGCCGTGAATTTCTATAAAAAATATAATTTCACCCTCTTGTCGCTCGACCATGATGACGCCTGCTTCGGCAGAAAAATCAAGTAAAAATCAATTGTGAACAGGAGAAATAATTATGGCATCACCGGCTCTGGTTGAACAGCTTTATCAGGCTCTTCCCGATGAAACAAAAGAATTCTTAAAAACGGCAATCGAAAAGGTTGTTGAAGTTAAAAAAAGAGGCGGCAAGGTTGCAGCTGTTATAGGCAGCGGTCCGAACCTTCACGAGGGCGTAACAACCCTTATCGCAACTCTTGTCCACGCAGGACTTATTGACGGCGTTACAACAAGCTCCGCCGTTATCTCTCACGAAATGGGCGGCACACTTGACCGTGTTAAGCGTTTTGATGCGGACATTCTCGGCGACAAATGCCCCGAAAACATCCGCTGCAGAGGCAACATCTATGAGCTTACACAGCTTAGCGAAGAAGAATGGGCACGCATCCGCTCGGAGCTTCCTCTTGACGAGGAGCTTGTTTCCGTCTGCGAAAAGGCAGAAGGCAAGGTAATTATCAAAGCGGCAGGCAACATGGCTTATCCCGTAGGCTATTTCAACGAAACAGTTGCAACAGAAGTTATGGTTGCCGCACAGACTCTCGGCGAAAGCTTTGAATACGTTGCAGGTCTCGGTTCAGACCCGAGAACAATGATAGGAGCAGGTGCAATCAAGGGCGTACCTGTTCTTGTAAGCGTTCCCCAGCTTATCGGCGGCGGTCAGGTCGGACTTTGCATCTCCGACAGCATTCCCGTCAGCCAGCGCTGCAAGCGTATTGCAAAAATGCTTTCCGACGCAGATGTTATTATCGAATCTGCGGTTGCACTTACACAGGAAATCCACGACGGTCCCTTTGAAACATATACGGGTCACGGCATCTGGGCAGCGATGAACGGTCTGCCCACATACAGCCTCAAGGACAAAACACTTATCCGCTTTGACCTTGACGAAAACCTCAAGCGTTCATGGGATCTCAACAAGCAGAGCGAGCTTATTCAGAAGGCTATCAACGAAGGTCTTCCCAAAACAAAGCTCACAAAAATTCCGTTCCGCATGGAAATGTCGGCATTCACCCGCCTTGAAAACAGTATTCCCGTTATCGGCGATATCGGTGAGCTCTGGCCGATTTTTGTTGACAGAATCTGCAACGAGCTAGGCATTACTCTTGATTTCACTTCCGCTCCCCAGAATACCGACGAAGGTAAGGAAATGCGCGAGCGTATCTGCGATGAAATCAAGCCATTCTCACTTAATAAAATGCGTAATGCTCTTCGTGACAAATACAGCTTTTAATTTGAATATATAAGGAGAAATTTAAAATGAGTGCTAAAGTTTTAGGCGTTATTCCTGCCCGCTACGGTTCATCCCGTCTTCCTGGAAAACCCCTTAAAGATATATGCGGCAAGCCCATGATTCAGCATGTTTATGAAAACGCTTGCAAATCAAAGGTTCTTGATAAGGTTGTTGTTGCAACCGATGACCGGCGTGTTTATGATTCTGTTATCGCATTCGGCGGTGAGGCAGTTATGACAAGTGTCAATCATCCCACAGGCTCTGACCGTGTTGCAGAGGCTGCAAGCAACTTTGACTGCGACTATGTTATCAACATTCAGGGTGACGAGCCTCTTGTTCCCCCCGAAATCATTGACAACATCGGCTCTGCTCTTATCAACAGCCCCGACTGCGTTATGTCTACGGGCAGTCTGGAAATCACGGGCGATGAAGAATACATAACAAACAACACCGTTGTTAAAGTTGTCAGCGATGTGAACGGTAATGCAATTTATTTTTCACGCTCACCTATTCCGTATCCCCGTCATGCAGAACACGCAAGATACTTTGAACACATAGGTATTTACGCCTATACACATGAATTCCTCAACACATACACAAAGCTTGCTCCCACTCCCCTTTCCGAGGCTGAATCACTTGAACAGCTCAAGGTTCTGGAGCACGGCTACAAAATCAAGATTGTTCCCGCACCCGCACAGTATAAGGCGGTAAGCGTTGACACAGAGGAAGACCTTCAGGAGGTTATCCGTCTTTATAAAGAACGTCACGGCATCTGATCACTTTGAGATTAATCATTCAAAAGGGTGATAAATATGAAGGCAACACATAACATCGTTGCTTTTGATGAGCCCAGCTTCTTCGGCTGGCCTGCCAATCACGGAATCTGGAAATTCGGCAATGAGCTTCTCGTCGGATTCGAAAAGGGTATACATCATTATAACGGTCCGGGTGTTCACGCACTTGACAGAACAAAGCCCACAATCAGAATGTTTGCAAGATACGGCAAGGATACGGGATGGGCTCATGAATTCCCTGAAATTCCCGCAATCGACTATGAAAACAAAACCCGTCTTCCCGATTTACCCGCAGACCTTCTCACCTCCGAAAGCGGTCTGTATCTTATGCCTTCGGGCTGGGACGGCAATGTTTTTACGCAGCTCATGGTTACAAACGACGGCGGCAAAAGCTGGGAGGGTCCGTTCTGTATTCCCGACTTCGGTCTTGTCGGAGTAAGTGCAAGAACGGATTATCTTGTATGTGACGGCTATTTTCTGCTTGCCATGACGGGCGTTAAGGCTGACGGTCTTGAGGGCAACGCCTTTGCCGCAAAGCTTACATTTGACGGTAAATGGGAAAAGCTCGGAATGATGGGCGAAGACCCGCCCAAGGGTGATTTCCGAATCATGCCCGCACTCGCAAATCTTCCCGACGGCTCGCTGCTCGGAATTGCACGCTACGCAAGCGAAAACGAGCCCGGCTTTACACAGCTTGATGTTTATTTAAGCAGCGATGAAGGCAAAACATGGAACTACGAAACAAAGCTCGGATACATAGACGAAGACATGAGCGGCGGCAGTCCGCCCGCACTCTGCACTCTGCCCGACGGAACGGTTTTGCTCGCATTCTTCCGCAGACAGGACCCTTGCGGTCTTTTCATCACAACCACACGTGACGGAAAGAAATGGAGCGAGCCGCAGGCACTTCGCACCGATGCTGTCAACACAGATATCGGCTATCCCCGTGCAGCATTCTTTAACAACGAGGTGCACATTCTTTTTTATTATAATCTCGGTGAAGAAGCTCCTCGTTTTGTTGCGGACACGGTAATTTCCGAATGGGAGGATATAATTAATGATTAAAGCTGAACTTTTATATCAGGAATATCTCACAACCGAAGGCATTAACGAAGAAACAGGCGAATGCCATGCCGCAACGGTTGCAATCTGCAACGGAAAGCCCGCTGCAGCATGGTTTGGCGGCATAAAAGAAAAAAATCCGAATGTCCGCATCTGGTACGCACTGCGTGACGGCGAATGGAGCACACCCGTTCCCGTAACGCCCGACGACGGCGAAGCGGACTGGAACCCGACTCTTTTTGCGGAGAACGGCGTTCTTACTTTGATTTACAAAAGCGGCATTGATGAGGGTCATTGGTACTCAATGAAATCCGTTTCCGCCGACGAAGGTAAAACATGGTCAGCTCCCGAGGAGCTTGTGCCCGGCGATATCGGCGGAAGAGGTCCCGTTAAAAATCAGATGATAAGACTCTCAAATGGTGCACTCCTCGCCCCCGGCTCAACCGAGGATTTGTGTGACAGATGGGAATCTTGGACAGACTGCAGCACGGATAACGGAAAAACCTGGAAGCTTTCCGCACCTGTTGCATTTGAGCTGCCCGACGGCACAATCTGCAACCGTAAAGAAGAGCTTCCCAAGGAAGGCGAAGGACTTATTCAGCCTGCAATCTGGGAGGATCAATCCCACGACGGCAGAGTTTATATGCTTGCACGCACAAATCTTAATTGGATTTACCGCAGCGAATCAACAGATTTCGGACGCACATGGTCCGTTGCACGTCCCACCGATATGCCGAACAACAACAGCGGCATCGGTGCGGCAATGACAGACTGCGGAGTTCTCGGTCTTATTTGCAACCCCGTCAGCGAAAACTGGGGTGACCGCACTCCCCTCTGCCTTTTCCTTTCGGAGGATAACGGTGCAACATACCCCGTACGCATTGAGCTTGAAACAGAGCCCGGCGTTGAATTCTCTTATCCCTCAATCGTTGCAGAGGGCAATCTTCTCCACATGGTTTACACCTGCGGACGAAAGAAAATCGGCTACGCTCTTGTCCGTGTTGAAAAATAAATATAATTGAGAAAGGGTTTGCATATGGAAACTCAAAACATATTTGCTTTTTTGGCGATAAGCATGATTACCATGTGTTTTGCCTGGGGTATACGCGGCTCTGCAATCGGCGGTGAAAAAGGAGCTATGCTTCCCGGTGCATTCATGGGTATTCTCTGCGTTTGGTATACAGGCTCGGAGCTTCTGATGGACAATGTTTATTTGTTCGCAGCAGCCTGTGCACTCGGCTATTTCTACGGCGGCATGGAGCCCTACGGCTCAACAATGGGTCTTGTTCTCGACCATGACAGTCACCGCTACAATCCGTCGCTCGGTTATCTCGCTCTGGCATTCAAGGGCTCAATCTGGAGCGGACTCGGCTCGGCTTTTCTCGGCATCAGCTTTTCCGCAATGAGCGGCGTTGTTTATAAATGGTACGATTTCGTTGCATTCTTTGCTCTTGTTCCCCTCGTTCAGGAAATCGGATACCGCATTTTCAACACTCCCTATGACCCCGAACACGGCAGAATGCCGAAGGTTTGCTTCTCAAAGGACAGCCGTGAGGAATGGGGACGCAATCTTATAATTGTTGCGGGTCTGTTGGTGCTCATGGCAATCCGCCGAGATATTTTCGGCATCATCATGTGGATTGGCGGTGCTCTTGCAGGCTCAATCGGCTGGGTTGTTGCCATTACATTCTATGATAAGCAGTTACATCCGCTTAAGAACGGCAAAATGCTTTTCGGCAAGTGGGAAAAGCTTAAAATTGTTGACGGCTGGAAAATCATGGAGTTCACACAGGGCTGCTTCCACGGTCTGGGCATTGCAGCTGCATTTGTTCTCGGCTGGCCTTTAGCTCAAAAGAATCTTGAGCAGGCTGAAGCCGCAGGCAAGCTCTGGTATATGCTTCCCGAAAAGGTTGACATCACACTTTCATGGGTATTCTGTGCTCTGATTATCCTCACAATTTTCCTGTTCATCATCCCCTATCGCAGAAACGGAAACAAAATCACCCGTGCCTTCGGTGAGGTTGACATGAACATCGTTGAAGTGCTTGAACGCCCCTGCTACATGGTTGCTCCTCTTTGCCTTGTTATGCTCGGCTCAACAACCATGGCATCAATCATCTGCTGCTTCACAATGTACTATGTTATTGCACAGCATGACGGTCTTGAACGTTATTGGGATTACAAGGGCATCAAATTCATCCGCATATTCCTCATCCTGTTGGGTGCGGTTATCCTTGTCGGTCAGATTTTGAGAGGCTACACCCTTTGGGAAACATGGATTTTCTATTGCGTAGGCTACATTATCTTTGACCTCGTTTATTTCTACCGTCCCAAGAGAATTGCGGAAAACCGCAAGAATTCAAAATCCGTCAAGGAATTCCTTGTATCCTTCGGCGGCGATATAACCGTTCTTCCCTTCTTCCATATCTTAATGGTCGGTCTGCTGATTTTCGGCGCAATCAATTTCAGATAAACACAGTTAAACAAAAACGAAGCTCCTCCGATGGTGTTGAAACCGTTGAAGGAGCTTTTTGTTATACACTTTTATGCATCGGGCTGCTGACCGTCATGGGCAAGCCACTTACACTCGGTCACTTCCATGTTGGTGAAGGTTGCCTTGAACGATGAATTTTCGGGACTGCAGGCATAAATTCCGAATCGGATTTTACCGCCGCCGTTCCACATATGGCAGACTCTCATCTGTCTGAAAACCTCACCGTCATCGGAGCACTCAATGCAATAATCATCATCCCTGCGGCTGAATCTGTACCACATTAATTTTATGTCTGCACCGATTTCGGTTGTTGCCCAGTCGGAATAGCCGTTATTGGTCACAACGCTTCCGAGATGCTGGAATTTTTCGTTTTCAAATTCGATTGAGCCTTTAATCCAGTTATCGGAATCGAGATACATAACAATTCCGCATTGGTCAAATCTGTGCTTGCTGTCAAATTCGGTTTTAACAACAAACGAGAAAAACTTTTCATCCGTTTCCATCTGCAAAACGGGTGCATTATCGTTTCTGAAATGATAATAGGTTCTCTGCCATAAATCCGTGTTGGGTGCGGTCACGATTTCAATTTTATCATCTGTAACGGAATATGATGCAGGCTCTCTTGTCCATTTAAGCTTGCTTGTGTCAAATTTCATTTTATTCACTCCTGCCTTTTATTTGGCATTAAACATAAGAATAACTGCCTTTTCGCCTTCGGGAAGGTCAATTGTTATGCCGTCACGCATGAGCTCTTCGCCCGTTAAGCTGTGAACGGTTTCGGGTGCATCGATATCATAAATGCCGTAGGTCTGCGAGGGAATAAGTCCGTTGAGCTTAACGGTATATTCGGTTTCAGTTACCTCCGCACGCTTATAGATGAGTGCCGTACCCGAAAGTGCATCATCGCTTGAGAACTGCATTGCGTGCATCTTATCCTTATCAAAGCTGCCGAAGTCAATGGGATAATATTTTTCTCCCATCATGCTTCTCTGCTCATCGTTATAGCTGAATTCGGGATTCTGATGTGAAAAGAAGTCCATGAGCATCAAGGGCATGATATCCGACCTTGAAGAATATTCATCAATCATATAAAGAGCGGAGCCTGTTATCGGCAGCCAGAATGAAACGCCGTAGGTATGGGACTGGGTTGCTTCAAAGAGGTCGGGATGGAAGCTGCAGTTATAGTCGCTTCTCCAGAATGCAATGCTGCGGTAGGACATTTCAAGGTCAAGTCTTTTGCCGCCCGAAGCACAGTTGTCGATTATAAGACCGTCAATGTTTTCGGTAAGGTAGTCAAGATATCTGTAAAGATTTGTGACATAGCGGTTTTCACATATACCCGTTCTGCCGCCGTAAAATTCTTCGTCAGCCTTCTGCCAGTATTCAAGAGGTGCAAAGTTGAAATCCTGGCGGTAAACGGTGACGCCGTTTTCCTTCATGGAGTTGAGAAGATATTCGCAATAAAAATCAAATGCTTCCTCATTTGCAAGGTTCCACATGATATTGTCTTCGCCGTCAAAGGAAATAAGCCATTCTTCATGCTGTGAGCCGACATTGTGGAAATGCGTGCCGGGGAAAACTCTTTCGGGCTCATACCAAAGAACATGGCCAAGACCCTTTTCGGCGGCATAGTCCGAAAGCTCGGAAATGCCGTTATCATATCTTGATGTGTCAACAGTCCAGTTGCCGACTCCGTCATGCCAGCCCTCGTTATAGCTGTACCAGCCCGCATCCATCCAGAATGCGTCGGTGTGCTTATAAACAGATTCGTCAAGACTGTCAAGAACCTCAATAATCTCATCGGAGGTTCTTGTTGACATGGGTCCCGCAACCTCCATAACGGTATAGCTGCTCTTGGTTACGTTTTCGGGATAAACGCTGTCGTTAATCCACTTTCTGAAAAGATTGAAGCCCTTAAGCGGATTTTCGTTTTCATAAAAGCTGATTGAAACAAGCGGTGAACGCACGGTTTCACCGGAAAGAAGGTAAGCATTGAAATATTCCTGTTTAACGTTTACAGAGGTTTCGCCCTTTGATTCGGATAAGCCCGCAGCCCACTGACCTGTCCAGCCGATGCCGAGAATCATTCCGTAATTCTCACCAAGGATGTTAAAATAGGGCAGATAAGCTTCGGTAGGCTTGCCTTCATTAGCCGAAAATTCTCTCTCGACAAATGAAAGATTCTTTCTGATGAGCGAGAAATCGCTTGCGGCGGTATCGCTGCCCATTGAATAATATACTTCAGCCTTGCCTGTTTTGAACGATGAATCAAGAGCATAAAAATCGCTGATAACGCCCGAATTTCCGCTTCCCTTATTTTCAATGTAAACAGTCCATTGGCAGGTTGCGTTTTCCTCAAAAACAGTTGCCTCAACCTTTACCTCAAGACCTTTTTCTTCGCTTGAAAGAATCAGATATTCTGTCTGACCGCCCGAATAAACCGAGCCGAATTCGGGAGATTCCGTAAGTTTCTTTTCCCAATCCGCAGGATTGAATTCTTCTCCGTCAACCTTAAATGTAAAGGGATAAACGTTATTGTTCGAGAAGAAATTATCGTTAATCCAATCCTTACAGAGATTTTTCTCGCTGTCGGTAATGTTCATTTCATCCGCTGAAATTGTGTCAAAATGAATATTCTCTTTGTATGAAAGTGCTTTTATATTTTCCACGTTAAATGTATACACTCCTCCGCACGAAACCACAAAATAAATAATCGCAAAAATTATGTTCAGCGCCTTATATCCGCTTTTTGCTCTGATTATAAACGCTGCAAGAAGAAGAATTGCCGACAATGCAAAGGTAACCGTGAAAGTATACATTACAACCTTGTCGTTACACAAACATTCGGGATTGATTTTTGCATTGATGCCCCATATCAAGCCTTGAAACAGAGCGTTACCCGCAAGAAAGGCAATAAGCTTTGATATCCAGCCTGCTTTTTTGAACAAAGCCTGTACGAAAACAAGCATAAACCAGCCCAATGCCACTCCCGAAAGAATGGTATAAAGGTGAATGTCAAATCCGCTCTGCGTTCCGTTGAAAATATACCAGAGTGAGTACGCAGAATAAACCAGAAGCCCCATAAGCACCGTGGTTACAACGGTTTCGATAATACTTTTGCTTATGCTGTTGATTTTTTTCATAAATTTCACCGCCACGTAGTTTGTAGATTGATTTTACACAATGTGTTAAATCAAGCAATTATTTTATTAAGATGAACAGGCAATTCCTTGCTGCAGCTGCAGCTTCATCATATCATAAATTAATCTCGCAGTAATTGCGGATATATATGTCCGAAATTCTCTTGAGTTCATCGGTATTTTCTTCGCTTTCATCAAAAATGCCGACAAGATTATAGCCGTTTGCTTTGACGGTTTTTGCGGCATAGAGTGCATCCTCAAAAACCCATGTTGTTTCCTTTTCCGTGCCGATTTTTTCAAGCACAACATCATACACCTTCGGCTCGGTCTTTGACGCACCGACAGTATAGGTTGAATATATGGCAGAAAAGTAATCAAGCATTCCGAACTTTTCAAGCACTGCTTCAAGTGCAGGCTCACCCGTAGCCGTTGCTATGCCCATTTTAACGCCCCTTGCCTTGAGCTTTTCAAGAAATTCGATGATATCATTTTTGGGCTGTGCTTCGGTAAGGTATCTCTCCCTGATATAGTCGAAAAACATCAGAAAAAGCTCCTCATAGGTTTCTTTTAATTCGAATCTTTCCTTTGCAAGAACAAAGCAATCCTTCATATAAAGCCCCTTGAATGCTTCCTCGTCTTCTTTTGTCAGTTTGATGCCGATATAGTCAAAAAATTTGTTTCTGACACCCTTCCATATAGGCATTGAATCGAAAAGGGTTCCGTCAAAATCAAAAATTGCACCTGTAATATTCATTTCGTTCTCCGTTTTTCTTTTCTTTAATATATATCATATCATGACGCAATGCGAATTTCAAGCAATCGGAAGAGATGTCAACAAAAAATCGATTAAACTTTGCAATCTGTATTTACTAATCTTAAAACAAGTGATATAATATTTCGGAAACAAAAGAAAGGATATGATATAAATGAAATATCTGGGCATCGCACTTCTCGTAATTCTTGCCGTTATCGTGCTGCTTATTGCGGTTGCGGCAATCAGAGCGGTGATGATAAAGGCTAAAGCAAACACAAATGCACCCGCTATCAATCCCACCGAAAAGGAAGCCGCAGACTATGCGCAGAAGCTTTCGGAAATGATACAGTTGCCGACGATTTCGCTTCGCGGAAACACCGACCTCTCACAGTTTTATAAGCTTCACGAGGTTATGAAAAAGAACTTCCCCCTTGTGTTTTCAAAGCTTGAATGCACGGAAATTGAAGGAAACCTCCTTTTCCGCTGGCCCGGCAAAGACCCCAAAAGAAACGGTATTCTTCTTATGGGTCATCAGGACGTTGTTACCGCTGACGAGCCCAACTGGGAGCGTGACCCGTTTTCGGGCGAAATTTCGGGCGGAAACATTCACGGCAGAGGCTCAATGGACTGCAAATCAACCGTTTTTTCTGAATTTCAGGCAATTGAAGAGCTGCTTGCCGAGGGATTTGTTCCTCCCTGCGACGTTTATCTTGCAACTTCGGTTGACGAAGAGATTTCGGGCGAAGGTGCACAGAAACTTGTCAGCTGTCTGAAGTCAAAAGGCGTTCACCTTGACGTTGCAATGGACGAGGGCGGTGCAATTCTTAAGGATGCACTCCCAACAATGGCAGGCTGGTGTGCTGCAATCGGCGTGCTTGAAAAGGGCTACATCGACCTCAAGGTTATAGCCAAGGGCAAGGGCGGTCACTCCTCAACTCCCAAAAGCAACACTCCCCTTGCAAGACTCTCAAAATTTGTTGCAGATATCGAAAAGGATAAGCCCTTCAAGGCTGAAATTTCGGGTCCCGTTTACGCAATGCTTGATCAGGCAGCTCCCCTTCTCGGTTTCCCCTTAAGAATGGTTCTCGGCAATATGTGGCTCTTCAAAGGACTTCTCACAAAGGTTCTTCCCATGGTTTCTCCCATGTGCAACGCCTTTGTAAAAACAACCTTCTGCTGCACAATGGCTGAAGGCTCACACACTCCCAACGTAATTCCGTCGGAGGCATACATAGTCTGCAATCTCCGCACATCACCCCATCAGAATGTTGATCAGTCACTTGCCGTGCTCAAAAAATATGCGGATAAATATGACCTTGAATTTGAAATTATCCATGCAAGAAACGCATCAAGCTGCGTTGACTGGAACGGCGAGGAATTCGGCTATCTCAAAAAGTGCCTTAACGAATGCTATCCCGATGCAGGCGTTATCCCCTATCTTATGACAGGCGGAACAGACTGCCGTCATTATGAGGAAATTGCCGATAACTGCCTTCGTTTCTGTCCCATAAAAATGAGCAATGAGCAGCTTGCTGCAATGCACGCCGCCAACGAAAGCATCGGTGTTAACGAAACCGCACACTGCGTAAAATTCTATAAGCACTACATCAAAAATCATAAATAATTAAAATCGGGGCTGCAAAAACAGCCAAAACAAATCCGAGATTCGTGAAAACGAGTCTCGGATATTTTTTACGGAAAATCTCACCTTGACTGCCATATCATAATAAACTTCCGATGATTTGTTGACAGTAAAATCAGCCCGTGATATGATTATAGTCAGTTCGCCAAATAAGAATTTGTAAGGAGGTTAAACGAATGATTGAAATTGTAGAATATAAAGATGAATACGCAAAAGAGTTGTCTGAAATTATTTTAGACAATATGTATAAAATAAATATTAAAGATCACGGAAAAGAAGTTATTGATAGAATTTCACAACATTTTACTGAATCAGAGATAAAGAAAAATTTTCCTCATAGAACTAAATGTTTAGTGGCATTAAAAGATAATAAAGTTGTTGGAACTGCAAGTATAAATAAGCACAGCGAAGATGAAACAGGTATAAAATTTATTTTACAGACTGTGTTTGTAAAAATAGAAGAACATCATAAAGGGATAGGGAAAAAACTAATAAAAAATATTGAGGATATTGCAATAAATATAGGCTGCAAAGAATTAGTGATACCCGCTTCAATATACGCTTGTGAGTTTTATCGCAAATTGGGATTCGATTATTTAGATGGTAAAAAAACACTAAATGAAGATAAAGAATATATCTTAATAAAGAAATATTAGTTTAGGGTTAGCCATAAATGCCAGTTTATATAACAGTTAAACAAATTAGATTTTATAGAGGATTGATGAGATGCAACATAATATTGAATTTTGGAACGCATTAGATGAATTGGTGAATAATTCAGAAATAATAATTGATAGACCAAAAGGAACGTCACATCCCAAGTATCCTGATTTCATTTATCGAGTTGATTATGGATATTTGAAGAATACAACCTCTATGGATGGTGCAGGAATAGATGTGTGGGTTGGAAGTGGCGAAAAAAAGGTTGATGCAATAATGTGTATTGTTGATTTAATGAAGAAAGATTCAGAAATCAAAATATTGATTGGATGCACAGAAGAAGAAAAGGAAATTGTATACGAAACACATAATGAAACACAGTTTATGAAAGGTGTTTTAATACGTCGATAAATTCCAATTTATCTAACTAACTCTCTGAAAACCCTTGATTTTACTGGATTTTTCAGCAGTTTCATACTCATATTTAATGTATTTTCCCTTGTTTTTGCCCTTATGAGCGAAAACAAGGGAAAGTTTTGTTTTTAGCCGCCGACTACCTTGTCGAGCAGTCTTGCGGAAGTACGCTTCGCTTCCCTTGTAGCGTGAGCATACACATTCATTGTGGTACTTACATCGGCGTGACCTAAAAGCTCCTGCACATCCTTCGGTGCTGCTCCGTTGGAGAGCAGATTACTTGTGAATGTGTGGCGGAGTTGGTGGAAATGAAAGCCATCCAAACCCTCTACTTTTTGCTTTGCCCTTTTGCACATATTTCCAACCGTACTTGGAGATTCGTATGCTCCATCCGGTCTAAGGCATACAAAGGATATTTCTTTGTAGCCTTCGGGAACTTCTTCCGTTCTCGGTAAGCTGTAAACCTCATAATAGGTGCGGTCTTTTTCTTTGACTTCGCAGTAATAATTGAGGCTGTATAGCTCGCTATATTTGAAACGGTTTTTGTGCTGTTCGGCTTTGGCAGTTCGTAGAATTGCCGCCAGCGTGTCGCAGAAGTCCACTGTGCGGATCTTCTTGCGTTTGGTAGCTCCTATTTCGGTTTTGTGCCTTGTCCCGTTGTATCGCATACTGCGGCGTACCGTAAGGTACTGCTTTTCAAGATTTATGTCCTGCCAAGTTAATCCGCAAACCTCGCCAATGCGAAGTCCTGTGTAGTAAGCGATCTGTATGGGGAGTAGTGCAGGGTTATCCTTTGCTTTCAGAAAATCCTCAAGCCTTAGATACTGTTCGTGAGTTAGCGTTGGTGTGGAAGTTGTTTCGCCATCTTCATCCGAAAACAGTTCGTATTTTTCCTTTTTCCCTCGCCATACAACATACTGCATCGGGTTAAAGGATATTAACCTTTTTGGGAATACCGCAAAGCGGAACGCTCCTTGCAGAACGGCGGAGAACAATCGCAAGTAACCCTTGCTGAGTGCCTTTGCTGTTGTGCCGTCTGGATTTGTCCCGCCGAAGCTGAGAAAATCCATAAACGCCTGCAAATGGTCGGCGGTCACGCTTTTCAGTTTTCTGTTGCCAATGGGGCACTGCTTAATACGATTGACCGTACCTTGATACGCCATAACCGTACCGTTGCTCAGATTGCTCGGTTTCAGTTCTTCTTCCACCCACATATCGAGCAACATTCCCACCGTTGCGTTTTCGGATTTTGCTACGAATTTCTTTTCTTCGTAATCTTCCATTGCCTTGCGGAGCAGGGCTTCCGTTTCGCTCTTGCTTTCCGTACCCGCAAACTCTCGCTGTACCTGTTTTCCGCTTTCATCTTCGATATAAAAGCGGTAGTACCACTTTTTGCCTTTCTTTCTTACAGAACCTTTTGCCATAGATAAAATTTCTCCTTTCTATCCGTGGCAATCGGGACTGTGACATATGGTGTGCGTAAAGTAAATAGTGTCACTTCTGCCGATTGTTTTCAATCGGCATTTTTATTGTCAAGGTGCCACGGAATTATTCTTTTCAGATAGCCTTTCTTCGGCTTCTGTCACTATCCCGAAGAGATCGCCCATCTTTACAGCGGTACGACCTTCATCGTAGATATGTAAAATCCCGTCAAGAAATCGTTTCATATCTTCGATAGGTAATTCCATTTCTTTGCGATAGACTCTTTCGGTTATCGCTCCCGACTCAATAGCATACCGCATAAGCGACTGCTTCAATCCTTCATCCTCTGCCACACGGTCAACCTCTGCCATGGCATCGGCAAAGTGATGGCAAAGCACAGAGTATAAATCAATTAGCTTTCCGAGAAATGATGTAAGCAACTGTTGGTGCGGCTCTCCCTTTACGGTGGAAGATACCGTATCAAGATATTTCTTGATGTGTTGCTCAATGTCCTTTTGGCAGAGTGTATAGGTATCGTATTCCTTATCATCGGAAAGACCTGTCAGCCATTCGGGAGTGGTAAGAAGTGCCTCGGCAAGACCGTTGATAATCATTGTTCGCTTCGGATCAACGCCGTCTGCTTCATACCTTTGAATGGTGGACTTGTTTACACCGATACGCTTGCCAAGCTCCGGCATAGAAAGTTTAAGTTCTATTCTACGCTCTTTAATGCGTTCCCCGACTTGTTTTGGGGTAAACATTGTTTCTTCTTTCAAGGTATTCACCTCCTGTTTGAGTATAGTATAGCACAAACAAACTCAATTTGCAACCCTTATTTGCAAAAAATATTAAAAATAATTCTTAAAAGGTTGCAAAATGGGTTGACAAGTGATAGCAAAATAAGTATAATGATAATACCAAAGTTGCATTTTGAGTATTTATGAAAGGAGAACAACACTATGAACGCAATCAAAATGGGAATGACAATCGAAGAAGCGGCAGAAACCAGCGGCATCGGCAGGAACACAATGCGAAAGTTGGTGGACTGGGGCAAGCTGCCTGTTCTGAAGGTCGGGCGTAAAACCATTATCCGCAGGGATACCTTAGAGCGTTTTATGACCGTCAATCAGGGCAGAAACCTACTGTGTCAGGATGATGTCCGCAAGGTAGAGTAAACCGTTCTCAAAGCCCTCGGCGTTTGAGAGCGAAATACACCCCTCGCACAAATCTACGATTTGTTCAAGAGGTATTTCGCCCTTGCAGGGAGCCTGTATCACAGCTTGTCGGCATACACCGCCGCTATGATACAGAGAAAATTGCCACCGCAATTTTCAATGGCTGTCCCGTCAGCTTTTGCCGCCGAAACAGCCGCAACCGACAAGTCGGTTGCAAAATGAGAACGCACCTTTACAACACAGAACGGAGATGATTTATGACACGCCACAGCTTTATTCAGATGTCAAAGCTGTCCAATGTCAAGGGAAGAATATCGTATATTACAAGCCACGCAAGACAGGAAAACCTCTATGCCACCTACCGCACCGCAGACAATGTCTTTTGGGGCAACCTCGCAAGGGAATGTCAGCAGGAGTTCAGGCGAAGCGGAGCAGACGGAAAGTGTATCGAAGCAAGGGAACTAATAATCGCCTTGCCCGAAGTTTACACCACCTATGAGCCGCAACAGGTACTCGAAGATTTCACAGAGGAATTTCGCAGACGGTACGATGTGGAATGTGTATCGGCTCTCCACCACAACAAGAGAAAGACCAATTACCACATCCACCTCATATTCAGCGAACGGCGGTTACTTGCCGAGCCGGATATAAAGATCGCCACCCGAAGCGTATTCTATGATGAAACAGGCAAGCGGGTACGCACCAAGAAAGAGATAACCGATGAAAGCGGCAAAGTCCGTGAGAGCTGCACCGTTATCCCGAAAGGTGGCGTTTATGAACAGCACCTTTTCACCGTAAAGGATGACCGTTTCAAAAGCGACCCTTTTCTTCGGGAAGTAAAGGAAATCTATACCGCCCTTATCAATCGGCATATCTCCGATCCCGAACAGCACCTAAAGGTGTTCAATCCCGACAGTATCTATCTGCCGACCAAGAAGATCGGCAAGAACAATCCCAAAGCCGCAGAAATTGAAGCCGACAATGCCGCAAGGCAGGAATGGAACAGAACGGCGGATATGGCACTCATATCGGGAATTGAGGAAACAAAGATACTGGAAATCAAGAAAGAGGAGATCCACCAAAAAGCAAGTCAGTCCATTAAAGCGAATGGATGGCTGCCCAACCTATTCCGCAGTATCGTAAGCAAGGCAAAGGAATTTTTGCAGAACTTAATACGGCAGACGGCGTTACCGCCAAAGCCGGTACTCAATATGGATATGGCAGAGTTCCGTACAATGCAGAAGCTGATGATACGGGTACAGGACAGGGCGAGAGAAATCCGCAGCTTGCAGGATGAAGTACCCAAGTTAAAGGTACAGCTTGCCGAAACAAAGGGTATTTTCAAGAGCAAGGAGCGAAAGGCGTTAGAAACACAGATACAGCAGACGGAAACCAAAATCTCCGCTATGCTGGCAGAATTACCCGATATTCTTAAAAGTGACGGTTATCCTGATGTGCAGGCATTTATGGCAACCTACCGCAAAGCAGAAGCTGTAGTTGAAAACTATAACCGAGAGCTTGCCGAATGGGAACGCAAAATCAAAGAAAGCCGCAGACCCGCCGAAAAAGAACGGTATGCACCGCCTGAAAGAGAAAGTGTCCGTGACCAGCTCAGACGGTTACAGGCAGAGGGCAAGCAGAAAACCAAGCACCGATCCCGTGACAGAGAAAGATAGCTTTAACACCGAAAACAACACCGCAGGGCAGTACCCCTGCCTTGCGGGATTACATACATTTTGACAGAAAAAACCCCCTGCAAGATTTTGAAGTCTTGCAGGGGGTCATTCAATCAATGTCAAATCAATCGTTTATAGTAGTTGTGACTTTTCTTTTAACGTCGTCTTTTATATAGCAAAACACGGCGATACTTATCAGTACCACCGTGTTCGCTTGTAGTCGTCGATGGATCGGCGGCTTATGTGTCAAATCTACTATAATATAATCTATTAGTGTCTGTATCAAAAATAGCGATGACAAAATTAAAGGAATGTCGGTCAAGAACATTTGTATCATCAAAATGGTCTGTGCTTTCGCTATGTCTAT
>JAFUNA010000017.1 GCA_017473165.1 Clostridia bacterium | reverse complement strand
CGGTCTTTTTGTTATGCCCGTTTTGCCTGTTTACAGCAGGTTTCATATGCATTATATCATATTTTTCTGCTCTGAACAGTTATTTCTGCAATATTTTTTATTTTTTTGTGTTTTTGGTTGCGTTTAGTTTTTCATTCAAGCACAAAAATCCGATGTAAGCCGTTTGTTTTTTGTAATTCAGATGCTTGAAATGAGGTCGGTTATGTCGGGAAAATCGGCGGCTGTTCTGCAGTAATGGGCATATGTTACTTCCATGTTCCTGTTCACCGCAACAAAAGCACACAGCTGAAGATTTCGGTCTGCCTTGTCGGCGAAAACGAATTTTTCAAACCAGTCGGAATTGATGAGCCTGTTGATATCTTTGCCGTCGGTTGACTCAAAAAGCCTGTCCGCAGCAATGAAATTGACTGCGCTGTCCGCCTCGAAAACGTTATATTTTTCATAGAGCTCGCCGTTTTTATCCGCAATCAGCTCAAAGGGATATCTGCTCTGAACGGCGGCAAGGGTCGGCACGTCGGCGAGAATAACCGCCTTTATGTCGCAGCCGAGTGCTGCTGCGGCGGGATATGCGGTTTTGAGAAGTGAAAGCAGCTTCTGCGTGATTTCACAGTCGATTTTTCTTGCAAAAACGATGAGAGTTTTCTTCTTGATTTCCTTTTCAAGCTCGCAGAAGGTGTGCTTGGGTGACTGATAAACAAAGCCTTCCATTTTGTCGCCTTTTGTGAGGGTTTTGCGGTAAGGTCTGCCCTGCGAAGCCCACTTTTCTCTGACCTGCTCAACCGCATTTTTGAATCGGGCAAGCATTTTGACGATTGTTTCCTCGGCACAGGCAAGGTTGATTCGCTGGAATCCTCTGCCGAGAGGTCCGAACATTTCGCCGTTGTCGAGGTAGATATTTGCGTTTTCAAGCATTTCTCTCATCTCAACATGAGTCATGCCGAGCCCTCTGACATCGAGCCATTGAAGATATGTGCCCTCAAGGGGATAAACCTTGATTTCGGGGAAATTTTCCGCCATGAAATCCTCAACAAGCCTTGCGTTTGAGGCGATAACCTCAATCAGAGCGTCAAGCCAGCCCTCGCATTTGTTATATGCCGAGGTACAGGCGGTGTAGGCAAAAACGTTGAGGTGCATCTGCATATTAATCCAGTTGCAGGCTTTTGCTTTAAGGCGTATTTTTTCGTTGGGGATGATGATGTTGGAGCACTGCAGACCCGCAAGGTTAAAGGTTTTGCTCGGTGCGGTGCAGACTGCGATGTTGTTTTTCGCCTTTTCGCTGACATTTGCCATAACCGTATGGTTATATCCGGGCATAATCAAATCATTGTGGATTTCGTCGTCGATAATGAAAACGCCGTTTTCGCAGCAGATTTCAGCAACCTTTTCAAGCTCCTCCCGTGACCAGACCTTGCCGACGGGATTGTGGGGATTGCAGAAAAGAATGGCGGTGTTTTTGACAGACCTTGCCTTCTTTTCGAGCAAATCATAGTCTATTTCATAGGTGCTGCCCATGTTGATGAGCGGGCAATAGACAATGTGCCTGCCCGAGGCAACGATTGTCATGTCAAACGGATAGTAAACCGGCGGCATAACGATAACGCCGTCACCGGGTTTGGTTGATGCCTCAATGAGCAGCTTTAAAGCGTTGATGATACCGGGAGTCTGAATGAGCCAATCCTTTTCGATTTCAAAATCATGGCGGCGTTTCATCCATGATATGACGGCATCAAAATATTCCTCTGTGGGGTTTGTGTAGCCCAGAATTGCCTCGCCCGCAAGCTTCTGCAGGTCTTCGACGATGGGGGCAGCGGTGGGGAATTCCATATCCGCCACGGAAAGGGGCACAAATTCGGTTGAAGCATTTTTTGCAATTTCCCATTTTGCCGAGCCGAAGCGGCTGCGGTCGGGGATACTTTTAAAATCGTAATTCATAAGCAGCTCCTTTATTAAAGACTGTTCAGAATTTCAAGCACGCACTGAAGCTCTTCGGGCTTCATTTTTTCAATCGGCAAATCTTTTTCCACACAGTCGGCAAAATAGTGAATTTCGTTTGCATAGGCGTTGCTCTTGGGCAGGTTGATGTTGCCCGTGTCGCCCTCTGCCTCCTGCGAAAGGTCGATTACCGTGTTGTCGTTTTTCATGATTATCATTTTGCCGTTTTCGTTGGACACGATTGCATCCTCAAACTGGAATCTGAATTCCGCCTTGAAGGGATAGTCTGGTGCATACCACGAAGCCTCGGAATGGATTGAAAAATCGCCGAAATCGTAATTCAGACAGATATAATCCTGATTCGGGAGCTTTGAGCGGTATTGATATGTAACCTTCGGCATACCGAAGGCATAAACCATGAAGTCGAGGTCATGGATATGCAGGTCAAAGGGCACAAGTCCGCTGCGTTTTTCGTCAGACATCCAGCCGTCCCAGCTCCATTTGGGCATACCGCCGAGTCTTATCATTGAGCCCGAAAGCAGCTTGCCGTATTTTTTGGTGTCATAGATTTCCTTGAGAAGCACGTATTCGGGCCAGAATCGGAGCACCTGGGCAACCATGAATTTAACGTTGTTTTTCTTTGCGGTTGAATAAACCCTTTCAACGTCTTCTTTCTTGAGAGAAATGGGTTTTTCGGTGATAACGTTGATGCCCTTTTTCATTGCCTTGACCGCAAAATCGGCATGAAGATATGTGGGCAGACAGATGTCAATTATATCAAACTGCTCTTTTTCAAGCATTTCGTCAAAGTCCGTGTAATGGCGTTTTTGAGGATATTTTTCCATTCTTTCGGTGCGGATATCACAAATTGCGATAAGCTCCAAATTTTCCATTTCCTCCCAAACGGGAATATGTGCACCGCTGATTCCGCCAACGCCTACAAGTCCTACCTTAAGCATATTTTGAACCTCCGCATATTGATTAAATTCATTTTAACACAACCGCATAAAATTGCAAGAGTGTACCTTGAAAATATAAACCGTTCATGGTAATATTATAATGTATATTACAACAATGCACTTTGTTAAGTGCAAAGTTCAAAGTGGTAAGTGCAAAGTGTCGGATAGGCTCCGCCTATGACCGATTTTATTCGGGCGGATAAGAAATCCCTCCACCGCAAGCGGTCCCCCTCCCTTAAAAGGGAGGCAGCCCCTACCTGCAAATTAAAATTTGAGAGTAGGGCGGGGGCTTGCTCCCGCCGAATATAATTGCGTCGCAGACCCTTAACTTTGCATTTTGCACTTTGCACTCTGCACTTCACCCATAAAAACGCTGTGTTTTGCTTATCAAATGTTTGATTGATTTTACAGATAAGGAGATAACCATGAATTACGATATAATTATAATCGGTGCGGGACCCGGCGGAATTTTTTCCGCTTACGAGCTTTCAAGGCTTGCTCCCGAAATGAAGGTTGCCGTTTTTGAGGCAGGTCACGCATTGAGCAAACGCCGCTGCCCGATTGACGGCGAAAAAATCAAAACCTGCATCGGCTGCAAAAGCTGTTCAATCATGAGCGGCTTCGGCGGAGCGGGTGCATTCTCCGACGGAAAATATAACATCACCAACGATTTCGGCGGAACTCTTTACGAATATATCGGCAAGAAAAATGCTCTTGACCTGATGAAATATGTTGACGAAATCAACATGAAATACGGCGGTGAAGGCACAAAGCTCTATTCCACCGCAGGCACAAAATTCAAAAAGCTCTGCATTCAGAACGACCTGCATCTGCTTGATGCCTCCGTGCGTCATCTGGGCACAGACATAAACTATGTTGTTCTTGAAAATATCTATGACCACCTGAAGGATAAGGTTGACTTTTTCTTTGACACGCCCGTCAAAAGCATAAATATCATTGACGGCGGATATGAAATTGTTTGCGAAAAAGGAAATTTCACCTGCGAAAAATGTATTGTTTCCGTTGGAAGAAGCGGCAGCAAATGGATGGAAACCATCTGCCGTGAGCTGGATATTCCGACGAAAAGCAACCGTGTTGACATCGGCGTGCGTGTTGAGCTTCCCGCCGAGGTTTTCTCGCACATCACAGACGAGCTTTACGAAAGCAAGATTGTTTACAGAACGGAAAAATACGGCGATAAGGTACGCACCTTCTGCATGAATCCCAAGGGTGCGGTTGTTAACGAAAACACAAACGGAATTATCACCGTTAACGGTCACAGCTACGAAGACCCCGCCAAACAGACCGAAAACACAAACTTTGCCCTGCTTGTTGCAAAGCATTTTTCCGAGCCCTTCAAGGATTCCAACGGTTACGGCGAAAGCATTGCAAGATTGAGCAATATGCTGGGCGGCGGAGTTCTTGTTCAGCGTTTCGGCGACCTCATCAGAGGCAGACGCTCAACCCCCAACCGCATTGAGGAATCCTTTGTAACCCCCACTCTCAACGCAACTCCCGGCGATTTGAGCCTTGTTCTGCCAAAGAGAATTCTTGACGGCATAATCGAAATGATTTACGCTCTCGACAAGGTTGCACCCGGCACGGCAAACGATGACACCCTGCTTTACGGCGTTGAGGTCAAGTTCTACAACATGGAGGTTGAGGTCAACGAAAACCTCTGCACCAAGTATGACGGACTTTATATCATCGGCGACGGCAGCGGCATAACCCATTCGCTCTCCCATGCATCCGCAAGCGGAGTTCATGTTGTCAGAAATATTGTTAAATAAGAGGAAAAGATAATGGATAGTTTTGCAAAAAGATTTAAAATCGACTGTTCTCCCGTTGCACCCGCAAAGCAGACAATCGTCAGAGGCGGCACAAGGCTGACGGTTATCACCCCTTGCCTCCTCCGTGTTGAGGTGCAGAGCGAGGGTAAATTCTGCGACGAGCCTACCCAGAGCGTATGGTTTCGTGACTTCTGCGAAACGGAGTTTGAAACAAAGGAATCGGGCAGTGTTATTGAAATCAAAACTGCTGAAACAACCTTCGTTTATTCTTTAAAATCAAATAAAATGCTCCGCATCGAGCTGAATGACGGCAGAAAAGTAACAAATTACAAGTCAGGCAACCTCAAGGGCACAAGCCGTACCCTCGACATCACCGCCGTTGACAGAGTCGGCGACGGCGTATGCTCAAAAAACGGCGTTGCTCTTCTCAATGACGGCAAAACCCTTGTCCTCAAGGCTGACGGCACAATCCTTCCCCGTGAAAACAAGGAAACCGACGTTTATTATTTCGCCTACGGCAACAACTACATCGGCGCAACAACGGATTTGTATAAGC
This sequence comes from Clostridia bacterium, assembly GCA_017473165.1. Lineage (GTDB taxonomy): Bacteria > Bacillota > Clostridia > Oscillospirales > Acutalibacteraceae > CAG-177. The sequence continues at coordinate 13,589 of JAFUNA010000017.1, read as the reverse complement.
TCACGGGCAAAGTGCCCCTCATTCCCCGCTACGCCCTCTCAAACTGGTGGAGCAGATACAAGGATTATTCGCAGGAAGAATATCTTGCTCTGCTTGAAAAATTCAAGGCAGAGGAAATCCCCATCACCGTTGCAACCGTTGACATGGACTGGCATTGGGTAAAAATCAAAGAGAAATTCGGCAAGGACAGCCATAAAATATATAAGCACAGAAACTTCATGGAGTATATCTACGATTTCTGGTCAACGGGCTGGACGGGCTACAGCTTCAACACCGAGCTTTTCCCCGACCCCGACGGCTTCCTCAAAAAGCTGAAGGACGATAACTATAAAGTAACCTTCAACATTCACCCCTCAATGGGCGTACGCTGGTTTGAAAATCAGTATGAAGATATGTGCAAGGCAATGGGTCAGGACCCCAAAACCAAAGAGCCCGTTGCGTTTGACATAACCGACAAAAAATTTACCGAAAAATATTTCGACATTCTTCACCGCCCGTTTGAGGAAAAGGGCGTTGACTTCTGGTGGATTGACTGGCAGCAGGGCACAAAAACCGCTGTCAAGGGGCTTGACCCCCTCTGGGCACTCAACCACTATCATTTCCTCGACAACGCAAAGGATAACCACAGACCTCTCATTCTTTCACGCTTCTGCGGTGCGGGCAGCCAGAGATATCCCCTCGGCTTCAGCGGCGACACAACCCAGACCTGGAGAAGCCTTGACTATCAGCCGGGCTATACGGCAACCGCCTCAAACGTTGCCTATCCCTGGTGGAGCCACGATATCGGCGGCCATTGCATGGGCAAAAAGGACGATGAGCTCTATCTCCGCTGGGTGCAGCTGGGCGTTTTCAGTCCCGTTATGCGTCTGCACTCCACAAACAACGAATTCATGGGCAAAGAGCCTTGGAATTACAGCGGCAGCGTTGAGAGAATTGCAAAAAATGCTCTCCGCTTAAGGCACAAGCTCCTTCCCTATATCTACACCATGAATTACCGCACCCACACCGACTGCCGAGCGATCTGTGAGCCGATGTATTATGCTTATCCCGAAGAAAAGAGTGCGTATAATTGCAGAAACGAATTTTTCTTCGGCACGGAGCTGATTGTTGCACCCATCACCGAGCACACAAGCAAAAAATCCAACCTTGCAGGGGTCAATGTGTGGATTCCCGAGGGAAGATACACCGATATTTTCTCCGACAGAATTTACAGCGGCAACCGTTTTGTAAAAATGTTCCGTGATATCGAAAAAATTCCCGTTCTTGCAAAAGAGGGTGCAATCATTCCCATGAGCAAAAACGACAGGGTCAATGACTGCTCAAACCCCGAAAGCCTTGATATTCTTGTCTACAGAGGCAATAACACCTTCACTCTTTACGAGGATGACGGCGAAACTCTTTCATATCAGAGCGGCGAATATCTCAAAACCGCAATGACCGTTGCCGAAAAGGGTGACAGGGTGACCTTCACAATCGCAAAGGCAGAGGGCACGGCAAGGGTTGTGCCCGAAAAGAGAACATATGCGGTAAAATTCGGCGATATCGTTGACGCAGAGGTTTCCGTAACCGTTGACGGCGTAAAGACCGATGCACAAGTGAGAACAATCGGCGGCAAGGTTGAGGTAACCGTTACCGCAAATGCGGAGTCAGCCGTTGAAATTGTTCTTGAAAAGTGCAGCTTCCTTAAAAACAAACCCGAAAAAGAGCTGCTTATCGAAACAATCGCAAAATTCCAGATGGGCAACGACAGAAAGGGAATGCTTTTCACAAAATTCCTCAAAAACGGCAAAAAGCTGCCCTCTGTTTCAAAGGATATGGCAGAGCCGATTAACGAAATTCTTGATTTATACAGATAAAAAATGGGGCTGTTTTTACAGCCCCAAAATTTTTGCAAAGATTTTTATAAAAATTGAGCTTGGCAATGCAATTTGCCTCCCCTTCAGGGGAGGTGGATTTTGCAAAGCAAAAGACGGAGGGAGTTTCCAAGCTGCCGAAGGTTACGGTAAATTTTTTCGGCGGGCCGGGTCAGCCCGCCCTACTCTCGAAATTTATTTGAAATCGTAGGGGACGGCGTCCTCGACGTCCCGTAAATCCTGCACAATTTTTTCGGGCGACCACACAGGGTCGCCCCTACTATATCAATGAAATTTGAGAGTGGGTACGAATTATCCGCCCGAATACAATCGGTCATAGGCGAAGCCTATCCGAAACTTTTCACTATTCACTTTTCATTTTTCACTAAAAAAGGGCAACCCCGAAAATTCCGATGTAAGCCGTTTTTTGAACGTCAACAGATATATGGGTGGTTTATGGTACACCAAATGTGATATATTTTAAATGGGCTTGATGAGTTTTCCGCTGCGGAGCAGATAAAGCAGGCGGATATTTTCCTTCGGCGAGCCCACATAGTCCGTCATTCCGTTTGCGGCGGCAATCTTTTTTCGGTAGGCAAATCCGCTGTTTTCGCCAATGGATTTGAGTGCGTCAACTATGGAAACCTCGCCGTAATGGCAGGCTTTGAAATACATTTTGCCCGTCGGGTAGGCTATCCACGGACATTTTCCCCAGCTTGTCCAGCCTCTTTTTTTAAGGTCGGTTTCGACCACTCCGTAGTGAAAGCCCCTTGCCTCAATAACCTTTCCGCCGCCTGCGTAAATTCCGACGTGACCGCTCATAAAAACGAGAATTCCGGGAATATCGGGCATGGTTGAAATGCTGCCCCTTTCCCTGCATTTTGAGAGCATTCCGTTGGCGGAAACGTCCTGTGCGGAGCTGTATTTCGGCTCTGACCACGGATTTTCGCTCCAGAGATAGCCCTTAATCAGCCCAACGCAGTCATGCACCCTTTCGCCAAGCTGCGATTTATATTTTGTCATGCGTGCGTACTGATAATGGGCGGGATACTGCTTTGTTTTAGCGGTCAGCAGGCTTTGAGTGGCGGTGTTTCCGAATGTTCCGTACCAATAGGGCTTGCCGAGCTGTGCCATTGCATATTCAACAAGCCCCTGACTTGTTTTTGCCATTCTCATTCCCCCTTGCCGACGGCGTCAACAAAGCCCTCTCCGATAATATACGAAACAACGGTTGCTCCCGACATGACGATTGCCGCAACCTGCGTTGCCGTTTCGTTGCCGATGCCGAATGCGAGCATAACGGGGGTTATGAACCCGATAACCGCTGCCCAGAATTTGCGTGAAGTAAGCTTTTGCTTCCAATTGATTTCCATTTAATCATCCTTTCATGTGAAATTCTTCAAGCCTTTGAAGCTTTGATTTGATGTCACGGAGCTCGTCGGTCACGGATTCCTTCCATGCTTCAAGCTCCGTTGTTCTTTCGATAACCTTGTTATGCTTGTCAACCTTTTTCTCCAGCTGCTCAAGTCGGTAGCTTGTCAGCTTTGAGTTAACGGCGATGCCCGCAAACGTGCCCAACGCCGAGCCTGCAAGGGTTATCAACGCAACCAGCACCTCGGTTGTCACGGATTACACCTCCATATAGCGAACGGTAAAGCCTTCGATTGCCGTGTCGGATATGGACAGTCTTGAATAAAAATTCGAGCTTGTCGCCGAGAGATTTGAAATAAACGCAACTGTATACAAACTATAACCGGAATTCAATTCGGGCTTTGAGCAGATGAACGGTGCGGATGTTCCGCCCAGCTCACCGTTTGAATAAAGACGGGCAAAGCTGTATTGCTCAACCGTGCCTCCCTCGTTTATATGCACAAGAATATCGGTTATGATTCTGTTTTCGGGGTAATCCTCATTAATCAGAAAATCCACGGTGCCCGAAGAAATCGCATCGACAATAATCAATCCGTCGCCCCAGTTATTGGCGTAATACTTGCTGCCTAAAACCGCAGAGCCCGTGCCGCCGCCGATGTTTTTTCCGTTGAACAAAAGATTATCGCCGTCAGCGGATAATCCGTCGAGCACGGATTTGTTCTCGTGGCTGTGACTGTTTTCATCGGGCGAGCCGCCGACCTCATCGCCGTCAAATGTGAGCTTGCCGTTTTCCGTGCCGAAAAGGTCGAGCACATCCTTGTTATCGTGGGTGTGTCCCGCCGAAACAAAGCCGCCTTCTATTGTGCCGCCGTCGTTTTCGCAGCCCGTACCCCTTGCAGACGGTGAAAGCTGAAGCTGCGTAACGAGCGGGCTCTTGACAACAAGCTCGCCCTCGCTGTCGTAGCCTTCAAGCTGCACGCCCAGATAATAGTCGGTTGTCAGCTTTGCGGTGAGCGAAACGGTTATTTCCTCGGATTTGAGGAAGCTGTCAGAATAAAGCACGCCCCTGCCTGTTGCAAAGGCAACAACATAGGTTGCAATGCTTTCGCACTCCGCCATTTCAACGGGGGGAATGATTTTGAGCTGTGTTGCGTTGTGTTCACCTATATAGCCTGCGTCGCTGCCCTCGGGCAGAAGCTTGGCAGAGGTGAAATCGATTGTTAAAGTTCTCATTTTTCCTCCTTAAAAGTTTTTCTGCGGATTATTCCGCTAAATCTTCAATTGTTTTGCACCAGAGGTCTGCCTGAAAAATAAAGTCCAGAAGCATGGAAAGCTTTGTCTGAATGTTGCGGTATTCGAGCAGAATTCTGTTTGCATCGGGTGTTGAATCGGCAAAAACATTGTGGATATCGTTGCCGACGGTTCTTGCGTAGTTAAGCTGAAGCCTGATTTCCGCAAGAGGGATTTCGGTTTGGGAAATACATTCTTTTTCTTTCATAAAATAACCTCCTTAAGTTTCGATATCGACACACCATAGAGCGGAATATTGGACGGATAATATTCGCTCCTGCCCAAAAACTTCAATTCGAGTGCAGGGGGATTCCCTTTTCGAGTGCAAAGAGCAAAGTTCAAAGTGCAAAGTAAAGGGTCTGCGACGCATCTTATATATTGCTCCGCAAAAACTGATTTTTTGACCCCCTTTTTTGACAAGCGGTGTATATTTCTACATAAATATTTGTATTCCGCATTACAAATACCGAATTGATGTTTGTGTCGCAATCGACACTTACTATATTAGCGAACATTTGTTTCGTTGTCAACACTTTTTTTGAAAAAATGTTGCGTTATCGAAACATTTATGATATTATGAGCCCGAGGTGATTCTTATGCTCGGTGAAAAAATCAAAGCATTGAGAAAAGAAAACGGCATGACCCAGACGGAGCTTTCGCAAAGGCTCAACAGCGAATTCGGTCTTAAAACCGACCGAGTCATGGTCAGCAAATGGGAAACGGGATTTCAGACCCCCGTTGTGTCAACCCTTGTGTGTCTTTCAAAGCTTTTCGGCGTTTCGCTTGACGAGCTGAACGGCACGCAGAACGAAAATAACGAAAAAAATAACATTGAGGCGGCGAAGGTTGCACTTTTTTCGGGTGCAGGCGAGGTGACCGACGAAATGTGGCAGGAAGTTGTCAATTTTGCAAAATATGTTGAAGCAAGGGAGGCGAAAAAAAACGAGAACAAGTGAGCTTTATGAGATTGCGGCAAACAGCGGAACGAGCGTTTTGTGCTACGATTTGCCCGAAACGTGCTCGGTGTCGGTGATGACGGCGTCGGGGCAATGCTTTGTCGGCATCGACCCCATGCAGCTTGAAACCGAGGCGGAGGAGAGGGTGCATCTTGCCCACGAGCTCGGGCATTGCGTAACGGGTTCGTTTTATAATACCTATTCGGCGGCGGATATCAGAAAAAAACATGAAATCCGTGCAGACCGCCGTGCCGCCGCATGGCTTGTTCCCGTTGAGGAGCTCAAATCCGCAATCCGAAGCGGAATAACCGAAATCTGGAGCCTTGCGGAATATTTTGACGTGACGGAGGATTTCCTGCGGAATGCAGTTGAAAATTACAGCGTCATGGGACTTCTGCAGTGTGAATAAATTTGTTATCGCAAAAAAATAACCCTCGGTGCGTAACCGAGGGTTGAATTTTGCTTATTTATAATCCTTCATGTATTCGCCGTGGGCTTCGATAAGCTCGTCAACCATTGCCTTGATGTCGTCAATGGAAAGCTCGGCGGCGGTGTGGGGCTCAAGCATTGCAGCCATGTAGATATCTTCTCTCTTCTTTGTGACCGCAGCGTTGATTGTGAGCAGCTGTGCGTTGATGTTTGTCTGGTTCATTGCGGCAAGCTGTACGGGAAGCTTGCCGACATGGCAGGGATGAATTCCGTTGCCGTCGATAAGGCAGGGAACTTCAACGCAGGCATCGGCGGGAAGGTTGTCGATAAGACCCGTGTTGAGCACGTTGCCGCCGATTTTGTAGGGATTGCCGGTAACAAGGGCTTCCATGATGTATGAAGCGTATTCGCCCGAACGCTCGTGGGTGATCTGACCGTTGTCGAGAATTCGTTCCTTTTCAGCCTTCCAGCCCGCAATCTGATTTACGCAGCGGCGGGGATATTCGTCAAGAGGAATGTTGTATCTCTCGATAAGCTCGGGATACTTGGATTTGATGTAGAAACAGTTGTATTCGGCGTTGTGCTCGCTGGATTCGGTGCAGTAATAGCCGAAATTCTTGATATACTCAAATCTTACCATGTCGCTGTGCTTTTCGTTTGCATTCATTTCTGCTGCACGGCGGCGGATTTCGGGATAAAGGTCGTTGCCGTCTTTGTCCTGAATTTCAAGCAGCCAGCCCATGTGGTTGATGCCTGCGATAAGCTCTTTTCTGCCCTCAAGCTTATCCTCCATGCCGAGTCTGTTGAGCAAATCTCTGGAGCAGCTCTGAACGCTGTGGCAAAGACCGACGGTCTTAATCTTTGTGTATCTCTGCATATAGCCCGAAAGGATTGACATGGGGTTTGTGTAGTTGAGGAACCATGCGTCGGGGCATACCTCTTCCATATCGTTTGCAAAGTCCTGAAGCACGGGAATTGTGCGAAGACCCCTCATGATGCCGCCGATGCCGAGAGTGTCGGCAATTGTCTGGCGAAGACCGTATTTTTTGGGAACTTCAAAGTCAATGATTGTGCAGGGGTCATAAAGTCCGACCTGAATTGCGTTGACAACAAAGGTTGCGCCTCGCAGAGCGTCTTTTCTGTTTTCAACGCCGCAGTATTTTTCGATTTTGGCTCTGCCTTCGTTAACATTTTTGTTCATTGCGGAAAGGATTATGTAGCTGTCCTCAAGTCTTTCCTCATCGATATCGTAAAGGGCAATAACGCTGTCACGAAGGGCGGGAGTGCACATACAGTCGCCCAGAACGTTACGGGCAAAAACGGTGCTGCCTGCACCCATGAATGTAATTTTAATCATAGCAATTTCTCCTTTATATAAGGTTGTAAGTTCAATATATCACAGCAAAAATCAATTTACAATACCAAAATGCAATGAAATTTCAACGATTTGAATAAAATTTTGAAAAAAATCAAAATTTTTTTATTTTTGATGCAACAATTTTCAAAAATGTGCACACTTATATAATGTGAGGGGGACAAAACCGCACGCTATATACAAATGTATAAAAGATGGTAAAGAAAATTACAGGGGGAAACAAAAATGACAGCTTTATTTATCACATCCGCAATTTTCGCAACAACAACGGCGTTATCCGCAGTTGCAATCTGCAGAGCAAAGCCCATCTGATTTCGGTTTTAACAAAACGAAAACAAATTTTTATAGTTTTGTAAAAGAATACGGAACATAATCCGAAGAGAAATAAAATCCTCGGAGGTTTCGCCATGAAAAAGAATCTGATTATAACATCTGCATCAATTCTCGCTTTGCTTTTTGCTTTGACGGGCTTGCTTATACTCGTTTAAAAGAAAAAATGCAAAAACGTGCAGACCCATAAGCCTGCACGCCTTTGCGAAAGAGAGTATAAAAGAAAGGAAAAATCAAAAAAACGTAAAAATCAAAGCAAATAATTTATTCATTGACTAAATTATAACAGCTCCGATGTCCCAAGAAACGGACTTCGGAGCTGTTTTTTTGTCTTTTTTTATAATTTTCAGCCGAGTTTTGCGGGAGCTGTGCGGTGCTTTCTGTTCTTTTCGTGGGGCTTGGGCTGAATGTTGCCTGCCTTGGTGAGAGCGATTTTGGTCATAACGGGGCCGAAAAGCTCATAGATAAGAACGGAGAAGAGCACTATGTTTCTGACAATCTCGCCGACCTCGCCGATTTCCATAACCGTTACCGACATTCCGAGGGCAACGCCTGCCTGGGGAAGAAGGGTGATGCCGAGATATTTTGTTGTTTTGTCGTCGCATTTTCTGATTTTTGCACTTGAAAATGCACCGAGATATTTACCAAGTGAGCGTGAAATGATATATGCAGCACCGATTCCGACAATTGCAAGATCGGTGAAAACGCTCAGTTCAAGCTCTGCACCGCTCAAAACAAAGAAAAGGGCAAACAGGGGAACGGTCCATTTGTCGGTTTTCTCCATAATTTCGGGAGAGAAATCGCAGATGTTGCAGAAAACCGTGCCGAGCATCATGCACACAAGAAGTGCGGAAAATCCGATGTGAACGCCGCCGATTTCAAACTTGACCATTGAAAGCGCAACGGTGAAGATAACAAAGGTGATTGAAAGGGTGAGTCTTTTGCTGTTGGAGCTGAAAAACTTTTCGCAGAATGAGAAAAGTATGCCCATAACAAGACCGAGAAGAAGTGAGCCCGCAATTTCGATAATCGGCTCAAGAATGATTGCCTTGAGGCTGAATTCGCCGTGCTCGATGGCCTTTGCAACGCCGAAGGACACCGCAAAAATAATCAGACCTACGGCGTCGTCGATTGCAACAATCGGCAAAAGCAAATCCGTAAGCTTGCCCTTTGCCTTATACTGACGCACAACCATGAGCGTTGCGGCGGGTGCGGTTGCGGCGGCGATTGCGCCGAGGATGATTGCCATTGAAAGGGGAAGTCTTTCGCCGAGAACAAAGTGAAGTCCGATGAGAGCGGCATCAACCATGAGAGTTGCGATTAACGCCTGAAAAATACCGATAAAGGTTGCCGTGCCGCCCACCTTTTTGAGCTGGGAAAGGCGGAATTCGTTGCCGATTGCAAAAGCAATGAAGCCAAGGGCAACGTTTGAAATAATCTCGAATTCCTTAACGTTTTCAACCGATGTGAATCCGAGACCGTCAATGCCCAGTCTGCCGAGGCAGTAGGGTCCGATGAGAATGCCTGCGATAAGATAGCCCGTTACCGAGGGGAGTCCGAGGGGCTTTGTGATACGGGAGAGAAGCAGTCCCGCACCGAGTGCGATTGAAATACAAAACAAAGTTTCCATATCGTTTTCTTTTCTTTCCTATACATTAAGTATTTATATATTTATAAAATCCTAAATAGGTATAGCACAACCGCATATCAAAGTCAAGGGCGGTATTGCAAGTTTGTAGGAATACACGGAAATTTTTCTCCCAAAGAACAATTTTATTAAAAATTAACCATATTGTCACACTTTTGTAATTGTTAGAGATGTATAATTATGGTATAATTCATAACGAGGGGTGATTGGATGAAAGACATAAAATTCAAACTCAACAAAAGACTTCCCAAATGGCTTATTGCGGTAATCTGCGTTGCGGTTTGTGCCGTAACCGTTGCCGTGGGCTTCATTGCGGTCAGAAACGGCGTTGAAAAAAACGAAGAAAAAGACACGGGCTATTCCTTCTCGACAAAGGGATTTGAAAATGTTGAGAAAATTCAGAGCCTTAACGAAGAAATGGCGGTTTTCACCGAAAAACCGAGCGGCAAGGCTGGGCTTATGACCTTTGGCGGCGAAATCACCGAAAAGGCGGTGCACAACAGCTTTTCCGTTTGCAGCGACACATGGGGAAGCTTCCGCTATGTGACCGACACTCCGTTTTCCGAATATCTTCTGCTGGTTGATGCGGCAACAAAAACCGTTACCAACCGCCAGTATCACGGGCTGAAATCGCCCGAAACAACCCCTTGCTGGAGCGAAGTGGGCAACCACCTTGCATGGACTGACGAAAAGGGCTATGCAGGCGAAATAAAATCGGGTGAGCTTGATGTCACCGACGGTCTTTATCCTGTTGCGAGCTCCCTCAAAGAGGATGCAAAATGGGGATTTTTCAATGCAGCACTTCAGCTTGACATACCCCTCATTTTCGACAAAGCCCTCGATTTTTCGGGCGGTCTTGCTCCTGCCAAAAAAGACGGAAAATGGGGCTATATCAACAAAAACGGCTTAACTGCAATTCCGTTTGAGTTTGAGTCATGCTCTGCGGCAGACGTTATGGGCGGCGACATTGCCTTCGGCTTCGGAAACGGGCTTGCACCCGTCTGTAAAAACGGAAAATTCGGCGTAATCAACACAAAGGGCGAAACCGTTGTTGATTTTTCGTTTGACATAATTCTTCCCGGCGAGGGCGGAGTTTTTCTTGCCCTGCGAAACGGCGAATGGGGCAAAATCACCGTTGCCGAAAATCTTCTTGCCGCCGAAACAACAACCGTAACCTCAACCGATGACGGCGAGGCGGTTGCAAAGGGAAACTACAAGGTAAAAACCGCAGGCAGCGTGCTCAACCTGCGTAAAACAGCAAATTCCGATTCCGCAATCATCGGAAAAATCCCCAACGGCACACTGCTCACCGTCACAAAATCCGTTTCGGGCTGGGCGTTTGTAACCTATAATTCCGCACAGGGCTGGGTCAGCTCGGATTATCTTGTCAAAACAGAAATAACAACCGCAGAAGGCTGAAATTCATTAAAAATTTGTTCAAAAATTTTTGAAAAAACAGTTGACGAAAAGGAAAATATAGGCTATACTGTTGTGTATGATAGTCAATATCATATCAATCTGACACATTGAGCAACAATGTCAGAGCCATCCGATAAAAGACGGAGAACGGTTAGTCTGTTCTCCGTCTTTTATCATTTTGCGGTAACCGCTGATTCAAATCGCAATCACAATTCTCAACGGCTGTTTTTCCGTCATAAACGCCAAAAATACTCGTTAATACACAAAGTATTGTCTGCGTTTTTTGACATTTCTGACAAAAAATCATCTTGCTGATAATTGCAATCCGATTTAATCAGCGATTACTTGAGGACAAATGTTATGAAAAAATTCATCATTATCGCAATAGCCGTGATAATTCTCGGCGCAATCTATCTTTATTGGGGCAACAACAGCCTCACCGTCAGCAGATATAAGGTGTCACCCGAAAATCTGCCCGAAAGCTTCAACGGATTCCGTGTTGTTCAGATTTCCGACCTGCATAACAAGGATTTCGGCGGCAGGCTCATAAAGAAAATCGAAAAGCTGGAGCCCGATATCATCACAATCACGGGCGACATAATCGACAGCTATCACACAAAGCCCGAAATTGCATTGGAATTTGCCGAAAATGCGGTGAAAATCGCACCTGTTTATTACATCACGGGCAACCATGAAAGCAGACTTAAGGATATCTACCCCGAATTCCGTAAAACCCTTGAAAAGCTTGGGGTTACGGTGCTTGACTGCAGGGGAGTGACCGTTGAAAAAGACGGCGGAGAAATTTTCCTTGCGGGCATGGATGACCTCACGTTTTTCGGCTCGTCGGTGCTGAATGAAAATACAATAGTTTACGAAGAAAAGCTGAATGCTCTTGCCGCCGAAAAGGGTGGTCGAACGGGAATTCTTCTCTCCCACAGACCCGAAATTTTTGATACCTACGTTGACAGCGGCTTTGACGTTGTTTTAATGGGACATGCCCACGGCGGACAGATTCGCCTGCCCTTTGTCGGCGGAATTCTGACCCCCAATCAGGGATTTTTCCCCGAATACGATGCGGGAATTTTCCGAAGCGGAAAAACAAGCATGATAATTTCAAGAGGGCTCGGCAACAGCCTTTTTCCCTTCCGAATCGGCAACCGACCCGAGATAATTGTGTGTGAGCTTAACAGCGAAATGTAAGCGAGAGGGGAGCATCATGAAAAAGAAAACCAAAATAATTATTGCGTCGGCAGTTGCGGGCGTTGTGCTTCTGGCGGCGGCAGTCATTGCTTTGCCGTATATCGTACTGATGACGAGTAGGTACGCTTATCCCGAATACGCATATGACAAAAGTGACGGTTTCGAAGAACTGATTGATTCCTATGAGCTTGTGAAGGATACTCTTCTCGAATATGAAAAAAGCGGACAGGCTACGCAGGAAAACAGCCTTTATTATATAAATATTGATCACAATATTTATGAGGCTTTTGATGAAAATAAAACTCCGCTTCTTCCCGAGGGCACGGAAATCACGCTTTCCAACGAAAAAATTACGGTTTTCGGGGATGTCTGTGTTTTTAACGGTTCCGTTGCTTTTGGCTGCGGGGAATTAACGGGCTGTGAAATTGTTTACTCGGAGAATATCCGCAAATATCTTAAGGATACCGACAAAGAGGATTTCAGATACAACAAGCTTGCCCGAAACTGGTATTCGGTTTTTGTTTAGAGTGACGGGAGCAATCCAAGGAGAAATAATAATGAGAATAATCAAGAAATTAATCGCCGCCCTGCTCTGCATCGGCATCGTTTGCGGAATTGCAGTTCTGGGCATCGATTTATACGTCAGAAAATCCACCGAAAAATATGTTCTCAACCCCGAAAATGCGGGCTCGGGCTATGACTGCATCCTTGTTCTCGGATGCGGTGTGCACGGCGAAACCCCCAGCCATATGCTGGAGGACAGGCTGCTGCAGGGCATTGAGCTTTATGAATTCGGTGCGAGCGAAAAAATGATAATGAGCGGCGACCACGGCAGAGAGGGCTATGATGAGGTCAACGTTATGAAGGATTTTGCAACGGAGAGAGGCGTGCCGTCGGAAAATATTTTCATGGATCACGCAGGATTTTCAACCTATGAGAGTATGTACCGCGCGAGGGATATTTTCAAAGCGGAGAAAATTCTGATTGTGACGCAGGATTACCACCTTTACAGGGCGATTTACGATGCAAGAGCCCTTGGACTTGAGGCATACGGTGTTGCATCAAACCCCAGAAGCTACGTAGGTCAGCTTTACCGTGACATCCGTGAAATTCTTGCAAGAAACAAGGATTTTGTTTACGGAATTTTCAAGCCCGAGCCCACTTATCTTGGCGAAGCAATCCCCGTCTGGGGCAACGGCAACGCAACCAACGATAAATAAGGAGCTGAAAGCAGGATTACGGCAATTTACTCTGTCGGCGGCGTTCACGGTGCGGAAATCTGGGTGCTTTTCTGGGTTCTCTGTGCGGCGGCATATTTCGGAATCTGTGCGATGTTCAAAACGAATCGCAGCAAATCGGGCATGAAAGAGGTTCTTCTTTGGGGGCTTATCGCCGAATTTGCGGTTGATTTGATATGGGCGATTGTCTACTATTGGAATTTCAGCTATGTTAACCACGGTATCGGTGCGATTTACGGGTTGATTATATGGCCGATTTTCCTCGCAGCGGCAGGAATCATCGCAACCGTTAAAAGTAAAAAGAATAACTGAAATAAATTTTAACTTTTAATTTCGATTGTAGGGCGGGATGACCTGATGATTTCCGATAAGACAGCATAGCAGAAACAACAAAGTGCGGCAGGCGTCAAACAGGATTGCTTATTATGAGAATAAGGAAGGATTTCTGCTATGAAAAATCAAATTATGTCTTGTGAATTT